>CAZBBT010000013.1:0-49805 GCA_964490065.1 uncultured Mesorhizobium sp. | reverse complement strand
TTTCGGTTAACTGACCGGCATGATCCACCTGACCGCCACGTTCTGGTACTTTAGCTACGACAGCTCGCTGGCGGCGGGAGGATTGCGCTCGATCTGAAGATTGCAGCATCAACATCCGAACAGCCGCCAGACCTGGCGGCTTTTTTGTTTCAGCCGGCAGGTCTCCATCAAGGAGAGAAAGCCGTGTTGACCACCACAGACGACCTTCGGGTCACCGAACTCAAGGAGCTGAGCACGCCCGAACAGGTGATGCGCGAGATACCGCGCACGCTGACGGCGACGCGCACCGTTTCCGCGGCGCGCAACGCCGTCCATGACGTGCTGAAGGGCACGGACGACAGGCTGATCGTCGTCGTCGGGCCATGCTCCATTCACGATCCGGCCGCGGCCGTCGACTATGCCAGCCGTCTGGCGGCGCTGCGCGACAGTCTGTCGGACCGGCTCGAGATCGTGATGCGCGTCTATTTCGAGAAGCCGCGCACGACGGTGGGATGGAAGGGCCTGATCAACGATCCCGACATCGACGGCAGCTTCAACATAGACAAGGGCTTGCGGATGGCGCGCAACGTGCTAGCCGCCGTCAACAATCTCGGCCTGCCGGCTGCGACCGAGTTCCTCGACATGACCACGCCGCAATACATCGCCGACCTCGTAAGCTGGGGTGCGATCGGCGCGCGCACCACGGAAAGCCAGATCCACCGCGAGCTTGCTTCCGGCCTGTCGTGTCCTGTCGGTTTCAAGAACGGCACGGACGGCAATCTCCGCATCGCCGTCGACGCCGTTAAATCGGCGGCCCAGCCGCACCATTTCATGGCGGTAACGAAGGCGGGACGCAGCGCCATTGCCGCGACCACGGGCAATAAGGACTGCCATATCATCCTGCGCGGCGGCGTGACGCCGAACCATGATGCGACGAGCGTCGAGACGGCGAGCGCGCTGCTCCTTCGCGCCGGTCTGGCGCCGCGCTTGATGATCGACGTCAGCCACGCCAACAGCAACAAGAAGCCGGAAACCCAGCCTGCCGTCGCCGCCGACGTTGCAGGCCAGGTGGCGGCCGGTGACGGCCGCATCATGGGCGTCATGATCGAAAGCAACCTGGTCGGCGGACGGCAGGACGTCATGCCGGGCAAGCCCCTGGTCTACGGCCAGAGCATCACCGACGGCTGCATCGACTGGGCGACGACGGAGGCCGTGCTTGAAAATCTTGCCGACGCGGTCCGGCTACGCCGGCAGGTAAGCGGCGCATTGGCTTCGAGGAAGCCCGGAGCCGCCTGACCGCTGCGTGCGACGGGAAGCGGCAATTGCCGCTTCCCGTCCGGTTCAGCGAACGTCCACCCAGCCACCTTCGTGATGCGAGCGCGCCATGGCATGCACCGTGCGTTCGATCTCCAGCCCCTCGTCGAAGCCGATCGTTCGCGCGCCGGTATCGCCGTTGATGCGACGGATGAGTTCGCGGCATTCGACAACCTTCAGATCGTTGAAGCCGAGGCCGTGGCCGGGCGCCGGGACGAAGGCGCCGTAGGGTTCGTGCTTCGGCCCGGCGAGAATGGTGCGGTAGCCCTGCTCGGCGGCCTTGTCCGAGGTGACATAGAGCTGGAACTCGTTGAAGCGCTCCTGGTCGAACAGGATGGAACCCTTCGAGCCGAAAATCTGCAACTGGATGCGGCCCTTGCGTCCCCAGGCCGAGCGATTGACAAGCAGCGTGCCGGACATGCCGTTTTCCAACTTCATCAGCGCGCTGGCAATATCCCAGGTCTCGATCGGCCGCCGGCCGCCGGAAGCAAGGGCGCGGTCGGCATAAGGCTTGGCCATATCGCAGACGACGCGCGAGACGCGGCCGAACAGCGCCGAAATGAGCGACAGCGGATGCACGGCGAAATCGTCCAGCGCGCCGTAGCCGGAGGCCGCCTCGTGCTTCCAGCCGAACGGGGTCTCGGCGTCGGCCATGAAGTCCTCGTCCATCTCGATGCGGAGATGGCTGAGTTCGCCGATCTTTTTCTCTTCCAGCAGCGCGCCGATCTGCCGGATGGCCGGGCTCTGGATGTAGTTGTACCCGAGCACCGCCACCCTGCCGGCCTTGCCTGCGGCTTTCGTCATTACCTCCGCTTCCGAGAATTGCGGCGCCATCGGCTTCTCGCACCAGACGTGCTTGCCGGCTTCCAGCGCGGCCAGCGCCATCTCGGCATGGAACTGGTTGGGCGTGGTGATCGAAACCACGTCCACTTCCGGGTCGGCAATCACCGCGCGCCAGTCACCCGAGCCGCGCTCGAAACCGAATTCGGCGGCGCGGCGGCGCGCCAGGTCTTCGCCGGCTTCGCCAAGATGCACCAGAAGCGGCCGGCCGGCGTCGGGGAAGACGGTGCCGACGCCATTCCAGGCGATGGCATGGCACTTGCCCATGAAGCCGGAGCCGATCAGTCCCACGCCGAGTGTCTTCATGCTTTTCATGCTTTCAGTTCGTGCGTGGCGCGTTGCGGGGGCCTGTCCGGAGAAGCGGCTTATACCATGCCGCAGAGGTCGTCCGACAGAAGCTGCAGTTCCTTGTCGCCGGCCATCAGATTCTGCAGTTCCTCGATGCCGATCTCGGTCTTCCCGTAGGTGCCGAGCGTACGACCGCGGTTGAGCACGGTGAAGGTGTTGCCGACCGCATAGGCGTGGCGGACATTGTGGGTGATGAAGATGACGCCGAGCCCCTTCGCCCGCACCTGGTTGACGTATTTCAGCACCATCGAGGTCTGCGCGACACCCAGCGCCGAGGTCGGTTCGTCGAGGATCAGCACCTTGGCGCCGAAATAGACGGCCCGCGCGATCGCCACGCATTGCCGCTCGCCGCCCGACAGCGTGCCGACCGCCTGGCTGGGGTCGCGCACGTCGATGCCGATCTTCTTCATCTCCTCGCGCGCCACGCGCTCGGCGAAATCGAGATCGAGAACCTTGAGCGGGCCGAAGCGGCGCATCGGCTCGCGGCCCATGAAGAAGTTGCGGGCGATGGAGGTGAGCGGCACCATCGCCAGATCCTGGTAGACGGTGGCGATGCCGGCGTCGAGCGCGTCGCGCGGCGTGGAGAAGGCGACCGGCTGCCCGTCGACCATGAAGCTGCCGCTGGTCGGCTTGTGGACGCCCGAAAGTGTCTTGATGAGCGTCGACTTGCCGGCGCCGTTGTCGCCCAGCAGGCACAGCACCTCGCCGCGGCGCACCTTCATGGAAACACCGGCCAAGGCCACCACGGGGCCGAAATGCTTGACCAGGTCACGCACCTCGATCAGCGGCACGTCGGAAGAAGCGGTGACGGTTTCGCTCATGGTCCCCTCCCTCAGCGCTCGCCGGTGGCGCGGCGGCGGATATAGCTGTTGAACAGCACTGCCGTCAGCAGCATCAGGCCGAGAAACACCTGGAACCAGTCGTTCGGCGCGCCGGTGAACAGGATGCCCATCTGCACCACGCCGAAGATCAGCGCGCCGAAGAAGGCGCCGACCACCGAGCCGTAGCCGCCGGTGAGCAGGCAGCCGCCGATGACGGCGGCGATGATCGCCTCGAATTCCTTGAGCAGGCCGCGGTCTGCCGCCGCCGAGCCGAATTCCATCACCTGGCAGGTGGCGTAGACGGTGGCGCAGAAGGCTGTGACCATGAACAGGATGATCTTCACCCGCGATACCGGCACGCCGACATTGCGCGCGGCATTGGCGTCGCCGCCGGCACCGAAGACCCAGTTGCCGAAGCGCGTGCGGGTCAGCACCACATGGCCGACCAGCGCGATGACGACGGCCCAGATCACCACGGCCGGAATGCCTTGCACGACGGGCTGGCCGTTGGGCAGCTTGCCGATGATGCCGGCATCGGCAAGCCAGACGAACAGGGCGGGAAACGCCTTGCCGGAAAACAGCGGCACGACGATCGAATCGCCGGCGAAGTTCTTGATGCCGGAAACGATGGTGCGGTTGGCGAAGAGGATCGAAAGCGCGATCGTCATGCCGCGCAGGATGTAGAGCGAGGCGAGCGTGACGATGAAGGAGGGCAGGCGCGTGCGCACCACCACCAGCCCGTTGAGGAAGCCGATGAGCAGCGCGCCGCAGAAGGCGAAGACGACGCTGACCTCGATGGGCCAGCCGAAATAGACGGTGGGAATGGCGATCATCATGCCGGCGAAGCCGATCATCGAGCCGACCGAAAGGTCGAACTCGCCGCCGACCATCAGCAGTGCCGCCCCGGTGGCGATGATGGTGAGCTGCGCGGTGACGGTGATCCAGTTCAGGATGCCGTCAGCGGCGAACATGCCGGTTCCGCGTGCCGTCACGGCAAAGAAGAGAAAGACGAGGACGGTGCCGGCAACCGCCCCGAGTTCCGGCCGCGACAAAAGCTTGCGCAGTCCGGATTGCCTTTGCAGGCGCTCGTCCAATCGCCGTCCCGCGGCCGGTACGGCTTCGCTCTCCGCCATGGCGGCCTCCCCCGTCGGTCAATGGAGAGGCGCGCGGCGTGGCCGTCGCGCGCCCTGTTTCGCTTAGCGGTATTCGCCGGCCAGCTTCTCGACCATCTCGATATTGTCCTTGGTGACGAAGCCCGGGCCGGTGTTGACGTTGTTGGCCGGGATGACGCCGTAGCGCTTGTATTCGGTCAGGAAGATGACCGGCAGGTAGCCCTGGAGATAGGGCTGCTGGTCGATGGCGGACTCCACGATGCCGTCCTTGATGCCCTGCGAAATGTCGGCCGACAGGTCGAAGGTGATGAAGTTGTACTTCGAGGTCTCGCCGGTGTCGCGCAGCAGCTTGATGGTCGGCTCGGCCGAATTCGGCCCCAGCGTCAGGATGCCGTTGGTGTCCGGATGCGCGGTGAGATAGGCTTTCACCTTGTTGTAGACCTGGGTCGGGTCCTGCGTGGAATCGATCATGTGGTCGCCCAGTTCCACGCCGAGAGCGTCGGCATACCCTTGGCAGCGCTCCACCGAGGCGGCGTTGGTGATGTAGTGGTTGACGCAGACGAAATCGGTGACGCCAGCCGCCTTGGCCCGCTCGCCGGCGCCCTTGCCGGCATCGTATTCGGGCTGGCCGATATGCATCAGCGCGCCGAGCTGCTTGGACTGCTCCGCCGTGCCGGAATTGACGGTGATGACGGGGATGCCCTTGGCGATCGCACCCTGGATCGCGCTTTGCAGCACGTCGAAATCCGCGATGGTGGTGATGATGCCATCAGGATTGGCGGCGGTGGCCTGCTGGATGATGCGCGCCATGTCGGCGATGTCGCCGGTCGGCGGATTGCGGTAGTCGACCGTGGTCTTGGTATCGGCGGCCGCGTTCTTCAGCGCGTTCTTGATGACGTTCCACCAGGAATCGGTGTCCGGCGCGTGGCTGACGAAGACGAAATGCTCGCCTTCGGCATAGGCGACGGCGCCATAGCCGACGACCAGCGGAAGGGCGGCAACCGCCGCCGCCAGAAGTTTCTTCAATCGGCTTCCCATGATCTCCTCCCTAGAGATTTCAGTGAAAAATTGGAATTTCTCTACCAAACTACAAGTTTTTGGATTATATATTCCATCCGAGGCGGGTGCGTCAAGCCGGTTTGGAAGCTGCCTTCGACGAAATGATCCACTTGCCTGCGGTCTTTTCTCGGACCGGCTGCACTTGCCGTGCGCCGGGCAAATGGATTTTTGGCGGGAAAGCAGGAGCGATGAACGACTTGGAAGCCGCCAACCCACCTCCCCGCGATTTCAGTTCGCTGCGCAAGGCGATCCTGGAGCGGCGGCAAAGCCTGCCCAAGCGCATCGCGCAGGTCGCCGCCCATGCGCTGGACAATCCCGACGACATCGCTTTCGGCACCGCCGCCTCGATCGCCGCTTCCGCCGGCGTTCAGCCATCGACGCTGATCCGCTTCGCGCAACTGCTCGGCTTCGACGGCTTCACCGCCATGCAGGCGGTGTTTCGCGAAAGACTGCGCGAGCGCACCTCATCCTATGACGAACGGCTCTCGGCGTTGCGCTCGAAGGCGGCCAAGGGCGCCGGGCATCGCGCCATTCTCGACGGCTTTGTCGCCGCCGCGACAACCTCGCTGCAGGATGTTTCCCGGTCGATCGACGAGTCCGCGCTGGAAAAGGCGATCACGCTGCTGGCGGAGGCGGAAACGGTCCATGTTCTGGCGCGGCGGCGATCCTATCCGGTCGCTTCCTACATCGCTTATGCGCTGGGCAAGCTCGGCGTGCGGGCACAATTGCTGGAATCAGCGGCCGGCCTGGAAGCGGAGATGGCAGGCTTCGCCACGGCGAAGGACGCCGCCATCGCGGTGAGTTTCTCGCCCTACGCGCGGTCGACGATCGAACAGGCCGGCGCGCTGGCCAGGCAGGGCGTGCCGGTGGTAGCCATCACCGATTCCTCCTTCTCGCCGCTGGCCGAGTTTGCCACCGTCTGGTTCGAGATCACCGAGGCCGACTTTGCCGGCTTCCGTTCGCTGTCGGCCAGCATGGCGCTGGCCATGGCGCTTTGCATCGGCGTGGCGGAAGAGCGGCGCGACCGGACCGGCGGGTGTTCACCGCAGCCGAGGATTCGATAGGGAATGTCTGTTCCATATTGACGATAACATGGAATTAATATTTCATTATGAGGATGACGGAAACACGATCGGACGAGCAGACGCGGCAAATGGAAATGCAGGAGGGGGCGGCGCTGGACGTCATCACCATCGGTCGTGCCTCCGTCGATCTCTACGGTCAGCAGATCGGCTCGCGGCTTGAGGACATAGCCTCCTTTGCCAAGTCGGTCGGCGGCTGCCCGGCCAATATCGCCGTCGGCACCGCGCGGCTCGGGCTGCGCTCGGCCCTGCTCACCCGCGTCGGCGACGAGCAGATGGGCCGCTTCATCCGCGAGCAGCTTGTGCGCGAGGGTGTCAATGTCGACGGCCTGAAGACGGATGCCGAGCGATTGACCGCGCTGGTACTGCTGTCCGTCGAGGACGAAGGCGTCTCGCCGATGATCTTCGTGCGCACCGACTGCGCCGACATGGCGCTGGAGCCGGATAACGTGGACGAGACATTCGTCGCCTCGGCGCGCGCGGTTGTCGTCACGGGCACGCATTTTTCGCGCGAAAACACCGGTGCCGCGCAGCGCAAGGCGATGCGCATCATGCAGGAAAAGGGCGGCAAGGTGGTCTTCGACATCGACTACCGGCCGAACCTCTGGGGCCTTGCCGGCCACGCCGAGGGTTTCGGACGCTATGTGAAGTCGGATCGCGTTTCGGCCGAGATGAAGGCGGTGCTGCCGGAGTGCGACCTCGTCGTCGGCACCGAGGAGGAGGTGCTGATAGCCTCGGGCGAAAGCGACCTGCTGGCGGCACTGAAGACCATTCGCACGCTCACCCCGGCGACCATCGTGCTGAAGCGCGGCGCCAAGGGTTGCATCGTCTATGACGGTCCGATCCCGGACGATCTCGAAGACGGCATCGTCGGCGACGGCTTTCCGATCGAGATCTACAATGTGCTCGGCGCCGGCGACGCCTTCATGTCCGGCTTCCTGCGCGGCTGGCTGGGCGGAGAAAGCCTTGCCACCGCCGCCACCTGGGCCAATGCCTGCGGCGCCTTCGCCGTGTCGCGGCTGCTCTGCGCCCCGGAATACCCCACCTTCGAGGAGCTGCGCTATTTCCTCAAGCATGGCAGCCGACACCGTGCGCTGCGCAGGGACGAGGCGATCAACCACATTCACTGGGCGACGACGCGGCGGCGCGAGGTGCCCTCGCTGATGGCCTTCGCTTGCGACCACCGCAGCCAGCTCGAAACGGCGGCGACGAAGGCCGGCGTCGACTTTTCCCGCATCAACGAATTCAAGGTGCTGGCAGTCAAGGCGGCGGCGAAAGTCGCGGCCGGACGCGATGGCTACGGCATGCTGCTCGACGAGAAATACGGACGCGAGGCGATGTTCGAGTTCGCCCGCCATCCCTTCTCCTGGCTCGGCCGGCCGGTGGAGCAGCCCGGCTCGCGGCCGCTGCGCTTCGAAGTCTCGCAGGACATCGGCTCGCAACTCGTGGACTGGCCGGTTGACCATTGCATCAAGTGCCTGTGCTTCTACCATCCCGACGATCCTTCGGCGCTGAAGGAAGAGCAGCAGCAGAAGCTGCGCACGCTGTTCGACGCCGCCCGCAAGGTCGGCCGCGAGTTGCTGGTCGAGATCATCGCCGGCAAGCACGGGCCGCTGGAGGACACGACCATCTCGCGTGCGCTGGAGGAGCTCTACGCGCTCGGCATCAAGCCCGACTGGTGGAAGCTCGAGCCGCAGGCTTCTTCCAACGCCTGGGCGAATATCGAGGCGACGATCCAGAAGCACGACCCGTACTGCCGTGGCGTCGTGCTGCTCGGGCTGGAAGCGCCGCAGGACGAGCTGGAAGCCGCCTTTGCCGCGACAGCCGGCGTCGGCATCGTCAAGGGCTTCGCGGTCGGGCGCACGCTGTTCGCGAACGCGGCCGAGCAATGGTTCGCCGGCGAAATGTCGGACGAAGAGGCAATCGCCGACATGGCCGGACGGTTCGAAAAACTCACCCGGGCGTGGCTTGCCGCCCGCGGCCGCAAGGCGGCATAAGAGCGGCGGAGGAAGAGAAATGACCAAGACCATCCGCCTGACCATGGCGCAGGCGCTGATCCGCTTCATGACCCGCCAGATGACCGAGATCGACGGCAGGAAAGTGCCGATCTTCGGCGGCGTCTGGGCGATCTTCGGCCACGGCAACGTCGCTGGTCTCGGCGAGGCGCTCTACCAGGTGCGCGAGGAACTGCCGACGTACCGCGCCCACAACGAGCAGGCGATGGCCCATGCGGCGATCGGTTTCGCCAAGGCGAGCTTCCGTCGCCGCTTCATGGCCGCGACCTCCTCCATCGGTCCGGGAGCGACCAACATGGTGACGGCGGCAGCCCTTGCCCATGTCAACCGGCTGCCGGTGCTGCTTCTGCCCGGCGACGTGTTCGCCAACCGCGCGCCCGACCCGGTGCTGCAGCAGGTGGAAGGCTTCGGTGACGGCACGGCCTCCGCCAACGACTGCTTCCGCCCGGTATCGCGTTATTTCGACCGCATCACGCGGCCGGAGCAGATACTTCCGGCCATGCAGCGCGCCATGCAGGTTCTGACCGATCCGGCCGATTGCGGGCCGGTGACGCTGTCGCTCTGCCAGGACGTACAGGCGGAGGCTTTCGACTATCCGGAAGCCTTCTTTGCCGAGCGCGTCTGGCTGCCGCGCCGCGCGCGGCCCGACACGCGCGAACTCGACGCCGCGGTCGCCGCAATCAAGGCCGCGGAGAAGCCGGTCATCATCGCCGGCGGCGGCGTGCTTTATTCCGAAGCGACGTCAGAGCTGAAGGCCTTCGCCGAGAAACACGGCGTGCCCGTCATGGAGACGCAGGCCGGCAAATCCAGCCTGCCGCACGACCATCCGCTCAACATGGGCTCGGTCGGCGTCACCGGCTCGTCGGCCTCGAACCTGCTCGCGGAACAGGCCGACCTGGTGCTGGCGGTCGGCTCGCGGCTGCAGGATTTCACCACCGGCTCCTGGGCGCTGTTCAAGGCCGACGGCATGAAGATCGTCGGGCTGAACGCGCAAGCATTCGACGCCGGCAAGCACAGCGCCCTGCCGCTGGTCGCCGACGCGAAAGCGGGGCTGGAAGCGCTGGAGGAAAAGCTCGGCGACTGGAAATCCCCGAACGCATGGGTCTCGACCGCGAAGAGCGCCAAGACCGACTGGCTGAAGGCGGCCAAGGCCGCCACCGACCCGACCAACGCCCTGCCCTCTGACGCGCAGGTGATCGGCGCCGTGCATCGAGCCCGCGGCTCCAAGGCTATTCTTGTCTGCGCCTCGGGCGGCCTGCCGGGCGAGTTGCACAAGCTCTGGCCCGCTGGCGCACCGGGCAGTTACCATCTCGACTACGGCTATTCGACCATGGGCTACGAGATCGCCGGTGGGCTGGGCGTCAAGATCGCCAGGCCGGACGACGACGTGGTGGTGATGCTGGGCGACGGCAGCTACATGATGCTGAACTCGGAGATCGCCACCTCGGTGATGCTGGGCAGGAAACTCACCATCGTCGTGCTCGACAATCGCGGCTTCGGCTGCATCAACCGGCTGCAGACGGCGACCGGCGGCGCCAACTTCAACAATCTCCTGAAGGACGCGCTGCATGAGGAGATGCCGCAGATCGACTTCGCCGCGCACGCCGCCGCGATGGGCGCGGTGGCGCGCAAGGTGGCCTCGATCGCCGAACTGGAGCGGGCTTTGAAGGAGGCGGAAGCCGACACAAGGACCAGCGTCGTCGTGATCGACACCGATCCGCTGGTCTCGACCGAGGCCGGGGGCCACTGGTGGGATGTCGCGGTGCCGGAAGTCTCGGTGCGGCCAACGGTGAATGCGGCAAGAGCGGAATATGAGGAGAAGCGCAAGGCGCAGCATCTGGTGAATTGAGGATACCCCTCACCCCTGCCCTCACCCCGTGAAGAACGGGGAGAGGAGAGCTGGCCGGCGGCTGAGGGACGGCACGAACGGCAGCAAGAACTCGGAGCACATTCTTGAAAGCAAAACTCGGCATGTCGCCCATCGCGTGGTGGAACGACGATCTGGTGGAACTCTCCGACGACGTGTCGTTGGAGGAGTGTCTGCACCAATCGCGCTCGGCCGGCTTCACCGGCATGGAGCAAGGCCGGCGCTTTCCGTCGACGCCGGAGGAGATGCTGCCGATCTTGAGACAAGCCGACGTGACGCTGTGCGGCGGCTGGTTCTCCGGCACACTCGCCGCCGACGGCGACCTCGCGGCCAACAAGGACCGTATCCGGCCGATGATCGACCTGTTCAAGGCGGTGGGCGCGCCTTGCATCGTGTACGGAGAAGTCGGCCGCTCGATCCAGGGCGACCGGGCAAAACCGCTGGCGGAGAAGGCTGTGCTCTCCGACGACGAGATGAAGGCCTATGCCCGCAAGGTCACGCAGTTCGGCGAATGGTGCGGCGATCAGGGTATGCCGCTTTCCTACCATCACCACATGGCGGCCGTGGTACAGTTCGAGCACGAACTCGACGCTTTCATGAACCATTCCGGCGAGGGCGTTCCGCTGCTGCTCGACGCCGGGCATCTGGCGTTTGCCGGCGGCGACGTGCTGCGGGCGATCGACAAGCACCACAAGCGCATCAACCATGTGCATGTTAAGGATATCCGCCGACCGGTGATCGACGCACTGGACTGGCAGAAACAATCCTTCCTTGACGCGGTGGCGCTCGGCGCCTTCACCGTGCCGGGCGATGGCTCGCTCGATTTCGGTGCAATCGTCAAAAAGTTCGCCGACCATGGCTATGAGGGCTGGTTCGTGGTCGAGGCCGAGCAGGACCCGAAGAAGAGCCCGCCGCTGAAGATGGCGCAGATTGGCCACGCGGAACTGATGCGGGTGATGACGAACGCCGGCTACACGGTCGAGACGCAGGGATTCCCGGGTTGAGCGGAGCGCTGCGAGCGCCTACGGATAGACCATTCGGGATACGCACATGAAAGACGCCGATCATCCCTTCTTCCGGCCGCTATGGCGGCGCATCGCGCTGGTCGCCACCTGTCTGCTATGGGCCGGCCTCGAGTTCTATGGCGGCTCGCAGAACTGGGGCCTAATCGCGCTGGCCTTCGCCGGCTACGGCGCCTACCAGTTCCTGTTCCGCTACCAGCCGCCGGCGGACGGCGACAGCGGCCCCGCCCAGAAGGATTGAGAGAAAATGTCGAAACTGCTCGTCAGGGCGAAGAAGGGTCATGGCCGCGTCGCCCATGTCACGCCACAGAACGCCGGCTGGACCTATGTCGGCTTCGATCTGCATCGGCTGAAGCCCGGCGAAACCGTATCGGCCGAAACCGGTGGACGCGAGGTCTGCCTTGTCTTCGTCACCGGCAAGGGCAGGGCCAGCGCCGGCGGCCAGGACTTCGGCCTGCTCGGCGAGCGCATGTCGGTGTTCGAGGGCAAGCCGTGGTCGGTCTATGTGCCGCAGGGCTCGAGCTGGTCGGTGACGGCCGACACGGAGTTGGAGCTTGCTGTCTGTTCCGCGCCGGGCCTCGGCGGCGGCCTGCCGGCGCGGGTGATCGCGCCCGACGATCTCGGCCAGGAGACGCGCGGCAAGGGCACCAACACGCGCTACGTCACCAACATCCTGCCGGAGAGCAAGCCGGCGGATTCGCTCCTGGTGGTCGAGGTCATCACGCCGGGCGGCCATACGTCGAGCTATCCGCCGCACAAGCACGACCAGGACAATCTGCCGGCCGAATCCTATCTTGAGGAAACCTACTATCACCGCCTCAACCCGCAACAGGGCTTCGCCTTCCAGCGTGTCTACACGGACGCCGACGCCAATGGCATGCGCGAGCTGGACGAGGTGATGGCGGTGGAGGACGGCGACGTGACGCTGGTGCCCAAGGGCTACCACCCCTGCGCCGCCTGCCACGGCTACGACCTCTACTACCTCAACGTCATGGCCGGGCCGAAGCGCACCTGGAAGTTCCACAACGCGCCGGAGCACGAATGGCTGATGAAGGACGCCGGACTGGCGTTTCGGTGAGGGTTCGACACCAAATGCGATAGTCCTGCCCTTGGGAGGAGGATGGCCGCGTAGCTGCCGGGAGAGGTAATTTCAACCACTCCGACGCAAGGAAGCCCCTCGTTCTATGGCGGCCGACCCAACCCGCCGCGACGGAGAGGGGTTCTTTCGAACACACCTATTCGTTGCCACGCTGCGGAAATCCGCCCTGGCTGTTGTCAAAGAACGCTCCCATCACGCCGATGGGAGAAGTCGGGAAGCGGGACGCCGGGCCGTTACGACGTATCTGGTGCGAGCTGTGGCGAGGCGTCCAACCAGCGAACCGTGGGCGCGGAAATCGCGTGCGACGGCTGGCCGGCTTGCGGACCGATGGCGCCGGACGGAGCGAACCGCGCGGCCTGCGCCAGCAGGGCGCACAGCACCAGCGCCAGTGCCCGGAAACGCACCGCGAGGCGTGTTGCGTCGCCGGTATTCTCCAACGCATCGGACGGAACCGGCGCGCCGCCGAAAAGGAAGGCCCGCGCCTCGACCTCGCCGTGGCTCAGGATTTCGAGCACCCGACGGCGGCGTAGATAGGGAGCGCCGGCGGCGAGGTCGGCCAGATTGGCGAGCGCGAACAGCAGCGCCACGATGCGCTCCAGCACATCGCAGTTCCAGTTCGCTTGTCCGTCCCAGTCTTCCATTCCGGTCTCCATTTCGAGCGGACACAGTATGGAAGAGGTTCCGGGGGTGTTGATAGATTTCGACGAGGAAAACAGACTTGTAGCCTTAACCACCTGAAAAGGCTGGACAGTCTGTTTGAACGGTCGTGGAAACTATCCACAGGCTGACGGCACGCCGGCGCTATCTGCCGGCAGGGCATGGCATTCGCATAAGGCGGCGCACCCCCACCCCTGTCCCCTCCCCACAAGGGGGAGGGAGACGCCGACACTTCCGTTCGGCCACAATCGCTTATCTTGGCGCATCGTGGCGCGGCCACAAAGTTTCCCCTACCCCTTGTGGGGGTCCGAAGGACGGGCGAGAGCCGTGGCTCGCCCCGGCAAGGTTAGGGGCGGGGGTGCGCTGCCATATGTTTGACGCTGCCGGCCCCCTACCTCCCCAACTCCGCCAGCACCTCGTCCACGGTCTGCACCCGGCAATAGCCGCCAAAGGCCTTGAGCGCGGCGCGGTGGCGCTCGTCGGTGTAGCTGGTGCAGGCGTCCTCGGCGCAGACCATGTAGAAGCCGCGATCGGCGCCGTCGCGCACCGCCATGTCGACGCACTGGTCGGTGAGGATGCCCGACACGACGACGTTCTCGACGCCGAGGTTGCGCAGCACGTAGTCGAGATTGGTCGAGTTGAAGACGCCCGACGAGGTCTTGGGCAGCACGATGTCGTCGCCGGCGGGCGCGATCTCCTCGATCATCTTGGCCTCGTCCGAGCCGCGCGCGAAATGGATGGCTGAGAGCTTGTGGTCGAGCGAGCGGTCGCGGCCATCCTTCGTCAGCGATTCGATCACCGTGTAGACGATCTCGCAGCCGGCGGCACGCGCGCCGTCGATCAGGCGCTTGGCGGCCGGCACGACGCTGCCCTTCATCGCCTGAAAGTAAGCCGGCTTTTCGGTGCGATGCGTTTCCGTCAGCTCGCCCTTCTGCATGTCGACGATGAGCACCGCGGTCACGGCGGGGTCCAGCACCTTGTCGCGCTTCAGGCGCAGCGGATCGAAACGGGCGGTCATGGCAGTCCTCGAAGATCAGTAGAGTTCCAGATATTCGTTCACTTCCCAGTCGCTGACATGGGCGTGGAAACGGGCGAGCTCGAAACGCTTGACGGCGGTGAACACTTTCACGAATTCGGCGCCGAGCGCCTGCTGGAAGGCTTCGTCACGTTCCAGCGCGTCGAGCGCGGCATCCAAGGTCTGCGGGAACTTCTCCAGCGCGGCGTTGTCTTCGCTCGTGGTCTCCCGCGTCTGTTCGCGCAGGCCGGCTTTCGATTCCAGCCCCAGCAGCCCGGCGGCAAGCACGGCTGCTGCAAGCAGATAGGGATTGCTCGCGGCGGAGCCGGCGCGCATCTCGATATGGGTGCGGTCGTCGCCGCTAGCCTTGACGCGCACCATTGCCGAACGGTCCTGATATCCCCAGCTCACATTGGATGGCGCGAAGGTATAGGGCTTGACGCGGTGGTAGCAATTGGGTGTCGGGTTGGCGAGCGGCATGATCGCCGGACCGTGCGCCAGCACGCCCTCGATGAAGGAGTGCGCGATCGCCGAGAGCTTGTCCGGCGCCTTGGCGTCGAGGAAGGCGTTGCGGCCGTTCTTGCGATCCCACAGGCTGACATGCAGGTGGCAGCCGCTGCCGGACTGGCCGGCGAAGGGTTTCGCCATGAAGGAGGCGATCAGCCCGTTGCGGTGGGCGATCTCCTTCATGCCGTTCTTGAAGGCAAAGGCCTTGTCGGCGGCAGCGAGATTCATGCCGGCGCCGAAAACGGTCTCGAATTGCGAGCCGCCATATTCGCAATTGTGGGTGATGACGTCGACGCCGTAAGCGCGCAGCGTCGGAACAAGCGTGTCCAGGAACGGGGTGTAGTGATTGCGCACCGTGTGGAAGATGTGGATGCCGGAGAAGAGCTGCTGCCGCGTCTCCGCCGACAGCAGGTAATACTCGTATTCGTGCCCCATCATGACGTCGTAGCCGAGCGCGTTGGCGCGCTTGATGAGTTCGGAGAACACGAAGCGCGGCGCGGCGCGCTGCGGCTCGCCGTCGTCCCAGAAACCCAGGCAGGCGATGCTCGCCGTGTTCTCCAGCCAGGGGATCATGCGTAAAGACGCGGGGTCAGGAAACAGCGCTTGGTCGGCGTAGTTTTTCTCACCGTGCAGGCCGCTCGCCGGCACCACGTTCGAGGAGGTGTCGAGCCCAAGCACGCCGCCGTAGAAATTGAGGCCATGGCGGGCATAGGACTCGACCTTATCGACGGGTACGGTCTTGGAGCGCGAGACGCCCGCCATGTCGGCCATCTCGAAGCGCAGGTACTCTATCCGGTTCTTCTTCAGCGCGGCCATCAGGCCCGAAACGGCGTCATCGGCCATAGTTTCATCCCTCAAATGAAAGGCCGGACGGCACCCAACCGCCGCCCGGCACCCGGCGCTTGCTTACGGCGCCGGGATGTAGGTCGGCGTCACCTCGCCGGCGAGCATCAACTTGTCGTCCTTGACGCCGATCATCGTCACCGTCTTCTGCGGCACGCGGCTGCCTTCCGGATAGGTGATCGAGCCGGTGATGCCCTTGTAATCCTTGGTGGCGGCCAGCGCGTCGCGGATCTTGGCCGGCTCCTCCGAACCCGCGCGCTTGATCGCGTCGGCGATCAGCCCGACCGTGTCGTAGCCGAGCGCCGCGAAGGCGTTCTCCGGGTCGGTGTTATAGGCAGCCTTGTAATCGGTGTAGAACTTCTTGATCGCGTCGGTGGAATCCGCCGCCATGTAGGCGTGCGTCGAATAGTAGGTGTCGTTGGCTGCCTTGCCGCCCACCGACAGAAGCAGCGGCGTGTCGTAGCCGTCGCCGCCGACGATCGGTTGGGTGACGCCGGCCTGGCGCATCTGCTTGACGATCAGGCCGATGTCGTCGGGCATGGCCGAGACGTAGAGCACGTCCGGCTTCTCCGACAGCGCCTTCAGCTTGGTGATCTGCGCGGTGAAGGATGTGTCGCCCGACTTGTAGTCGTCGCGCGCCACGATGGTGCCGCCGCCATGGGTGAAGGCGTCGTCGAAATATTTGGCGAGCAGCGTGGTGTATTCGGTCGAGTTGTCGCGCAGCAGGTAGACGGTCTTGCCCTTGAGATTGTTGAGCACGAATTCCGCGCCGGCGGCCGCCTGCACATTGTCGCCGAAGCAGGCGATGAACATGTCCGTGCCGACCTGCTCGGGCAGTTTGGGCGAGGTAGCGCCGGGCGTCACGAAGGGCACGCCGGCCTGCTGGAAGATCGGCCCCAGAGCCAGCGCCGAATCCGTATCGGTAAAGCCCATCGCCACCGGCACCTTGTCCGAATTGAGCAACTGGCTGGCGACGGAGGCGATCACCGTCGGGTCGGTCTTGGTGTCGTAGATCACCAGCTCGATCTGCTTGCCGTCGATGCCACCGGCGTCGTTGATCTCCTTGGCCTTGAGCTTGGCGCCGTTGAGCGCGGGCGCGTCGAGCGAGGACAGCCCGCCGGTGACGTTGAACGGCGCGCCGATCTTGATCGTGTCGGCGGCGCTTGCCGCGACCGGCAGCGCCATCAGCGCGGCGAGGCCGACGCCGGCCGCGAGAAGGGTACGGCGCCCGATGCTTGTGGTGCTTTTCATCGCATTTACTCCCCTGTCTGGTTTCGGTTTCGTGGGCGAAGGCTGGCGAAGTTCAGTTCCCTGTCGCCGAGAAGGCCGGTGGGACGGAAAATCATCACCAGGATGAAGAGGACGCCGAGCACGATCTGGCTGGCGCCGTAAAGCGGCGGGATTTCGACTACGCCGAGGTCGATGCCGCGCTCCAGGTTGCGCAGCACCTCGCTGGCCAGCGTCACCAGAACGACGCCGGCGACCGCGCCCGTGAGGCTCTGCATGCCGCCGATGACCAGCATGGTGATCAGCGCGAAGGTGTAGGCCATGTAGAAGCTGGCCGGCGAGAAGGAACCGAGATAGTGGCCGTAGAGCGAGCCGCCGACGCCGGCGAAGAAAGCGCCGACGACGAAGGCGGCGAGCCTTGTGGGCAGCACCGAAATGCCGATAGCCTGCGCGGCGATCGTATCTTCCCGTACCGCGCGGAAGCGCCGCCCGTAGGACGAGTAGACGATGCGCGAAAGCACCAGCAGCGTGACGAACAGCCAGCCGACCGCCCAGGCCAGCGTCGTCTCCAGCGGCACGCCGGTGAAGGTGCGGGCGCCGCGCGTGTAGTCCACCGCGTTGATGAGGACCACGTTGACGATGATGAGGAAGCCCAGCGTCGCCACCGAGACGAAGTAGCCGGACAGCCGCATCAGCGGCGCGCCAACGACCAGGGCCAATATCGCGCAGATCAGGCCGGCGGCGATGGTGGCCGGCAGGAAGGGCAGGCTGAAGGAAGCCAGCCATTGCGGCAGGTCGGAGAGATAGGCGTGCTTGGCCGTGACCGGCAGCGACAGGATGCCGGATGCGTAGGCCCCGACCGCGACGAAGCCGACATGGCCGAGCGAGAAGACGCCGGTAAAACCGTTGCCGATGCCCATCGAGGCGACCAGCACGGCGTTGATGCACATTACGGTGAGCACGCGCACGAAATAGTCGTTGATGAAATGCGGGATCGCGAGAGTAACAACCGCGACAACGGCGACGAGGAGAAGGAAGGGCAGCAGCGCTGCGGGGCGGGTCACAGCTTCACCTCCTGCGTGCGATTGAGCAGGCCGTTCGGCTTGAACAGGAGGAAGGCGATCAGAAAGGCGAAAACGATGGCGTCGCGATAGGGCGATACCGCGGACGGCAGGAAGGCGACGATCATCACCTCCAGCGCGCCGAGGATGTAGCCGCCGACCAGCGCGCCGGCGATCGAGCCGAAGCCGCCGATGATCGCGGCGACGAAGGCCTTCAAGAGCGGCGTGAAGCCCATGTCGGGCTGGACGATGCCGGCCTGCGCCGCCCACAGCACGCCGGCCAGTCCGGCGAAGCCGGAGGCGATGGCGAAGGCGACGACGATCAACCGGTCGACATCGAGGCCGACGAGGCGGGCGGCACCCAGATCCTCGGCCGCCGCGCGCATGCCGAGGCCGGCATCGGTGCGGGTCACGAACCAGCCGAGCAGGGCCAGCGAGATCGTGGTGAGCACGATGGTCATGACGTTGATGGCAGTGAAAGTGATCTGACCGTCCATGAACTGGATGGCCGTGTTCATGAAGTCGGGAATGGGAAAATTGCGCGGCGAGGAGGTGAAGATCAGGATGCCGAGATTTTCCAGGATGTATGTGACGGCGAGGCTGGTGAGCAGCAGCGTGACGTCCGGCGCGCCGCGCACCGGTCGATAGGCGGTGCGCTCGACGACGACGCCGGCCAGCGCGCCGAAGGCGACGCCGCCAAGCGCCGCCAGCCAGAAGGGCGCGCCGACCGCGCCCAGCACCAGCGTGGCGAAGGCGCCGACCATCATCATGTCGCCATGCGCGAAATTGGTCATCCGGAGGATACCGAACACCATCGAAAGACCGATCGCCACCAGCGCGTAGAGGCTGCCGAGGCTCACCGCGTTGATACCCTGCTGGACGACGTACAATCCCATGTTCATCGGCCGGCTCCCAGATAGGCGGCGGCGACCTCCTCGTAATTCGCCTTGAGCGAGCGGGCATCGCCTTGGAGGCTGACCTCGCCGGTCCTCAGCACATAGGCACGGTCGGCGAGGTCGAGGGCGACGGCCATGTTCTGCTCTACCAGCAGCATGGTGACGCCGGTCGCCTTGAGTTCGGCGAGGCTGGCAAAGATCTGCTGGACGATGATGGGCGCGATGCCGAGCGAAGGTTCGTCGAGCAGGAGCAGCTTCGGCCGCGCCATCAGCGCGCGGGCCAGCGCCACCATCTGCTGCTCACCGCCCGACAGCGTTGCGCAAGGCTGCCGGCTGCGCTCGCCGATGATGGGGAACAGCCTCGTCAGGCGCTCGCGATCGGCCTCGATGCCGTCGCGATCGGTGCGAGCCGAGGCCCCAAGGCGCAAATTTTCCAGTACGGTCAGCGAGCCGAAGAGGCGGCGCCCCTCCGGCGAATGGGCCAGACCACGTCGCACGATGCGCGAGGGTTTGGCGCTGTCGATGCGCTCGCCCAGCAGGCGGATTTCACCCGAGCGTGGCCGTACCAGGCCGGAAATGGTGCGCAGCATGGTGCTCTTGCCTGCACCGTTAGCGCCGAGCAGCGCCACCACCTCGCCCCTCTCGACGCGCAGGCTCACCCCGCGCAGCGCCTTCACCGCGCCGTAGCCGACATGCAGGCCGTCGACGGCGAGCACTTCGGTCCCCCTAGGCGTCGTTTCGGAAGCGGAACGAGCGGCTTCAGCCATGGCCGAGATAGACCTCCCGGACACGCGGGCTCGCCTGTACCTCTGCCGGCGCACCTTCGAAGATGCGGCTGCCATGCGCCAGGACCTGGATGCGCTCGCACAGGTTCATGATGAGGTCCATGTCGTGCTCGACGACGATGACGGCGACCCGATAGCGGCGGCGTATGTCGTCGATTAGCTTCAAGAGCGCGCGCGTCTCCGACGCATCCATGCCGGCGGCCGGTTCGTCGAGCATCAGCAGGCGCGGCCGGGTGGCCAGCGCCCGGACCAGTTCGAGGCGGCGCTGGTCGCCATAGGGCAGGTCGCGGGCGCGGACATCACGCCGCCCGCCGAGACCGACCAGGTCGAGGAGTTCGCTGGCGGTCGCCTCGATGGCGCGCTCCGCCTTTGCACGCTTCGGCGTGCCGAGCAGCGCATCGACCATGCCGGTGCGGTGGCGCAGTTCGGCGGCGGCGCGCACATTGTCGGCCACGGTCAGGTCGCCGAACAGGCGGGTGCCCTGGAAGGTGCGGGCGACGCCCAGCCGCGCGATCTCCGGCGCGCGGCACCGCATGATCGGCTCTCCGTTGAACAGCACCTCGCCCCTGTCGGCCCTGAGGAAGCCGGTGACCAGGTTGAAGAAAGTGCTCTTGCCCGAACCGTTCGGCCCGATCACGCCGACGATCTCGCCGGAGCGAACGGTAATCTCGTGGTCCTTCAGGGCGACGAGGTTGCCGAAGGACTTGGTCAGTCCTTTGGTCGCGAGCAGCGGCGCGGATGAGGCGATGGACGTCATCGGGCCGCGCTCCCCATGTCAGCACACCCACCGCGGCGCGGCGCTGTTGCGCCGCCGTGCCCGATTCAGGTCCGCACTGCCGTCACGGCCGATTAACAAGACCGCTCCCCTGTTCTTGCTTTTGTAACAAAAATTTCCATACTGACTGGATTGTGTCAATCCTGTAACGCCTGATATTGAACATGGCGGCAGCGGCAGGGGAGGCGGATGGACCAAGGCGAGGACATTGTCGGCCATTCGGTGGCGGCGCGCATCCGCGCCGGCCTCGGCAGGTTGACGGCGACGGAGCGCCGGCCGGCGCTCACCTTGCTGGCCAGTTATCCGGTCGCCGGGCTGGAGACGGTGGCGCAGTTCGCCCGCCGCGCCAAGGTCAGCGGACCGACGATCCTCAGGCTGGTCCAGAAGCTGGGCTTCCAGAGCTACCCAGATTTCCAGCGCGCGCTGCGCGACGAACTGGAGCAGCGCGCGCAGACGCCGCTCGCCAAGGCGCCGCCCGACGCCGGCCAGCCGCCGGACGGCGATTTCCTCGCCGCCTACGTGCGCGCCATGATCGGCAACATCGAGGGTTCGATCGCCGACGTGTCGCGCGCCGAGTTCGAGGGCGCGGCGGCACTACTCGCCGACCAGCGGCGGCGTGTCCTGCTGATCGGCGGCCGCTTCACCGGATCACTCGCGCTGCATCTCTATCTGCATCTGCGCGAGTTGCGCCCACGCGTCGAACTGGTCGGCGGCCAGACCGCGACCTGGGCCGAGCACCTGCTCGACCTCGGGCGCGGCGACGTGCTGGTCGTCTTCGACATCCGCCGCTTCCAGGATGATGTGGTGCGCTTCGCCGGCGAGGCCGCATCCTGCGGCGCGCATGTCATCCTCTTCACCGACACCTGGGTGTCGCCGGCGGCGGCGGTGGCGACGCATGTGTTTTCGCTGCGCACCACCATGCCATCGAGTTGGGAAAGTTTTGCCGCCATGTCGGCGCTTCTGGAGGCATTGATCGCACGGCTGCATGCCGAGCGCTGGGACGACAGCCGCAAGCGCATGGAGCGGCTGGAGTCCCTGCGCGGCCATCTATCCGGACCGGAACCTCAAGCATGATCCGCGAGCCGCTTGCCCTGGTCTGCACCTGCGAGATCGCAGGACGCGTGCGCGGAAAAGGTTTTCCGCTGGCCGACCTGGCCGGGCGACTGAAGTCAGGCGTCGGTTGGGTGCCGACCAACACGATGATCTCGGCGCTCGGGCCGATCGCCGATACACCTTTCGGTGCCACGGGGGACCTCGTGCTGGTGCCTGACCCGGCAACGGAACTGCACGTCGATTTCGAGGATGGCTCGGCGCCGGAGCACTGGTTCCTCGGCGACATCCGCACAACCGAGGGCGCGGCGTGGGAGTGCTGCCCGCGCGATTTCCTGCGCCGCGCGCTTACGGCGCTGAAGGATGCGACCGGGCTGGAACTCTACTCCGCGTTCGAGCAGGAGTTCGTCTACACCGGCGTCGAGGACCATCCCGGCGCGCCCTACAGCCTGGAAGCATGGCGCCGGCAAGGCAGCTTCGGCGAAAGCTTCGTGGCCGCCATGCGCGCGGCGGGGCTGGAGCCGGATTCCTTCCTGCCGGAATACGGCGTCAGGCAATTCGAGGTGACGAACGCCCCCGCCCTCGGCATCGCGTCCGCCGATCGCGCCATAAAGGTGCGGGAACTGACGCGCGCCACGGCGCATCGCCTCGGCCACCGCGCCGTCTTCTCGCCCATCCTCGATCCTAACGGTACCGGCAACGGCGTTCATGTCCACATGAGTTTTCGCGATCGCGATGGCCGGCCGGCGACGCGCGATCCGGCCCGACCCTACGGCCTGACGAAGACGGCCGAGGCCTTCATGGCCGGGGTGATATCGCATGTGCGTGCGTTGGCCGCTGTGACCGCGCCCAACCCGGTCTCCTACCTCCGGCTGACGCCGAACCGCTGGGCACCGACCTGGGCCTATCTCGCCGACCGCGACCGCGAGGCCAGCCTGCGGGTCTGCCCGGTGCTGAGCTTCACCGGTGCCGACCCGGCCAAGCAGTTCAACATCGAGTTCCGCCCGGCCGACGCCGCCGCAAGCCCCTGGCTGGCGCTAGGCGCGATCGTGTGGGCCGGTGTTGACGGCATTTTGCGCGGACTTGCCCTCCCCGCACCGCGCGATATCGCCGCGATGAGTCTCGACGAGCGCCGCGCCGCCGGCATCTCCGAACTGCCGCATTCGCTGGCCGAGGCGCTGAACTGTCTCGAAGCCACACCGCAGGCAACGGATTGGTTCGGAGCGACCTATCTCGACGCCTATCTGCGCCACAAGCGGGCCGAGCTCGCCATGGTGGCCGACCTCACCCCGGAGGAACTGTGCGCGCGCTACGCCGAGAGCTATTGAGGAGCCAGCAACCCCAGCCACTCCGCCGTCGTCATCACGCGGCAATAGCCGCGGAAGCAGGCGAGCGCCGCCGCGTGGCGCGCAAAGGTGTCGGCCATGCAGCCATCGGTGAGGCAGGTGACGTAGTAGCCACGATCGGCGCCGTCCTTCACCGTATGGTCGATGCACTGGTCGGTAAGGAAGCCGGTCACCACGAGATCCTCGATGCCGATATTGCGCAGCAGGTAATCGAGGTTGGTGGAGTTGAAGAGGCTGGAGGATGTCTTCGGCAGCACGATCTCGTCCGCGCCCGGCCGGATCGCGTCGATCACCTGCGCTTCCCACGATCCCTTGGCGATGAAGAAGTCGGACAGCTTGTAGTCGAGGCTGCGATCGCGCCCGTCGCGGGTGAAATTCTCCATCACCGTGTAGATCACCTCGATGCCGGCCGCCCGGCAGGCCGAGACCATCCGCTCGATGTTGGGGATGATGGTGTCGCGCGCCGCGGCGAAGAATTCCGGCCGGATCTGTTCCTGCGCCGCGTTGAAGGTCGCGTTCTGCACGTCGACGACAAGAAGCGCCGTGCGCGCCGGCTCGATCGCGCGGTCGCGTTTGAGGCCGCGATCCCTCGGTCGGATCGGCGGTTCGGGCGATGGCTGGGTCATGGGCGTCTCCGGCTGGAGAGGAAGAAAAAGCATGGATAGTCCCGGAAAGCGTCTTCTGGCAACGGACGAACCGGACCCGGTGCTGGTCCATAACGAGGACGGCGCCTCGCCTTTCTTCCTCACCTGCGACCACGCCGGGCGGCTGGTGCCGCGCTCGCTGGGTGACCTCGGCGTACCGCCGGCAGAGATGGACCGGCACATCGCCTGGGACATCGGCATAGCGGCGACCTCGCGGCGGCTGTCGGACCTCATCGAGGCCTGCCTGATCGAGCAGGTCTATTCGCGCCTGGTGATCGACTGCAACCGCGACCCGTCGGTGCCGAGCGCCATGCCCGAGATCAGCGAGTCGACGCCGATCCCCGGCAATGTCGGCCTGTCGGAAGAGGATCGCGAGCGGCGGCGCGTCGAGATTTTCGAGCCTTACCAGGCGCGCACGGTCGGCCTGCTCGACCGTCGCGCCGAGGCGGGCCGCCCGACCGTGCTTATCGCCATGCATTCCTTCACGCCCGTATTCAAGGGTTTCGTGAGGCCCTGGCATGTCGGCGTGCTCTACAACCGCGATCCGACGCTGGCGAACGCCGTGCTCGATCTGTTCCGCAAGGAAGGCGACCTCGTCGTCGGCGACAACGAGCCCTACCATGTCAGCGACGAGACCGATTACGGTATTCCCGTGCATGGCGAGAAGCGCGGCATCCCGCATGTGGAACTGGAAATACGCCAGGACCTGATCGCCGATCCGGCGGGCCAAAAAGCCTGGGCGGAGCGCCTCGCGCGCCTGCTGCCTTTGGCCACCGATCGAAAATAGCCGCTACCGGCTGCAATTTCCATCCAAGGCAGACAGGCCACTGGTTCGCTGTACCAGCCTCAACGCCGGCGCAGGCCGTCCACGAACACGTCGACAAGACGCAGCGCGGCGGGCTGCCAGTCATCGGTGCCTTGCGAATAGAAGATGCCGATAAGCGTACGAAACAGCTCTTCGGGCGAGATGTCGGCGCGCAACTCTCCGGCCGCCACCGCACGGCCGAGCAACAGGCCGACCGCACCGGTCAGCCGTTCGAACGAATAGGTCTTCAGTTCCGCGGAACCATGCGCAACCAGTTGCAGCCCCTGCACCATGCCCTTCTTTGTCGCGACGAGACGGACATTGGCGTGCAGCCACGTTCGCAGCGCTTCCACCGTGTCGGCTTCGCCGGCAAGCTGGGCGGCCAGTTCGGCCAGATGGTCGACCTCGTGGCGATAGACGGCCTCGAACAGAGCCTCGCGCGTTGGAAAGTGGCGATAGAGCGTGCCGATCCCCACGCCCGCCTCGCGTGCCACCGCTTCCAGGCTCGCCTGCGGGCCGCCGGCGCTGAAGATCTGCGTTGCCGCCTCGAGCAAGCGTTCGCGGTTGCGGATCGAATCCGCACGCTGTTTTCGACTTGCCTTTGCGCTTTCGGATACCATTTTTTCCAAAACGGTGTCATTGCCTCTTGATAAACGGAGGGTGCCTCCGTATAAATAACCATACGTCGGGAAAACGAACAACGTTACGCATTCCCGGCCAGGGTCGGCGGACCGGTCGCGTCCAGCCTTTCCCGCTCCCGCTCTCAGCCGCCATCCGACGGCTTCTGATCCATACATCATAATCCCTGAATGGAGTACAACATGGCACTCTCCATCAGCCTCACCGTCAATGGCCGGCCGCACACCGTGGCGCTCGACGATCCGCGCGTGACGCTGCTCGACCTGCTGCGCGAACGGCTGGATCTGACCGGCACCAAGAAGGGGTGCGACCGCGGCCAGTGCGGTGCCTGCACAGTTCTGGTCGGCGGGCGGCGCATCAATTCCTGCCTGGCGCTGGCCGCGAGCCTCGACGGCGCAGAGGTCACCACCATCGAAGGGCTCGCCGAGGGCGATACGCTGCATCCGGTGCAGGCCGCCTTCATCGCGCATGACGGCTTCCAGTGCGGCTATTGCACGCCGGGCCAGATCATGAGCGCCGTCGGCCTCATATCGGAAGGTCATTCCGGCGACGACCCCGAGCGTATCCGCGAACTGATGAGCGGCAACATCTGCCGCTGCTCCGCCTATCGCGGCATCACCGAGGCGGTGCTGGAGGCGCGGAAGGCGCTTGCCGAACCGGAGAGTGCGACAGGCAACAGGAGGGACGCGGCATGAACCGTTTCGACTATATCCGACCCGCCAGCGTGGCCGAGGCGGTCGCGGCCGCATCCGTGCCAGGATCGACCTATCTCGCGGCCGGCACGAACCTTCTCGACCTGATGAAGGTCGGCGTCACGCGCCCCGCGCGCGTCATCGACGTCACGCGGCTGCCCGGCCTCGACAGCGTCGAATGGCTGCCGGACGGTAGCGTGCGTATCGGCGCGATGGTCCGCAATTCGGATCTCGCCTATGACGAGCGGTTCGCGAAAGCCTTCCCGGCGGTCGCGGAAGCCCTGCTTTCGGGCGCCTCGGCGCAGCTTCGCAACGCGGCGACCGTGGGCGGCAATCTGATGCAGCGCACGCGCTGCGCCTATTTCCAGGACCTGGCAAGCGCCTGCAACCGGCGCATGCCCGGCTCCGGCTGCGACGCTCGCGAAGGCGAGAATCGCCAGCATGCGGTGCTCGGCTGGAGCGAGCATTGCATCGCCACGCATCCGTCCGATTTCTGCGTACCGCTGTCGGCGCTGGACGCCGTGGTCGAGGTGGAAGGGCCGCACGGTTCGCGCGAGATCGCCGTCGACGCGCTGCACATCCTGCCCGGCACCACGCCGGAACGGGAAACGGCGCTGGCCCCCGGCGAACTGATCGTCGCGCTGCGGCTCCCGGCAGAAGCCGCAGCCTTCTCTCCCAACGCCCGCTACCTGAAGCTGCGCGAACGCACCTCCTATGCCTTCGCCGTCGTATCCGCGGCAGCCATGCTGAATATCCGCGACGGCGTCATCCACGAGGCGCGGCTCGCGCTGGGCGGTGTCGCCGCCAAACCCTGGCGGGCGCGGGAGGCGGAGATGTCACTGGCCGGCGCCGCGCCCGGCGCCGGTGCTTTCCAGAAGGCCGCCGCGCTCGCGCTTGCCGAAGCGCGTCCCTCCGGCGGCAACGAATTCAAGATCGAACTGGCTCGCCGCATCGTCGCGCGCGCCCTCAATGCCGCCTGGGAAGGGACGCCGAAGGCCATGCCCGCGCTGCCGGCCTCGCCCTTTGCCACGATCCCCGGAGCAAGACATGTCGCCTGACACCACCCTTCCCTCCCCGCAACATAGCCGGCACGGTTCCAATGCAGGCCAGCCGCTGACGCGCCGCGACGGCCTGCTCAAGGTCACCGGCCGCGCCACCTATGCGGCCGACAATCATCCCGAAGGCATGCTCTACGCGGTTGTTGCGGGCAGCAGCATCGCGCGCGGGCGCGTCGTCTCGCTCGACGTGGACGCGGCCAAGGCGCATCCGGGCGTGGTCGAGGTGCTGACTCCGGCGAACCGGCCGCCGCTTGCCCACGACCCCAACGAAAGGATCCCGCCCTTCGGCTTCCGCGTGGAGGTTCTGCAGGACGACACCGTGCGTTACGTCAACCAGCCGATCGCCCTGGTGGTTGCCGAGACGCTGGAGGCGGCGACGGAGGGCGCAACCCTGCTCAATCCGCAATACGAGGTCGAGACGGCCCGCACCGGTCTGGAGACCGGCGAGCACTTCGATCCGGAAGCCGTCGGTGTCGGCGCGCCGGCACGGACCGCGTATGGCGACGTCGAGGCGGGCCTGGCCGCCGCCACCCGCGTCACCGAGGTCGGCTACGTCACCCCCTCGCAATATCACAACGCGATGGAGCCGCATGCGGTCGTCGCGCAGTGGGACGGCGACAGGGTGACCCTCGACATGCCCAACCAGGCGCTGGCGCTCAGTGCCGCCGCCTATGGCGCCTATTTCGGCATTCCGGCCGAGAACGTCCTGATCCGCTCACCCTTCCTCGGCGGCGGCTTCGGCTCCAAAGCGATCCTCAACGGGCCACAAATGCTGACGATCCTCGCCGCGCGCATGCTGGGCCGCCCGGTCAAGCTGGCGCTGCCGAGGACGCAGATGTTCGGTCCGGTCGGGCATCGCGGTCGGACCTGGCAAAGTTTGCGCCTCGGCACGGACGATGCGGGACGCCTGACGGCGCTGCATCACCATGTCCTTGCCGAGACGTCGAGCTTCGACGACTTCGTCGAACCGGCGGCGAATGTCTCGCTGCCGCTCTATGCCGCGCCTTCCATCCTCGCCGAGCACGAGGGCCTGCGGCTCGACGTCGGCACGCCGGGACCGATGCGCGCGCCGGGCGCGGCATCAGGCTCGGCCGCGCTCGAAGCCGCGATCGACGAGGCGGCGCAAGCCTGCGGCATGGATCCACTGGAATTCAGGCTGGTGAACTATGCCGATACCGAGCCCGGCACCGGCCGGCCGTTTTCCTCCAAGGCTTTACGCGACTGCTATGCGCAGGGCGCCGAACACTTCGGCTGGTCGGACCGTCCGCTGGAGCCCGGCCGGATGCGCGACGAGAACGGTTTCCTGGTCGGCTGGGGCATGGGCACGGCTTTCTTCCATTGTCCGCATTTCCCCGCCGAGGCACGCGCGACGCTCCGCGCCGACGGCACGGCGCTGGTCGAGACGGCGGGCGCCGACATGGGACAGGGCGCGTGGACCGCGCTGGCCCAGATCGGCGCCGAAGCGCTCGGCCTCGATCCCGACCGGGTCGAAATCCATTCCGGTCTCTCCAGCTTGCCTGACGGCGGGGTGGCGGGCGGCTCAGCCCATACGGCAAGCGCGGGGCTGGCGCTTCACAATGCCGGCGAGGACGCGATTGCCAAGCTCTCGGAACTTGCCACCGCCGATCCGGCCTCGCCGCTCTACGGCGCCGGCAACGTCGGCGTCGTGGCGCGCGACGGCCGCCTGCATCGCCGCGACGACGAGACACGCAGCGAGAGCTATACCGACATTCTGAAGCGCGCCGGCCGCGCCGAGGTGGTCGGCTCGGCCAAGGCCGCGCGCGATCCGGCGGTCGCCTCGGCCTATGCGATGTTCTCGCACGGCGCCGTCTTCGCGGAAGTGAAGGTGGATCCCGATCTCTGCCAGGTGCGTGCGACGCGGCTGGTCGGCGCCTTCGCCGCCGGTCGCATCATCAACCCGCGGCTCGTGCGCAGCCAGTATTACGGCGGCATGATCTGGGGCCTGTCATTTGCGCTGCACGAGGAAGCGGTCACCGACAGGCGGACGGGCCGCATCATGAACGCCGACCTTGCCGGATACCATGTGCCGGTCAATGCCGACGTGCCCTCGGTCGAGGCGATCCTGGTTCCGGAGGAGGACCCCCACGTCAATCCGCTCGGCGTCAAGGGCGTCGGCGAGATCGCCATAACCGGCACGGTAGGTGCTATCGCCAATGCGATCTGGCATGCGACGGGCGTGCGTGCCCGTCGCTTCCCGATCCATATCGAGGATCTCGTCCTCAGGCAGGAACCAGCCTGAGGACGGTCCGTATGTGCTACGGACGGTGCGGGTCGACCACGCTCAGCCCGCCCCCAGCACGGCTTTCACCGCTTCGGCGGTTTTAGCCACGATGGTGTCCGCCTCTTCCTTCGTCAGGCAGAGCGGCGGGGCGAAGCCCAGAATGTCGCCTTGCGGCATGGCACGGCCGATGACGCCGCGCTCCAGCAGCGCCGCCGCCACCTGCGGGCCGATCTTCTTGCCCGGATCGAAGAACTTGCGGTCGTCCTTGTCTTCGACGAACTCCACCGCCGCCAGCATGCCTTCGCCGCGCACGTCGCCGACATTTTTATGCCCGGCGACGGCCTTGGCGAGTTCAGAGCGGAAATAGGCACCCGTCTCGCCGGCATTCTTCACCAGGCCCATCTCGTCGATCAGTTCGAGATTGGCGACACCGGCTGCGACGCAGATCGGATGCGCGGAATAGGTCCAGCCATGGCCGATGGGGCCGAGCTTGTCCGAACCCTGGACCAGCACATTCCACACCTTCTCGCCGACGATGACGCCCGACAGCGGCGCATAGGCCGAGGTCAGGCCCTTGGCAATGGTGATGAGGTCCGGCTGGATGCCGTAATGGTCGGAACCGAACATGGTGCCAAGCCGGCCGAAGCCGGTCACCACCTCGTCGGCAACGAGAAGGATATCGTACTTCTTCAGCACGGCCTGGATCTTCTGCCAATAGCCCTTCGGCGGCGGCACGATGCCGCCGGTGCCGAGCACCGGCTCGCCGATGAAGGCGGCGATCGTCTCCGGCCCCTGCGCGAGAATCAGCTTTTCGAGCTGGTCGGCGCAATATTGCGCGAACTGCTCTTCCGACAGCGAGCGGTCCTCGCGGCGGTAATAGTAAGGCGCTTCGGTGTGCAGGATCGGCGCTCGCGGCAGGTCGAAGGCATTGTGGAAGCCGGCAAGACCGGTCAACGAACCGGTCATGACGCCGGAGCCATGATAGCCGCGCCAGCGCGAGATGATCTTCTTCTTTTCCGGGCGGCCGAGAATGTTGTTGTAGTACCAGATCAGCTTGATGTTCGTCTCGTTGGCGTCGGAGCCGGAGAGACCGTAATAGACGCGGCTCATGCCCTTCGGCGCCCGGTCGATGATCATCTTGGAAAGCCGGATGGACGCCTCAGTGCCGTGGCCGACATACGCATGATAGTAGGCGAGGTTTTTCGCCTGTGCCGCGATCGCATCGGCGATCTTCTGGCGGCCGTAGCCGACATTGACGCAGTAAAGGCCGGCGAAGGCGTCGATGCTCTTCCTGCCGTTCGTGTCCCAGATGGTCACGCCTTCGCCGCCGGCGACGATCCGGTTCGGCGTCTCGCCGCGCGCATGACTGCCCATATGGGTCGAGGGATGGAAGAAATGGTCGCGGTCCCAGGCGGCGAGTTCGTTGGATTGTTCGAGCATCTTTTTCTCCTTGTTCGTTTCGCCGACCAGTTCACGCCAGGTCGAGGCAGACATATTTGAGATCAGTGAAGGCCTCCAGCCCATGGCGCGAGCCTTCGCGTCCCAGCCCGGACTGCTTGACACCGCCGAAGGGGATCGGAGCGCCTGTGATCTTCACCCGGTTGATCGCGACCATACCGTAGTCGAGTGCATTGGCCATGCGTCGCTGCCGCGCACCGTTTTCGGTGACGACATAGGCGACGAGCCCGTATTCGGTAGCGTTGGCGCGGGCGACAACCTCGTCCTCGCTGTCGAAGGGCGTGACGGAGGCGACCGGACCGAAGGTTTCCTCGCGCATGATCGAGGCCCCGTCGGGCACATCGGCCAGCAAGGTCGGCTGGTAGAAGAGCGAGCCGGCCGACTCGCGTTTGCCGCCTGCGAGAAGATGGGCGCCGCGGTCGAGCGCATCGGCGACCTGCTCCTCCACCTTTTTCACCGCGCGTTCGTGCATCAGCGGACCGATCTCGCTGCCCTCCACCAGACCGTTGCCGACTTTCAGCGCCTCGACCCGCGCGACGTATGCCTTGCAGAAGGCATCGTAGATTCCGCGCTGGACATAGATGCGGTTGGCGGCGAGGCAATCCTGGCCCGAGGTGGCGAACTTGGCGTCGGTAGCGATCTTCACCGCTTTGTTAAGGTCGGCGTCATCGAAGACGATCAGCGGCGCATGGCCGCCCAGTTCCATGACCAGCCGCTTCATCGTCGATGCGCACTGTTTCGCGATCAGCCGGCCGATTTCGGTCGAACCGGTAAAGCTCATCGCCCGCACGCGGGCATCCTCGCACAAGCGGCCGACGATGGTGGCGGCGTCGCCGGGGACAACATTGAAGACGCCCGCCGGCAGACCGGCGCGCTCGCCGAGTTCGGCCAGCGCCAGCGCCGACAACGGAGTCTCCGAGGAGGGATGCGCCACGATCGTGCAGCCGGCGGCAAGCGCTGCGGCCGCCTTGCGGGTCAGCATGGCGGAGGGGAAATTCCACGGCGTGACGACGCCGACGACCCCGAGCGGCTCGCGCCGCACGGTCATCTCGGCGCCGGGCAGGTGGCTGGTGACGCTCTCGGCGTTTACCCGTTTCGCTTCCTCTGCATACCATTCGACGAAGGATGCGGCATAGTCGATCTCGCCGCGCGATTCGCCGAGCGGCTTGCCTTGCTCCAGCGTCATCAGAAGCGCGAGGTCCTCCTTCGCAGCAACAATCAGGTCGAACCATTTGCGCAGGATTTTGGACCGCTCCTGCGGCAGCAGCGCTTTCCAGTCCGGGAATGCTCTCGCCGCTGCATCGACCGCCTTCGTCGTCTGGGCTGCGTCAAGCGCGGCGACGAAAGCGACCGTAGCACCGGAAGCAGGATCGGTGACCTCGAAGCTCTTGGCCGTATCGCTCGCGGTCCAGTGGCCGTCGACATAGGCGAGTTCGCGGTAGAGCCGACGGTCGGTCAGCCGATCGAGGGCATCGTGACGCAGCGAGCGGGCGAAATGGGCATGGGCGGACATGGCGGCCTCCGTGACGCTTGAGGCAACATACAAGTCATGGAGCGAGAAAGAGGCTTTTACAGATGGGCTCGCTAGAGAGATTCTCCATGGAGGACGTTCTGGAAAGATGGTGTCTCCGGCCGAGTCAAATGTCTTGCACCAGTTCCGCAACCGGCAGCACCGTTTCCTCCTTCACCGTCTTGGTGACGATATAGGTGAAATAGCGGTCGATACCGATCTCGCGTTCCAGCATGGAGTCCACCAGCCGCTGATAGGCATCGATGTCGCGCGCCATCACCTTGACCAGATAGTCGACACCACCACCGACCGACCAGCAGGCGACGATTTCGGGGATTTCGCGCACGACGCGCTCGAACCGGTCGAAATCCGACTGCCGGTGGTTGGCGAGCGTCACCTCCATCAGCACGGTGGCAACAGGGGCGATGATGCGCATCGCCACCTTGCCGTGATAGCCGGAAATCACGCCGACCTTCTCGAGCCTGGCCAACCGCATCCAGCATGGCGTCGGCGACAGGCCGACCTTTTCGGCGAGCGCCAGCTTGGTGATGCGACCGTCGCGCTGGATGGCGTCGAGGATCTTCAGGTCGATGGCGTCGAGTTTCGGTGCGGTCATGGGCGTCTGATTTTGATGGCGTCGGCACCATGCGGTCGCATCATTTCGATTGTCAATTGCACTGATTTCGATCTCTAATAAGTCATGACATTGTGGCACCCCGATCCGGCGCTCATCCGACGCCCCGCCTATCTCTCGCTGGCCGACCAGTTCGCCCGCGCCATCCATGACGGCAAGCTGGCGAACGGAACCCGGCTGCCGACCCACCGGGCGCTTGCGGATACGCTGAAACTGTCGGTGCAGACGGTGTCGCGCGCCTATGAGGAATTGATCCGGCGCGGCCTCGTGTCGGGCGAGATCGGCCGCGGCTCCTTCGTGCAGACGCAGCGCCGCGAGCCGGAACCTCCCTACCTGCCGGAACGGCTGGGCGAGGTGATCGACCTGTCGATCCTGAAACCGGTCTGCGAGACGATGCATCACGAGCGGCTGAAACAGGTGCTCGCCTGGCTGGCGGAATCGCTGCCGGCAAGTTCGGCGCTCTCCTTCCGGCCGAATATGGTGTTCCCGCGCCATCGTGCCGTGGCGGCGGAATGGTTGGCGGCCTGCGGGCTGGAAGCCTCGCCGCAGAACGTCACGCTCACCAACGGTGCCACCGGCGGCATGACCGTGGCGCTGATGAGCGTCGCGCCGCCCGGCTCCACCGTCGCCACCGAGGCGATCGGCCACCACACGCTGGTGCCGCTGGCGCGCTATCTCGGCTTCCATCTCGAAGGCCTGCCGATCGACGACGATGGGCTGATCCCGGAAGCGCTGGACGAGGCCTGCAGGCTGGCCGACATCCGTGCGGTCTTCGTGCAGCCTTCGGTCATCAATCCGACGGCGACACTGATGGGCTCGGTACGGCGTTCGCAACTGGCGGAAGTGGCACGGCGGCACGACATCGCCATCATCGAGAACGACGTGCTCGGGCCGCTGGTCGAGGATCGCGCACCGCCGGTTGCCCATTTCGCGCCCGAGCGCACGCTCTATGTCACGTCCTTCTCCAAGATCACCGTGCCCGGCCTGCGCATCGGCTATCTCGTCGCGCCAGACCGCTACGTCGCCGCGGTCGCCAACCGGCACCTGGTTTCGAACTGGATGGCAACGCCCATGGTGGCTGAGATCGCCACCAAATGGGTCGCCGACGGCACCGCCATGGATCTGGTGCGCTGGCAGCGCGACGCCCTGCGCCGGCGACTCGAGATCGCCGGCGAGGCTTTGCAGGGCGTCTCCTACCGCACCTGTCGCGATGCCCTGCATATCTGGCTGCAACTGCCGGACGACCGCTCCGAGGAAGCCTTCGTGGCGCAGGCGCGGCTGCGCGGCGTGGCCATCGCGCCGGGTGCCTCGTTCCGTATCGCCGAGACGCCGTGGAAGCCCGCGGTGCGCATCTCGCTGGGCTCGACGACCGAGGGTGAACTGCGGGCGGGACTTGGCGTCGTCACCAGGCTCCTGCTCGGCGATCCGGAGCATCTCCTGCTAGCAATCTAGGCCCTCGGCTTCGAGAAATTGTGCGGAATCGGAAAAATTGTCATGATTTTATTTTCCTAATTGACATGATTTCCGACCTTCCGCATCGTTAAGGCCTAGGCTTCTCCAGGACGGGGGAACGCATTGTCTGCGCCCATCATCAAGATCGACGCCATTTCCAAGAGCTTCGGCGCCTTCAAGGTGCTTGACGGCCTGTCGATGCAGGTCATGCCCGGCGAGAAGCTGGCGCTGATCGGCCCGTCCGGCTCGGGCAAGACGACAATCCTGCGCATCCTGATGACGCTGGAGCGAATCGACGGCGGGCACATCCAGGTGGACGGTGAGCAGCTCTATCACGTGGAGCGCAACGGCCAGCTTTTGCCGGCCGATGAAAAGCACCTGACCAGGATGCGCCAGAAGATCGGCATGGTCTTCCAGCTCTTCAACCTGTTTCCCCACAAATGCGTGCTCGACAACGTCACGCTGGCGCCGATGCTGACCAAGGGCACGCCGCGCGCCGCCGCGGAAAAGCGGGCGATGGAACTGCTCGACATGGTCGGCATGGCCGACAAGGCCAAGAACATGCCGGCGCAGCTTTCCGGCGGGCAGAAGCAGCGAGTGGCGATCGCCCGTGCGCTGGCGCTGTCGCCGAAGATCATGCTGTTCGACGAGGTCACCTCCGCGCTCGATCCGGAACTGGTCGAGGAGGTGCTCAACGTCATGCGCAGGCTCGCCGCCGAAACCGACATGACCATGTTGCTGGTCACGCACGAGATGGGTTTTGCGCACGACTTCGCCGACCGGATTCTTTTCTTCGACCGCGGCAGGATCGTCGAGGAAGGCAAGCCCGACGAGATTTTCCGCCATCCCAAGCAGGAGCGCACGCAGAGCTTCCTGAAGAAGATCATCGCGGCCGGCCATCGGGTCTGACCGCATGCCGGGCGGATGAGCCGCCCAACCAAACCAAGAAAGAACCAAGGAGCTGGGAACGATGAGGAAATTTGCAAAATGGGCCGGCGTCGCCGGTCTCGCCGCCGCCGCGGCGATGGCCATGGTTACGCCGGGATCCGCCGATGACGACAAGCTGGAGCAGTTGAAAGCACAGGGCTTCGCGCGCCTGGCCATCGCCAACGAGCCACCCTACACGGCCGTCGCGGCGGACGGCAAGGTGTCGGGCGCGGCGCCCGACGTGGCGCGTGAAATCTTCAAGCGGCTCGGCGTGCCGGACGTGGTCGCCTCGATCTCGGAATATGGCGCAATGATACCCGGCCTCCAGGCTGGCCGCTTCGACGTCGTCACCGCCGGCCTGTTCATGAAGCCCGAGCGCTGCGCGGCAGTCGCCTATTCCGAACCGGTACTGTGCGACGCCGAGGCCATGCTGGTGAAGAAGGGCAATCCGAAGGGCTTCAAGAGCTACGAAGACGTCGCCAAGGATCAGTCCGCCACGATCGGCGCACCGGGCGGCGGCACCGAGGAGAAGCTGGCGCTCAATGCCGGCGTACCGCGCGATCGCGTCATCGTCGTGCCGGACGGCCAGAGCGGACTGAAGATGGTGCAGGACGGCCGCATCGACGCCTATTCGCTTCCGGTTCTGTCGATCAACGACCTGATGAAGAAGGCCAACGATCCGAACCTCGAGGTCATCGCGCCGGTGCAGGGCGCGCCTGTCTATTGTGACGGCGCCGCCTTCAACAAGAACGACACCGCGCTGCGCGACGCCTTCAACGTCGAATTGGCCAAGATGAAGGAATCGGGCGATTTCGCCAAGATCATCGAGCCCTACGGTTTCTCGGCGGCCGCGGCCAAGTCCACGACCATGGAAAAACTCTGCTCGGCGAAATAACGCTGTCTTCCTTCGCTCCGCTTGCGGAGGAAAGTGTCACCGAAGGTAGCGGGTGAGGGGCAGCGAAAACCGATAATCGTTCGCGCTGCCCCTTATCTGCCTGCCGGCATCTTCTCCCCGTGAACGGGGAGAAGGGCGCAGCTTCACCGTTTACGCCAACGGGAACCCCATGACCGAGACGCTCGGCTATCTCAATCTGATCCTGCACGGCGCGTTCATCACCGTCGCGTTGACCCTGATGGGTTCGGTGCTGGCGCTGGTCATGGCCTTCGCCGCCGGACTCGGCCGACTGTCGCGCTTCTTCGCGGTGCGGGCTCTGGCGACGGCCTATATCGAGTTCTTTCGCGGCACCTCGATCTTCGTGCAGCTCTTCTGGGCCTATTTCGTGTTGCCTTTCATCGGCATTTCGCTGACGCCGCTGCAGGCCGGCGTGCTCGGGCTCGGCCTCAATGTCGGCGCCTATGGCGCGGAGGTGGTGCGCGGCGCGGTGCAGTCGATCGGCAAGGAGCAATACGAGGCCTGCGTGGCACTCAATCTCGGCCGCTGGCAGGGAATGCGCCATGTCATCCTGCCGCAGGCGCTGCTGGTCATGCTGCCGACCTTCGGCAACAACGCCATCGAACTGTTGAAGGCGACATCCGTCGTCTCGCTGATCTCGCTGGCCGACATGACCTTCCAGGCGAACGTGGTGCGCGCCCAGACCGGCGATACGCTGTTTCCCTACGCCACCATCCTCATCCTCTATTTCGCCATGGCCTCGGCGATTTCGTGGGGGATGCGCGGGCTCGAACGGCGCATGGCGCGCGGCCTTGACGGCGTGAGGGCCTAGACCATGGAATGGGATTGGGAATTCGTCTGGCAGATCTTCCCGACGCTCGTCCAGGGCGTCAAGATCACCATTGTGGCGACCCTGCTCGGGTCGGTCGTGGCAGCGGCTGTCGGTCTGGCGATCGCGCTGGCCCGGCGTTCGCCGAACCGCGTCCTGGCGCGGTCGGTCGGCTTCTTCGCCGAGTTCGTCCGCGGCACGCCGCTGCTGGTGCAGCTTTACTTCATCTTCTACGTCCTGCCCGACATCGGCATCCTTTTGCCGCCGCTGGTCGCGGGCGTCATCGGGCTCGGCCTGCATTACGGCACCTATGCGGCCGAGGTCTATCGCGCCGGCATCGACAACGTTCCGCGCGGCCAGTGGGAAGCGGCCAAGGCCTGCAACCTGACCGGCCGCCAGACCTGGACGCACGTCATCCTGCCACAGGCGATCCCGCCGATGATCCCGGCGCTGGCGAACTATTTCGTCGCCATGTTCAAGGAGACGCCGCTGCTCTCGGCCATTACGGTGCTTGAACTGATGAACCAGGCGAAACTGGTCGCCAACTCCTACTACCGCTATGTCGAGCCGATGACGCTGGTCGGCGCTTTCTTTCTCGTCATCAGCCTGTTCGCGGTCATCCTGCTGCGCTGGCTGGAACGGCGCTACGGTCGCATCGAGCGCTAGCATGAAGTCCCTGCCTGAAATACGCAGCCACGCCGAGCGCCCGCCGCTCGACCCGCGCCCGCGGAAAAAGCGAGTCGGCCTGATCATCCTCGCCACCGACCACACCAGCGAGGTCGACTTCGCCCGCATGGTGGCGAGCGAACGGGTCGGCGTCTATGTCGCCCGCATTCCCTATGCCAACCCGACGACGCCGGAGAACCTCAGGAAGATGCAGCCTTCGCTGACGGCGGGCGCGGCACTGATCCTGCCTGACGAAAAGCTCGACGCCGTCTGCTATTCCTGCACCTCGGCCTCGGTGGTCATTGGCGACGCCGAAATCGATGCCGCGATCCAGGCCGCCAAGCCGGGCGTCCCCGTCGTCACGCCACCGATGGCCGCGATGCGTGGCTTGCGTGCGCTGGGCGCCAACCGCATCTCCGTGCTGACACCCTACACGGTCGAGACCAGCCGGCCGATGGCCGACTACTTCGCCGGTCATGGCTTCGACATAGCGAGCTTCACCTGTCTCGGGTTCGAGGACGACCGGGAAATGGCGCGTATCCAACCTTCCGCGCTGGTCGATCTCGCCCGCAAGGCCACACATCCGGACGCGGAAGCGTTGTTCATCTCCTGCACGGCGCTGCGCTCTGCGCTGGTCGCTGCCGACATCGAGAAGACGATCGGCCGACCGGCCGTCACCTCCAACCAGGCCAGCGCCTGGAATTGCCTCAGGATCTGCGGCGACGAGACGGCGCGTCCGCAATGGGGCCGGCTGACGACGCTGCCGCTCGGCCCTTCGTGACGCCATGGGCAGTCCATCCGTCACCCTTGCCGACATCGAGGCCGCGCGGGCGCGCATCGCCGCGGGCATCGTGACGACACCCACCGTCGACTCGCCGTGGCTAAGCGAAAGATTCGGCGCTCCGATCCGGCTCAAGCTGGAACATCGGCAGACAACCGGAAGCTTCAAGCTGCGCGGCGCGTCGAACGCCGTCGCGCTGCTGCCGAAGGACACGCGCGGTGTCACGGCGGCGTCGACCGGCAATCACGGCCGGGCACTCTCGCTGGCCGCGAAACGGCGCGGCATTCCAGCCGTCATCTGCATGTCCAGGCTGGTGCCGGAAAACAAGCTGACCGAAATCCGCCGCCTCGGCGCCGAGGCACGCATCGTCGGGGCGAGCCAGGACGAGGCGCAAGTCGAGGCCGAGCGGCTGATGGCCGAGGACGGCTTTGCCATGGTGCCCCCCTTCGAGCACCCAGCGGTCGTTGCGGGCCAGGGGACGCTCGGCCTGGAGATCGTCGAGCAGACGCCGGACGTCGAAACCGTGCTGATCCAGGTCTCCGGCGGCGGGTTGGCGGCAGGTGTCGCCCTGGCGATGAAGACCTTGCGCCCGAAGGCGCGAATCGTCGGCGTCTCCATGGCACGCGGCGCGGCGATGAAGGCCAGCCTCGCCGCCGGCCGCCCGGTCGAGGTCGAAGAGGAGGCGACGCTGGCGGATTCGCTCGGCGGCGGCATCGGCCTCGACAACCGGCTGACCTTCGCCATGTGCCGCGACCTGCTGGACGATCTGGTGCTTTTGACTGAGGGCGAGATCGCCGCCGGCATCCGCCATGCCTACGAGGAAGAACGCGAAATCGTCGAGGGCGCCGGAGCGGTCGGCATCGCCGCGCTCCTTGCCGGCAAGGTCCGGCCGACCGGACCGACGGTAGCGGTGTTGTCGGGCAGGAACATCGACATGGGCTTGCACCGGGACATCGTCTGCGGCGCATGGCGCGAGAGGCGGGAGGATGCGGCATGACCACTTTTTCGGTTGCGCTCACCCCCCTCTGGCCTGCCGGCCATCTCCCCCTCAAGGGGGGAGATTGGCAGCTCCGGCAATGCCGCCACTCCCTCGGAGATTGGCCGAAGCCGGCGCGACGGCTGATCTCCCTCCTTGAGGGGGAGATGGCCAGTAGGCCAGAGGGGGGTGCCCGTGCAAATCGTGAAGCGAGGGCGAGGTCAAAGCTGCCCGTCTCCCTCCTTGGCAGCGAACGTTACGCGAAGCGAGAGGTGCAGCCATGCCCCGCATGACCATCCTCACCGAGGCGGACCTGCGCGGGGTGGTAAAACTCGACCTCGACGCCGTCGCCTGCGTCGAGAACGTTTTTCGCGCGCTTGCCACGCTGCCGGTCGCCATGCCGCCGATCCTTCGCCTCGACATTCCCGAACATCACGGCGAGGTCGATGTGAAGACCGCCTATGTACCGGGGCTGGACGGCTTCGCGATCAAGATAAGCCCCGGCTTCTTCGACAATCCGAAGCTCGGCCTGCCCTCCACCAACGGCATGATGGTGCTGCTCTCCGCCAAAACCGGGCTGGTCGAGGCGGTGCTGCTCGACAACGGCTACCTGACCGACGTGCGCACCGCAGCCGCCGGCGCCGTGGCGGCGAAACATCTGGCGCGCGAGAATGCGGCGGTCGCGGCGATCTATGGCGCCGGTATGCAGGCTCGCCTGCAGCTCGAGGCGCTAAAGCTGGTTCGCCCCATCCAGGAAGCCCGCATCTGGGCGCGCGACGGTATCAAGGGAGAAAAGACCGCGGGGGAACTGCGCGAAGAACTGGGCATATTGGTGCGCGCAGAGAGCGATGCCGCCAAGGCCGCCGCCGGCGCGGACGTGATCGTGACCACGACGCCGGCGACCGAGCCGATCATCCATGCCGGCTTCGTCTCCGCCGGCCAGCACATCACCGCCATGGGCTCCGACGCGGAGCACAAGAACGAGATCGCACCGGCGATCCTGAAACTGGCCGACCTCTACGTCGCCGACAGCGCGACGCAGACACGGCGGCTCGGCGAACTGCATCACGCCGTCGACGCGGGATTGATCACCGCCGATGCGGCGGTCACGGAACTCGGCCAGATCATAGCCGGCAAGAAACATGGCCGGCGCGGTGCCTCCGACATCACTGTAGCCGATCTTACCGGCACCGGCGTGCAGGACACCGCCATCGCAACGCTGGCGCGGGATCGCGCCGCTGCCGCCAGCGCGGGAACCGTTTTCGAAAGCTGACAGCGGGCGTGGAGCCCGGACAACGAGGAAAAGACTTCAATCATGCAGCCCAACCTGAAATTTTCCCGCGAGGAATATGCGGAGCGCCTCGCCAAGACCCGGAAGGCGATGGACGCCAAGGGCATCGACCTGCTGATCTGCTCGGATCCATCCAACATGGCCTGGCTGACCGGCTATGACGGCTGGTCGTTCTACGTGCATCAGGCCGTCATCGTGCCGCCGGACGGCGAGCCGATCTGGTACGGCCGCGGCCAGGACGCCAACGGCGCCAGGCGCACCGCCCATATCGGCGAAGGCAACATCGTTCCCTATGCCGACCACTATGTGCAGTCGACCGAGCGCCATCCGATGGACTATCTCTCCGAAGTGCTGACCGCGCGCGGGTGGGGGTCAAAGAGAATCGGCGTCGAAATGGACAACTACTATTTCTCGGCCGCCGCCTTCGCCTCGCTGCAGAAGCACCTGCCCAATGCGCGCTTCGTCGACGCCACCGCTCTGGTCAACTGGCAGCGCGCGGTGAAAAGCCCCACCGAGATCGGCTATATGCGCAACGCCGCGCGCATCGTCGAGGCGATGCACGCGCGCATTGCCGACAAGATAGAGGTCGGCATGCGCAAGAACGACCTCGTCGCCGAGATCTACGATGCCGGGACGCGCGGCGTGAAAGGCATAGGCGGTGACTATCCCGCGATCGTGCCGTTGCTGCCGTCGGGCGAGGACGCCTCGGCGCCGCATCTCACCTGGGACGACAAGCCGCTCAAGGCGAACGAAGGCACGTTCTTCGAGATCGCCGGCTGCTACAACCGCTATCACTGCCCGCTGTCGCGCACGATCTTCCTCGGCAAGCCGACACAGGCTTTCCTGGATGCCGAGAAGGCGACGCTGGAAGGCATGGAAGCGGGGCTGGCGGCAGCCAAGCCTGGCAACACCTGCGAGGACATTGCCAATGCCTTCTTCGCGGTGCTGAAGAAGTACGGCATCGTCAAGGACAACCGCACCGGCTACCCGATCGGGCTTTCCTATCCGCCGGACTGGGGTGAGCGCACTTCCAGCCTGCGCCCCGGCGACCGCACGGAACTTCGGCCCGGCATGACCTACCATTTCATGACCGGTCTCTGGCTGGAAACGATGGGGCTGGAGATCACCGAATCCATCCTGATTACCGAAACCGGCGTGGAGTGCCTGGCCAATGTGCCGAGGAAACTGGTGGTGAAGGATTAAGGGGATGAGACCCTCTCCGATTTCCCCCACCGTCGATTTCGACCGCGACGGCGTCCAGCACGGCTTCCTGCGCCTGCCCTACAGCCGCGACGATTCCGCCTGGGGATCGGTGATGATCCCGATCTGCGTCGTCAGGAACGGCAAGGGGCCGGCGGCGCTGCTGACCGGCGGCAACCATGGCGACGAATACGAGGGCCCGCTGGCGCTTTACGAACTCGCCCGCACGCTCAGTCCGAAGGACGTCACGGGATCGGTCATCATCGTCCCGGCGATGAACTATCCGGCCTTCCGGGCCGGCACGCGGACCTCGCCGATCGACAGGGGCAACATGAACCGTGCCTTTCCGGGCAGGTCGGACGGCACGGTAACGGAGAAGATCGCGGACTATTTCCAGCGCGAACTGCTGCCGCGCGCGGACCTTGTCTTCGATTTCCACTCCGGCGGCCGGACGCTTGATTTCGTGCCGTTCTGCGCCGCCCACATCCTGCCCGACAAGGCACAGGAGAAAAAAACCTTCGCCGCGGTCGAGGCGTTCTCGGCGCCGTATTCTGTGAAGATGCTGGAGATCGACGCCGTCGGCATGTACGACACGGCGGCGGAAGAGATGGGCAAGGTCTTCGTCACCACGGAATTGGGCGGTGGCGGCACCTCGCGGGCGGAGACCGTCCGTATCGCCCGGCGCGGTATCGTCAACGTGCTGCGCCATGCCGGCATCGTGAATGGCGCGGTCGAGAAGACTCGAACCCGCTGGCTCGACATGCCGTCCGGTGACTGTTTCTGCTTCGCCGAGGAGGACGGCATGATCGAGACCATGGTCGATCTCGGCGAGAAGGTGAAAAAGGGCGAGGTCATCGCCCGCATCCACGGCGTCGGCCGCACCGGCACGGCGCCGCAGGAACTGCGTGCGAAGATGGGCGGGCTGCTGGCGGCGCGGCATTTCCCCGGACTGGTCAAGGCCGGCGATTGCGCCTCAGTCATCGCGGTCGAGGTGGACTGATCCCGGCCAGCGCCGCGACAGCGGCGAGGAGGGGACGCTGGCCGGCAAGGATTTTTATCCAGGCCTCGCCAGGCGAAAACCAGCCGGCGCGGTCAACCTCCGGGAAGCTCTGCATCCGCCCGTTGCGCGGCGGCCATTCCATCTCGAAAAGGTTGGAGGCGAGCGTTCCGTTGTCGAAGTCGGCTTCGGCGGTGAAGGCGACGACCGTCTTGCCGCCGGCTTGGCGGATTTGCCCGAGCGGTTGCAGCGACCCGTCGAACCGCCATCCGGTCTCTTCCGTGAACTCGCGCCGGGCCGCAAGCTCGGCGTCCTCCTCGCCTTCGATAAACTCGCCCTTGGGGATCGACCAGGCACCGTCGTCGCGAAGCGCCCAGAACGGTCCGCCGGGATGGACGAGCAGGACCTCGATGCCGTCGCTTCGCCGCCGGTAGAAGAGGATTCCCGCGCTCAGCCGCGCCATGGCCGTTTTCCACCCAGATCCGCCGCGACCTGCGCGGCGCGGCCGGTTTATGCCCTGACCCGCACCGCCTTCGGGTCGTAGAGCGGTTCGAGATGGAGGCGGACAGGCACGCGTTCCATCGCCACGACCAGTTCGTAGCTGCCGTTGCCTAGAAAATCGTCGGACACGCCGTCCGGATTGCGGACATAGCCGTAGCCGATTTCCTTGCCGACCGTATAGCCGTGTCCGCCACTGGTCAGATAGCCGACCGGCTGGCCGTCGCGCAAAATCGTCTCGCGGCCGAGCAGTACCACATCGGGATCGTCGACCGTGAAGCCGACAAGGCGTTTGGCCAGCGGCATGTCGGCGATTTTCTCCAGCGCCTGCCGACCGATGAAATCCATGTTCTTCTTCAGCTTCACTGCCCAGCCGAGACCGGCTTCGAAGGGATTGTCATTGGGCGTGATATCCGAGCCCCAGGCGCGATAGCCTTTTTCGAGCCTGAGCGATTCCAGCGCCCGGTAGCCGACAGGGCGGATACCATGCTTCTCACCCGCAGCTATCAATGCGTCGAACACCGCGCCGGTGGCGGCGATCGGCATGTGCAACTCCCAGCCGAGTTCGCCGACATAGGTCACGCGCAGCGCCCGCACGGTGTGCCCGGCGATTGCGATCTCGCGGACATGGCCGAACGGAAAGGCCGCGTTTGCCACGTCCGCGTCGGTGACCGCGCCCAAAACGTCCCGAGCGCGCGGCCCCATCAGTGACAAAGTACCGAAGTCTTCGGTCACATCGATCAGCGTGGCATTCGTTCCGGCACCGATATGATCCTTGATCCAGGAGAAATCATGCGTGCGGAAGCCGGTGCCGGTGACGATATAGAAGCGGTCCTCCGTCAGCCGCGCCACCGTCAGGTCGGCCTCGATCCCGCCCTTGCTGTTCAGGAGTTGGGTGTAGGTCAGCCGACCGGCCGGCTTCGAAACGTCGTTGGCGCAGATGCGATCCAGCGCCTTTTGCGCATCCCGTCCGGTCAGCTCGAACTTGGCGAAGGACGACTGGTCGAAGATTCCGACCGCCTCGCGCACGTGCCGGTGCTCGTCGCCGACCGCCTCAAACCAGTTCTGCCGGCCCATGGAATAGACGTCCTTCGCCTCCATGCCCTCGGGCGCGAACCAGTTCGGTCGTTCCCAGCCGAGTTTCGAGCCAAACACCGCGCGGTGCTTCTTCAGCCTGTCGTAGAGCGGCGAGACGATGCGCGGTCGGCCGGACAAATACTCCTCGTGCGGGAAAGCCACGATGTAGTGCTTGCCGTAAGCCTCCAGCGTGCGCTCCCGCACCCAGCCGCGGTCGCGATGCAGGCCGGAGAAACGGCGGATGTCGACGGTCCACAGGTCGAGTGGCGCCTCGCCGCGCACCGCCCACTCGGCCAATACCCAGCCGGCGCCGCCGCCGGACGCGATGCCGAAGGCGTTGAAGCCGGCGCCGACGAACATGTTGGCGCATTCCGGCGCGCGGCCCAGGATGAAGTTGCCGTCCGGCGTGAAGCTTTCGGAGCCGTTGATCATCTGCTTGACGCCGGCTGTTTCGAGCGCCGGCACGCGCGCGATGGCCTGCGTCATGTGCTGCTCGAAATGATCGAAATCGTCATCGAACAGCCGAAACTGCCAGTCGTCCGGCACGTCGCCGCCCGGAAGGCCGGTGTTCCATGCCTGCGGGTCGGGCTCGTAGCCGCCCATGACCAGGCCCCCGACCTCTTCCTTGAAATAGGTGCGCCGGTCGGGATCGCGGATGGTCGGCGCGTCGGCGGCCAGCCCGTCGATTGTCTCGGTGACGATATACTGGTGCTTCACCGGCTGCAGCGGCACGTTGACGCCGGCCAGCGCACCCACCTGTCTCGCCCATTGCCCGGCGCAGTTCACCACCGTCTCGCAAGCGATGTCGCCCTGGTCGGTCTTCACCTTCAGGATGCGCCCGTCCTTCATCTCGAAACCGGTGACGCGCACGGTCTCGAACAGCTTTGCGCCGTGCATGCGCGCGCCCCTGGCGAGCGACTGGGTTATGTCTGAAGGGCTCGCCTGCCCGTCCGTCGGCAACCAGCTTGCCCCGATCAGATCGCCCGTCTCCATCAGCGGCCACATGCACTTGACCTCCTGCTGGGAGATCAGTTGCATCTCCATGCCGAAGCTCTTCGCCGTCGTCGCCAGACGCTTGAATTCGGTCCAGCGGTCCTGCGTCGTGGCGAGGCGGAGGCAGCCAGTCATCTTCCAGCCGGTGGCAAGCCCGGTCTCGGCCTCCAGCCCTTTGTAGAGCTCGACCGAATATTTCAGCACACGGGTGATCGAGGCCGAGGAGCGCAACTGGCCAACCAGCCCGGCGGCGTGCCAGGTCGAACCGGAGGTGAGTTGCTCCTGTTCCAGCAGCACCACGTCGGCCTTGTGGTCGCGCGCCAGGTGATAAGCTGTCGAGCAGCCGATGATGCCGCCGCCGATAACGACGACCGCGGCATGGCTTGGCAGGGTCATCTTATTTCCATGTCCCGTATCTGGTGCGGTAGCGTTCCAGCGCCATGTCGAGCTTCGCCAGATTCTCGGCCGTGTAGGCGACGTAGTCGGCGCCGGGCGCATCGAGATTGAGTTCGGATACCATGCTCCACATCGCCTCACGCAACAGCGAAGCGCACTGCATGGCGGCGTGAGAGCGGCGAATCCTGTCGTCCGGATCGCGTCCGAGATAGGCGGCGAGCAGGCGCTCGCACTCTTCCTCCGACATGCCGGCGTTGGCGGCAACGCCGGCGAGATCGAACATCGAGGTGTTGAAGCCGGCATATTCGAAGTCGATCAGCCAGAGTTTTTCTCCGTCGTCGAGGAAGTTCGCCGGCAAAAGATCGTTGTGGCCGAAGACGATCGGCAGCAGCGCCTGCGCCCTTTCCAGTTCGTCGGCCAGCGCCAGATAGCGCGGCAGTTCGCCGGTCATGCGGCTGCCGCCGGCTTCCAGCGTGCGGGCATAATCGCGGATGACGTGGAACACCCAGAACATGAAACCGGCGCCGGACACATGATTCGGCATTTCGCGATGAAAGGCACGGATGAGCGATGCCACGCGCTCGACATTGGCGCGGATATCCTCGGCCGTGAAGGTTCTGGCGGGGAGATAGCGCCCCACCATGATGCCCTGCTCGGCGTATTCGACCTCCGGCCCGAAGCCTGCCGCGGCGGCCGCGCGCGCGGTCATCAACTCGCGCTCGCGAAAGACGTGGTGGAAGGCATAGTCGCGGCCGATTCGCACGACGTGACGTCCCTTGGCGTCGGTCACGAGGAAGTTCTCGTTGCTGAGACCGCCCGTCAACGGCTCGATCTCGACGCTGCCGTTCCAGCATGGCAGGCTTCGGATGCGGTCCTGGCTCGATGTCACGCGTGCTTCCATCCCCGCCGCTCCATCCCGGCTGACCGAACCCGTTTTATCGAGGCGGCCAGCCGCGGCAATCTCGCCAACTTGGCCGGATGTTGTCAACGTATGGGCGGATGGCGCATCGTCGTGCGAATGGCAGGGACACATGACGGGCGGCGAGCGAAAAAATCGTCGCACAAGCGCCGTTGCCGTCCGACAACGTGCCGGATATGGTTGCCGCTCCGCGGCGCTATCGACATGGGGCGCGGCCGGAAAACGAATTCCCGCCGGGCGCGCCGGCGAGACACGAACCCTGAGGCGGGAACTCAGGATACAAGAACAGGGAACGCAAAAATGAAGATGGAAAATATCGCTCGCAGTTCACGCCTGTGGCTGGTCGGCACGGCCCTGTCGGCCATGCTGGTGGCGGCGCCGGCCTTCGCCGATACGCCGGCGGACACGCTGGTCGAGGGCTTCGCCATCGACGACATCATCTCGATGGACCCGGGCGAGGCATTCGAGTTTTCGGCCGCCGAGGTCACCGGCAATACCTACAATCTCCTGGTTCGCATCGACCTCAACGATACCTCCAAGGTGGTCGGTGACATCGCCGAGAGCTGGACCGTATCCGACGACGGCATGGTCTACACCTTCAAGCTGAAGCCCGGCCTGAAATTCGCCTCGGGCAATCCGATCACCGCCGCCGACGTCGCCTATTCCTTCGAGCGCGTCATCAAGCTCGACAAGAGCCCGGCCTTCATCATCGGCCAGTTCGGCATCAACGGCGACAACGTCGCCGAAAAGGCCAAGGCCGTCGACGACAGCACCTTCCAGTTCACCGTCGACAAGCCCTATGCGCCGAGCTTCGTGCTGAACTGCCTGTCGGCCACCGTCGGCTCGGTGGTCGATTCCAAGCTGGTCAAGGAACACGCCGTGGCGGTAACGCCGAGCGCTGACTACAAATGGGACAATGATTTCGGCAATGGCTGGCTCAAGACCGGCTATGCCGGCTCCGGTCCCTTCAAGCTGCGCGAATGGCGCGCCAACGAGGCGGTCGTGATGGAGCGCAACGACAATTACTGGGGCGACAAGGCCAAGCTCGCCCGCGTCATCTACCGGCACATGAAGGAAAGCTCGGCACAGCGCCTTGCGCTGGAAGCCGGCGACATCGATGTGGCGCGCAACCTGGAGCCGAACGATCTCGACGCGATCGCCAAGAATGACGATCTCGCCACCGTCAGCGCGCCCAAGGGCACGGTCTGGTACATCAGCCTCAATCAGAAGAACCCGACGCTTGCCAAGCCGGAAGTGCGCCAGGCCTTCAAGTATCTGGTCGACTACGATGCGCTGGGCGCCACCATCATCAAGGGCATCGGCGAGATCCACCAGACCTTCCTGCCCGAGGGCGATCTCGGCTATCTCGACGAGAACCCGTACAAGCTGGACGTCGCCAAGGCCAAGGAACTGCTCGAAAAGGCCGGGCTGAAGGACGGCTTCAACGTGACGATGGACGTGCGCGTCGGCCAGCCGACCACGGGCATGGCCGAGTCGATCCAGCAGACCGCGGCCCAGGCCGGTGTCAAGATCGAGATCATTCCCGGCGACGGCAAGCAGACGCTGACCAAGTACCGCGCCCGCAACCACGACATCTATATCGGCCAGTGGGGTCAGGATTATTTCGATCCGAACTCGAATGCCCAGACCTTCGCCTCGAATCCCGACAATTCGGACGACGGCAAGACCAAGACACTGGCCTGGCGCAATGCCTGGGACATTCCGGACCTGACCAAGCAGACCGAGGCGGCGCTGGTGGAGAAGGACTCCGCCAAGCGCGCCGAGATGTATAAGGATCTGCAGAAGAAGGTGCTGGAGACCAGCCCCTTCGTCATCATCCACCAGCAGCTCGAGGTCGCGGGGCTCAGCGCCAAGCTCAAGGGCTTCAAGCTCGGCCCGAGCTTCGACACCAACTTCGTCAGCCAGGTCTCGAAGGAATAGCCGGAAAGGCCGTATCCTTTGAGCGTAGCTGAACAGCAGGCGCGAGCGCGCGGCGGCAGCCGGCGCGCTTTCGCCATTGCAAGCGGCGTCGGCCGCTTCCTCCTCATCGCGGCGACAACCTATCTCGGCCTGCTCGCCGTCACCTTCTTCATCGGCCGGGTCATACCGATCGATCCGGTGCTGGCGGTGCTGGGCGACCGTGCGCCGGAGAGCGTCGTCGAGCGGACACGCCGAGAGATGGGGCTCGACCTGCCGCTGATCCAGCAGTTCTGGATCTACATCCAGGCGGCGCTGCACGGCGAGTTCGGCACCTCGGTGCTGACCACCAACCCGGTGATGACCGACATCCGGCGCGTCTTCCCGGCAACGATCGAGCTGGCGACGGTCGGCACGCTGATCGGCACCGTACTGGGCGTGCCGCTCGGCGTGCTCGCGGCGGTGAAGCGCGGCAGCATCGCCGACCAGTTGGTGCGCATCGTTGGCCTCATCGGCTATTCGGTGCCGATCTTCTGGCTGGGGCTGCTGGCGCTGGTGCTGTTCTATGCGAAGCTGCAGTGGGTCGCCTTCCCCGGCCGCATCGCCATCGTCTACGAGTATTCCTTCACGCCGGTCACCGGGTTCTATCTCATCGATTCCGCGATGCAGGGACAGTGGGACGTCTTCTGGGACGTCTTCCGCCACATCATCCTGCCGGCCTCGCTGCTCGGCTATTTCTCGCTTGCCTATATCAGCCGGATGACGCGGTCGTTCATGCTCAACGAACTGACCCAGGAGTACATCGTTGCCGCGCGCGCCAAGGGGCTGTCGGAACGGCGCATCATCTGGGCGCATGCGCTGCGCAACGCGGCCGTACCGATGGTCACCGTGATCGCACTCTCCTATGCCGGGCTGCTGGAAGGCTCGGTGCTGACCGAGACCGTCTTCTCCTGGCCGGGCATCGGCCTCTACATCACCAATTCGCTACAGAACGCCGACATGAATGCGGTTCTCGGCGGCACCATCATCATCGGCTCGGTATTCATCGGCATCAACCTCTTCTCCGACCTGCTCTACAAGCTGCTCGACCCGAGGACGAAGGACGCATGAGCGCCGCGAGCGATTCCGTCCTGACCTGGCGCGAATGGCTGCTGTCCGAGCGGCCGGCGTCGCGCATGCAGGCGCGGCTGGGCCGCACCTATGTCACCTGGCGGCGCTTCTCCTCCAACTGGCTGGCCATGGCCGGCCTGTTCATCATCCTCGCCCTCCTCGTCGTGGCGGCGCTGGCCGACGTGCTGGCAACGCATTCGCCCGTCATCGGCGACCTGAGGAACGCTCGGCTGCTCGCACCCAACGCCGAATACTGGTTCGGCACCGACGATCTCGGCCGCGACATCTATTCGCGCATCGTCTACGGCTCGCGCATCACCCTCTATGTCGTGGTGCTGGTCGCCATCATCGCGGCACCCATCGGGCTCCTGGTGGGCGCCGTCGCCGGCTATGCCGGCGGCTGGACCGACGCGATCCTGATGCGTATCACCGACATCTTCCTCGCCTTCCCCAAGCTGATCCTGGCGCTCGCCTTCGTCGCG
>CAZBBT010000012.1:0-50402 GCA_964490065.1 uncultured Mesorhizobium sp. | reverse complement strand
CAAGGTAAGGCCCACACCCGGCGTATCGCCGTCGGCAAGCATGGCTGCGCCGTCGAGATACGATCCCGAGTGGTGCCGTTCGACGATAAGCACGATGCCTTTCTCGGCCAACAGATCACGGGCACGCTTCGGCCCGTCCTGCCGTTTCGTGAGACGCACCAACTCCGGCAGCCACCGGTCATCGAGTTCGAAGGTTCCGATCTCTTCTGCTTCAATCCTACTACGCGCCCGCTCCAGAATGCGCGCCTGCCACGCGAGTAGGGCGTATTCGTTCGGCACGTTCCCGCTGCGCATCTTCTTGCGGTGAAACGCCGTCGCAAATTGGGGTCCGGCCGCGTGCAAGAAATATTCCTTCACGCACTCAATCGGGTTGGCCCCGCGCGGTAGATCAAACCATTTGCGTTTGATCATCTCCTTGTAAGGAAGCTGACCCCAGACGATATCGTCGGCATCGCCCCACGCGAACACCGATCCGCCGGCCTGCTTCGGTCCCTCGAAACTTCCTGACGCCTTCACACCGAGCGCCTTCGAAATCTCAATCAGCCGACCAAGGCTTGCGCCCATGTAGTCGGTCGCCTCATAGCGCTGCACCTGTTGCGGCTTCATGCCGAGCTTTTCGGCGAGATCTGTCTGACTCATGCCGGAGGCAATTCGCGCGTGCACCAGCACGCGCGGCAACTCTTCTAGCGCATAGGTTTTCGAGAATGAGACCTGGCCAGATTTGAGCAGGTCGTATTCGGCAAGCTCGGCTTCGATATCGGCGATCTGGCTTTTGAGCCCATCGATCTCCGCCTGCTTGAGCCATGCCTGATCCGATGCGCGCGCGTCCGCAGCAGCAAGCGCGTCTCGCAACTTCGCTAGCTGCGCACTCGATACGCCATACTGTTTGTCGCTGTAAATCATGGCTGCACCTTCCCGGAGAGAAGCGGATCGGCCGAAAGCGGAATGGAGATGATCCCTTTCTGATTTCCTGTGAAACGATCCAGTTGGAAAAAATCGACGAATGCCTGCCCGACGTCCATGCACATCATCGAGGACGGAAAGAACTCGCCCTTGAATGCCGCTTTCTGCGCTGCCCGACCGTTCGCAAATTCCAGGAACACGGGATCAAGCTTGGCCGGATCGACCCCAGTAGGATCCCAGCATGCATCGAAGTCGCCGGGCCTCGGCTTGCCGGTCACATAGCTGCCGTCGAGATAGATCGCCGGACATCCAGCCAATCGCAGTTTGCCAGAGGCGAGAACGAGGCCGTCGAAAAGCTCACGCCGCCAAGCATTCGTTGCGAAAGCAGCCGCCACATCTTTCAAACTCGCCGCGTGCGCCCCAGGGGGCAGAACGGTCCACGGAGAGCCGGGCAATGGGACGAGGGAAGGAATCATGCTTACAACAATAATGTTGTAATCTCTAAAAGGCAAGCCCGGGATCATCCGGTCGCCGCCGCTAATTTGGGAGGGCAACAGGAAGTGCGTTCTCGGCTCTTGCGAGACGATCCGCATTCAGCCGCAACTTTGCGCAGATCGGAAAAAATGGTGAAATCGGGAGGGAAAGAAGCCCTTCTCGCGGATCGGCCGAACCGGTGACGCTGGCGCTCAACTTCCTGGCTCGCGATCCCGGCCGCGTCGTCCTTCGCAGGGCTGAGAGCCCCGCTTGGCCTGTCGGGCAGGGATGCTCGACAGGCAGTTGCACCGGCCCGTCCGCTCCGCGGGCGGGGAGATGTCTTCGGAAAAGAAGACGGAGAAGGACCCGCGATCGGCGGTATCCGCAACCCGAAACGGAGCATCCCAATGGAACTCAAGTTTGTCGATCCGCGCGCGCTCAAGGAGAATCCGGACAGAGCACGGCGTTCGAAATCGAGCCCGCAGGCGGACGCCCTGCTGCTCGCCACGATCAAGGCCGTCGGCATCGTGCAGCCGCCTGTCGTCGCCCCGGAGGCTGAAGGCGGCAACGGTTTTGTCATCGACGCGGGGCATCGCCGCGTGAAGCAGGCGATCGCGGCCGGACTCGATGAGATCGCCGTGCTGGTGATCGAGCGTGCCGAGGACGGCGGCGCCATGCGTTCGCTGGCCGAGACGCTGGCCCATGAGCAGCTCAATCCCGTCGACCAGTGGCGGGCTATCGAGCGCCTCGTTGCGCTGAACTGGACCGAGGAGGCGATTGCCGTCGCGCTGGCGCTGCCGGTCCGCCAGATCAAGAAGCTGCGGCTTCTGGCGAACGTGCTTCCGGCCATGCTCGATCACATGGCCAAGGGCGACATGCCCGATGAGCGGCAACTGCGCACCATCGCCTCGGCCGCGCTCGAGGACCAGAAGGAGGTCTGGAAGAAGCACAAGCCGAGCAAGGCCGATCCGCAGGTCTCGTGGTGGAGCGTCGCGCAGGGCCTGACAAGGACCCGCATGTTCGCCAAACATGCCAGTTTCGGCGATGATCTCGCACAGGCCTACGGCATCGCCTGGGTTGAGGATCTGTTCGCCCCCGCCGATGAGGACAGCCGCTACACGACCAATGTCGACGCCTATCTCGGCGCGCAGCAGGAATGGATGTCGAACAACCTTCCCAAGCGGGGAACAATCGTCGAGGTCGGCCAGTGGGGCGAGGCCAAACTGCCGCCCAAGGCCGAGCGGGTTTACGGGAAGCCCGGCAAGTCGGACCACACCGCCATGTATCTCGACCGTGAGGGCAAGGTGCAGGTGGTTGCCTATCGCATGCCCGAGGCGAAGAAGCCGAAGGGTAAGGGTGGTGCGGCCGACGCTGCCGGCACGGACACGGAACCGGTCGTTGCCAAGTCCCGCCCGGACGTAACGCGCAAAGGAATCGAGATGATCGGGGACTTCCGCACCGACGCGCTTCATGACGCTCTTGCCCGCTCCCCAATAGAGGACGACACGCTGATGGCGCTTCTCGTTCTCGCCTTCGCGGGCAGGAACGTCTCCGTCGATTCGGGTTCCTCGGACACGGTCTACGGTCATGCTCGGCTGGAGCGTCATGCAGCCCTTCTTTTCGGGGAAGACGGCAGGCTCGATTACGATCGCGAGACGCTCATCCAGGTCGCACGCATGGTCCTGATCGAGGTGTTCTCGTGCCGCGAGAACCGCACCAACAGCGGTTTGGTCGCGCGCGTCGCCGGCGACACCATCGGCGCCGACGGCTTTCTGCCGAACATGGGTACGGACGAGTTCATGTCGTGCCTGTCGAGGCCGGCGCTGGAGGCGTCCTGCAAGGACACGCCAGTCCTGCCGCGTGCCCGCGTCAAGGATACGCGCGCAGCCCTCGCCGAGCACTTCAAGGAAGGCCACTTCGTCCATCCCTCAGCCCTGTTCGCGCCCGACATCGCCGAGCTGACGAGCTGGACGGCCCGGTACGCCGCGCCGGACGAGGCTGACGACACCGCGCCGGAAGTCGATGAGCTCGACGGTGACCAGACCGAGGGCTCGGCACACGATCATCCGGTCGACGACGGCCACACCGTCGAAGAAACCGAAGCGTGGCGCGTCGCCGCCGAATAGGCCGCCAATCCACTTCCCCCCGACCCATCCCGCCGCCGGCAATCGCGCCGGCGGTTCCGTTTTCATCAACAGCACTGGAGACGACCATGTCCGCTCAATTGATCTACGATCTCGTGCCGCTCGGTTCCATCATCCGCTACTCCGACGGCACACCGCGCCCGCCGGAGCGTCATCGCAAGAAGCTCTCGGCATGGGAGAGCGCCAATAGCGGCGGCCGCCTGATCCGCAAAACACCAGCCCAGCAGACCGGGCAGTATTCGTCGCCCGCGCATTTCATGCTGCATGAAGGCGACTATGGGAGCGGCGGTGTCATCGTCCTTCGCGTCCACAAGAGCTTTTCGGTCGATTGCGGCCTGAAGTTCGTGGTGATCTCCCGACCCGCGCCTGGCTCGGTCCAGGTCTTCGATCGCGCCGGCGAGGGCGCCGAACTCGTCTATCTCGCCGCCAGCCGGCAGGACGCGGAGACCTGGCTGCAATCTCACAGGTACCCGAACGCAGTGCTCGAAGACGTATCGGCCGACACCGTGGCAGCCGACGCCGTCGAGGGGAGGACGGCATGAACACCACTGCTCAAACCGAGGCAACGACCGACAACACCCCCGGAATCCCGGAGGTGTATTACGGGCGAACGAGCGATGGCCTCTTCGCGGCACTGGTTGGTGAGAACGCTTTTGCGATGATCCCTGCCTACAATGGCGGACACTATCTTGGCCACGCATGGAAGCTGCCTCAGCCCATCAGCGAATGGAAGCAGTCCAGCTTCTATGGTCACGGCGGGCAGCTCGACGGCAAGGCGGCGTTCCGCGCCCGTGTCGAGGAGAACGCCCGACATCAGGAGCAATTGCGTAAACTGGCCCGCCGCAGCATCCCAGCTCGGCAAGCAACCCCCTGGGGGCTCTCCGATCATGCCACGCACTATGCCGAGGGCATCGTCTGCCATTCGACCCCGAGCCACGGCGGGTTCCATCTCGACCCTGACCGCAATGCCCGGATCCACCCGCATCTGCGCAGCGCCGACGTGTTCTACGAAGAAGATTGCTGCTGGGCGGCCGTTGCACAGGCCTTTCCCGATCTCTTCACCGATTTCGAGAAACGTTGCGCCAAGGAGACAATCCGGCACTGGTATCCCGATGTCTGGCGATCCCTCACGTCCACACCTGAACGATTGCGGAAGGCCGCCTCATGACGATCACGGAGCATATCGCCATGCTGGCGACCATGGAGGCTGCTCGCCGGGAGACGCATGCCCATCTCCGTCTGATCGAGCGGCAGATCGTGGCGCGCGCGGAACGCCTTATGACCAGTTTCCGCGCCAGATCACGCGACTATCGGAAGTCCAGATCGACATGGAGTTATGCCGACGAGCAGCTCTACCAGGCCACGCTGTCGGAGCTGACCTTTTCCCGTCACCGTGAGGTCGATGGGCTGTCACGCAAGCTCGCCCGCCAGGATGCCGCGATCGCCGCCTTCCGTCGCCGCCACGGTTTGCCGGAGGTCGATGGGGAGCCGGATATGGTGGGCCTCCGCGCGGCGTGATTTCTTCCCAGCGCATCTCCATGCGCGCTTCCTCGTGCCCTGACCTGCAATCGGGAGGACAACCTTGTCCGGAATCGTGTGGCGGGGGTGTGCGGGCAGCTGGGCAATATTCTGGTAGAGCAGCGCGGCGGTTGCCCGACCGCGCTGCCGTCGGATGCGAATTGATCGGTCGCACTTCCTCACGCGAGCCAATCTCATGGAACCATCCCCGTTCCGGTATTCCCGGCGGGTTTGCTGCGGTCTGAACCGGCGGCTGGCCCCTTCAAGGCCGCTTTGCGCCGCGATGCGGCCGGAGCCCGCCGATCTCGACAAGGCCGGCCCGCGTTCCGCGCAGGGCTGTTCGCCCCGCTTGCCCGCAAGCCAACCTTGCTCGCCTGGCAGGCCCCGGACCCTGAAGCGTCCAGCTTCCACCGGTTCTTTTCGACCGCACCCGCAGGGAAGACCGGCACGGGGCCGGATCGCCCGAAGGGCATCGCTAGAAAGGATTGCTTCATGTCCAGTTCAACCCGCTCCACGAAGGCAAAGGCTCGCGTCGTCCAGCTCCGCAAGGGCACCACTCTCGAAATGGTGCGCCTGTGCTGCCCGGACGCCAACCAGGCCCTACTCATCTCCGAAAGCTTCGGGCTTGCCGTCCTCGACAGCGACGGTATCCGGGAGTTTCACGAGCGCACCCTGATCGAGAGCGCCGACACCCTCTCCGACGGCCTTTCCGACAAGGCCATGCAGATCCATCTCCAGCGGATCGTCGGCTCCCATGTCGGGTCCGCCTACGGGGCAGGCCAGTTCTATTCCAAGGCCGTCACCGAGGCCAAGGACGCGACCGCCCGGCTCGCCAACGAGATGCGCGACGAGGACCGCGACGGCCCAGTCGGTTTCGACAGCGCCGCCCAGCGCAAGCGCGAATTCGCCGCCGACATGGGTATCCAGGCCCACGCTCTGCGCATGGCGGCCGAGGGCGTGGTTGCGGCCTACGAGCACATCGTCGGCGAGAGCTGGAAGCCCTACGAGCGGCAGGCCGAAAATCCCGGCCAGACCGTCAGCCGGCAGGCAGCCGACCTCCAGATGGCCGCTCTCGGATAGCGGCCGCGGGCGGGGCTCCGGCTCCGCCCTTTCCTTTCCGATTCTTCGCAGGCCGGGCCCGATGGGTGCCGGCCATTTTCCATTTGCTGCAGACGCCGTTGGGATTCCGCGGGACCAAGAGGCGGGAGGGAAACAGGAAGACCCATGGCGAGGCCGGCGCAATCGCAGCCGTCACGATCATTGGTCCTGCTCCGGTCCTCGCTCCGCAAAACGGCGATGCCGTCCTCCACTGCCGTTCCGGCCCGGCTGCGACGTCTCTCCGTCTTCCGACTGATCCTCCCGGGTTCGCGGACCTGCGGTCCTGCGCAATCGGACCTCGTGACGGCCGCGATCGGCGCGGCCTCGAATGGAGGTTCTGATGATGAACACGAAAGACAAGAAACCCCGCGTCGACATCTACGCGAAAATCACCGACCGCATCGTCGCGGATCTGGAGAAAGGCGTTCGCCCATGGGTAAGACCCTGGAGCGCGGCCAACACAGCCGGCCGCATCACGCGGCCGCTGCGCCACAATGGAACGCCCTACCAGGGCATCAATGTGATCCTCCTGTGGTCGGAGGCGGTCGCCCGCGGCTTCGCCTCGCCCATCTGGATAACGTTCAAGCAAGCGGTTGAGTTGGGCGGTCATGTCCGCAAGGGCGAGACCGGCTCGACGGTCGTCTATGCCAGCCAGTTCACCAGGACCGAAACCGACAGCCAAGGCGATGAGGTCGAGCGCGGTATCCCGTTCCTCAAGGCCTATTCGGTCTTCAACGTCGACCAGATCGAGGGACTGCCGGACCACTATTATGGTGCGCCGCCTTCGGTGATCGATCCCGTCACGCGCATCGCCCACGCCGATGCGTTCTTCGACGCGACCGGCGCCAGGGTCATCTATGGCGGCGCCAAGGCATACTATTCCCCGTCATCCGACCACATCCAGCTCCCGGTCTTCGAGAGCTTCCGCGATGCGGAATCCTTCGTTGCCGTTAGGGCGCACGAGACCATCCACTGGACAGCTCCCGTCCACCGGGTCAACCGCGATCTCAGCCGCTATCACAAGGATCGAAGCGAACGCAGCCGCGAGGAATTGATCGCCGAACTGGGGTCGGTGTTCCTCTGCGCCGACCTCGGCATCGTGCCGGAGCTCGAGCCGCGGCCGGATCACGCCAGCTACCTCGCGTCCTGGCTTGAGGTGCTCTCTAATGAGAAGCGATTCATCTTCTCGGCCGCCGCGCATGCGCAACGCGCAGCCAGCTACCTGCACGATCTTCAGCCGGCAGGCAGGGTCGCGGAGGCGGCGTGATGCAAAGGTAGGCCGTTGCCGGTAGGGAACCCTGTCGTGGGCCGGTCAAGACGAGGCGGGGGGAGGGGATAGCGCTTCTCGCCGTATGGAGATCCGGACGGTGGTGACGCCGATGACGCGACCCCCGTCTTCATTCCGGTTGTTCCTGCGACGGGCACGTCCATCTGCGTCCTCGATGTGGCTGGTCTGACCGAAGGCCGATCTCGCTGCGCTCGGTCTCGCTCTTATCCCGCAACCGCCGGTCTTGACTTTCTTCCCCTGGCCGAACCACCCCACGCGCAATGTAGCGCGGGGCCCCCGGATTTCGCGGCCATTCCTCGCGAGGCAAGAAAGTCTCTCCCGGCCGCCCTCCACTGAGTTCCGGCCCCTTCGGGGTGCGGATCGATCGCCTCCGGTCTGTCGACCGCCATCGAGGTCGCGATGGTCGCGGCCCGAGAAACCAAAGGAATGAGACTCATGGCTACCATCGGCACCTTCACCTCCACCGGCAACGGCTTTTCCGGCGCCATCAAGACCCTCAACCTCAACGTCAAGGCCAAGTTGGTCCGCGTCGACAATCCCTCCGACAAAGGCCCGCACTTCCGCATCTTCGCGGCAGCCAATGTCGAACTGGGCGCCGCCTGGCAGAAGACCTCCAGCGAGGGCCGCGACTACCTTTCGGTCAAGCTGGACGATCCGAGCTTCCCCGCTCCGATCTACGCCACCTTGATCGAGGTCGACGGCGAGGAAGGCCTGCAGTTGATCTGGTCCCGACCGAGCCGGGACTGAGGTCCACGGAAATAGAGCCCCGCCATCCGGGCGGGGCCTCCAACTTGAAATCGCGGTCCGAAGCGAAGGCCGGCCTTGGCAGTGAAAGGACCGCGCAGACTGGCTTTCGAGCCGAATTTCAGCTATATAAAGAGTAAGTTCCAGGAGCCTGAAGCATGTCCGTAACGCTATTGGAAAGTCCCGTTGTCGCGGATCGAGCGCATGCGTTGCGGCTTGCCAAACAGGTCATCAAGACCCTCGACCAGAAGCCGCTTGAGCCCTTCGTTGCGGTGATGCTGACCGACGGTCACAAGGCCGCGCTTTCGGCAATGGCCGTGTCGCGGGATGAGCCGGACCTGTTCGAACAGTTCCTCGTCCTGTGCGAAGAGGCCGGCCTGTTGAGTGGTGAGGACTGCGATCAGCTGGGCGATGCCTATGTCGAAGCTAGGCGTGCCCCTGCCGCTTGATGAGTGACCCCTATCTTTACCCGGGCACCACAGTCCTCATCAATCATTTCAACATCAGGGATCAGGCCAAACTCGATAGCAAGGAGCGTCGGGAAACCCTGAAGACGTTGAAGGGTCTTCACGACTATCCGGTGAAGGGCCAGTTCGACCTCTCGCACCTCGTGGAAATACACCGGCGCATCTTTGCGCCGGTGTCTCCGTTCGCCGGCGAAATCCGCCGTATCGATATGGTCAAGGCCGAGGAAAAACTGGGCGGCGGCAGTGTCGAATACGCGCCGTTCCATCTGGCGCGCCTCCAGGCCGAGCACCACCTCACGGAACTCAATGCCCGCGACTGGTCGGGTCTCCGGGATCTGTCGCGGCCGCAGGACATGGCCTCCTTTGCGGGCATGATTGTCGACCTCTGGAAAATCCATCCGTTCCGGGAGGGCAATACGCGCACGACCATGACCTTCATGCACCAGTGTGCGGCGGCCAATGGCTTCGCGCTGGACCGTGAGCTGATCCGCGCGAATGCGGAATACGTCCGTCATGCGCTGGTGGTCGGAACCCATGGTGAAACCCGTTATCTGACACGCATCCTGACCGACGCGCGCCAACGCGAACATGCGCGCGAGCAGAGCCACGCGCGCATGGAGGCCCCAAGCCGCGGCGACGCCAGACAGGCAGGACGGGCGGTGTTGCTGCCCGGCCAGGAGCTCGCCGCGGAAGTTCCGAAGGCCGAGCTACAAGAACGGGTTGCCGCGTCCGAAAGCGCCACCGAGGCGATGAATCGCCTTGTAACCGCGGCAAGGACGGTATTCGCCGACCACCGGCCGGTGGTCGAAGCCCTCCGGAATGCCGCTTTTGACGGCGAGATTGGCGATCGGCAGGTGATTTCGGACTTGCGAGATGCTCTGGAGCGGTTCGGGCCGCTTGCAGGCAAAGACGCCATTCTTGCCAACCGACAGGATCGGGAGGCACACCGGCAAGCGATCGCTGCACAAGTTTGCCTTCGGGGGATCGCCGAGAGTTACCTGAAAATCGTGCATGGAATCCGGCAGACGATGCAGCAGCAGCGTCATGACCAGATGCGGCGCGCGAGCACGGAGGTTTCGCGGCCGAGCGACCAGCTCATGAGCGCACTTGATCGGGGTGATGTGCTGTCGCCCGACGTCAAGCTCGAATTGCGGCAGACCACGAGCGCATTCGAGCGGCGTTTCGGTGACGATCTGGCCGCATTGCGCTCGGGCGAGAATCTCGGCCTACTCGCTGCCAGGCACGGCGTCGACGAGAAGCAGCTCGAGCAAGCGAGAGCGTACTGAAAGCGCTCGATAGGGCCCAGGCCCAGGAGCGCACCCGAGCACAGGTTCGGGCTCTCGATAGGGGCGGTCCGATTCGATAATTCCATGCCGTCTGGAGTGTGGCGTCCAGCGGTGCCGGCCGATCGGCAGTGCTCGGTCGTTCAAGCTCTCCTTGGTCAATGACCGTCGCGAGCAGTTACAGTTCGCTCTTTTCGCCCACCAGTGGGTTTCTGGAAGTCTCTATTTGCGAACACAAGCAAGTCATGGTAGTAGAAAGTTGTTCATGAAACGAGGGAGGGTAAATTGACGAAAGTTAGCCAGCGCTCAGTCAAGTATGCTGTCGTTCCAGTCGCAACAGTTCGTACATTCAACATACGTAGCGACGAGGAGGTCGTCGATGCGCAATCCCAGGTTGATGACGAGATGCTGAGAGCCCTTGAGGACATGATCAACACCGCTCGCGCCGGTAAGCTCTCTTCTGTCGCGGCTCTATCTCAGGCGGCGGTTGCCTGGTGATCCGACAATAGCCTGTACGCGCGACTGCTGGCCAGTGGTGTAGAGCCTACTCTTCGCCGCAGGTTGGTTTTTGGCCCCTGCGTTCGGATAGGAGCCGCCGTGGATAGCCAAACTCTGCATCTGAGTCCGCGTGGCCGACCTACCCAGCGTCGCTGGATATTTTCCGCCGGATTGGCACCGGCGAGCGAGCGGATGCTCGCCTTTGAGGCAGCCGCGGGACAGGCCAGCTTTGGCGCCCTTCGCGGACTGATCGACTGTCTGTTTCGCCTTGCGGATGCGGAGGGGCAGTCGCGTCTCGATTCGGTCAGGTCCATGATGGACGACGTACTGCCCAGCACCGCGCACGACGTAGAGACTCGCGCTGGATTTCTATTGTCGGGTGTCGCCTTCGCAGTCCTGCGCCGTATCAGCCGCGAGAGCGTGCACACTGCGGCGCTTATCGATGAGGCGGCCCGAGCGATCAATCAAGTAATATCAGACCTCGGCTTTGAGCAGATCCGAATCGAAGGCATGGACGCAGTCGATCGACCGAGCCTAAAGGTCTTCGCCCGAGCCATGCTGCTGGTTGAGCCGGAGGACGGCTTCGACTGGATATGGGCCTTTGCCGGCGATCCGCAAAGGGAGGAGCCGCGCAGCGACTGGGACCTAAGCCGAAAGGGACTTCTGAATACCCTACTCGACCTACTCGACCCGCTCCTCGAAAGGGGTCCGGTTGCGAACTCTACGCCTGTCAAGCTGGCGTACGGCGAAAAACCGCTAGACCGATACGAAATCGCTGCCGACCTTGTCCTGCAGAACTACGATCGATGTTTTCTCGCCCTGCCAATTTTCGCCGGGGCAACCGGTGAGGAAGCGGCGGAAATTCTCCGACTTTGCGCGATTGCGGCCGTCAATATTGGCGACGACAATCGCGCGATGGTTATGCTCAATGACGCAGAGGCCATGGCGGTCTCGCACGCTTCAAAGGCGCATCTCTCCTATCTGCAGGGCCTCGTCTGCGCCAAACGCCAATATGCAGCTGCCGCTAGCGATGCACACTACCGACGAGGCTTGGCAGTTTTGGAGGGCCTTTCCGAGCCGGAGCTCGAACTGGAACGGGGATGGCTGCAAAATGGAATGGCTCTCAACGAGGCGATGCGCTGGAGGCGCAACCGCAGCGATCTCTCCCATTTTCGCCATGCCTTCGCTTTGGTCACGGACGCGTTCAATCGCATTCGCGGACTGGACGGGCCGGCGGCGATATACCTCCGCTTTAACTTGATCGCCAATAGCGCCTTCCTAGTCGAGATGAAAGGCGCCTATGCCCAGGCCGCCCGCTTGTTTCAGAAGGCGTTCGATCTTGAAGGCGCAGACGAGCGGTTCGGCGCGGAAATGACACTGGGTTATCGCATCGGCGTGCTCCTGTTGCGGGCCGGACGATACGACGAGGCAAGATCCTATCTCACCCGGGCGGAGGCGTGGACCCGACGACGCTCGACCTGGTCCAATCGCGAAATCGTTCTACGTGCCCTAGCAGAACTTGCGGAGTGTGAGGGACGCGCTGATCTTGCGGAGGAGGCCCACCAGGAGGGCATGGCGCTTTGCCGTCGTGCGCGCGCGGCTCAAGGATTTTGGCATCATGGCATGCATCTGCACCGTCTACTATCGGCCCGCGGCAGTACATCGAGCGCGCGTAGGATCGCCGACGATTTCCTCGCCGAGGGTTTACCCGCACCTGGTACGCCGGCAGCAGCGGCCTTCGCTCCGCGCCCCGTTCCGTCAAAACTGCCAGCCTATGTTCCGGAAATTGACTTAGAGTCCGTGCCGGCGGTCGACCTCAACCGCTACATGCCAGCAATCACCGACGACGTTGCGGAACTCTCGATGCGGAAGGCGACCGGCAATGCCTGACGCGCTAATTCTTGGCGCAGGCCAAATCGGCGTTTTTACAGCCGGAGAGCTCGCGGCGAGCGGCTTTCGCGTACAATGCGTCGATCTGGAGCCGGGTGTTGGTTTCTATCGGCGGTTTGGCCCGCGTAGCGGCCCGGAACCCGAGGCGTGCGATCTGTCAGATATGTCGGCTCTCGACGGGCTGCTTGACCGCAACGACTGGCGTATCGTCGTGTGTGCGGTCGGCATCGCAGCAGCGAAGTGTCACGACGATCCAGAACTCGCGGAAGTCGTCAATGTCAAGATTCCGGCTCACGCCGCGCGCCGACTCGCAGATCGGTCCGAGATGACCTTTGTTCAGATCAGCAGCCTTTCGGTATACGGCAATGTGGATTGTCTGCGTTTGACTGAAGATCTGCCACGCGCGCCACGCTCGGCTTACGGGCGTAGCAAGGCGAGGGCTGAAGAGGCGGTGCTGGACGCGGCGTCGAACGGTGTTGTAATCGTTCGCCCGTGCGGCGTTTACGGTCCTCTGCGCGTCGGGCGGGGGAGCCACTCCGCCCGGTTCATTGACATGGCGCTCACACGGGCGAAAGTCCATGGAGCAGTTGACTTGCGGGGATCGGCGGGCGGTGGGGACGAATACATATATGTTCGCGACCTCGCCGAGGCGATCGTCGGGCTCGCTGGACGGAAATCCGAGGTCGGCGGCGTTGTGGTCAATATCGGCACCGGGCGACGAGTGACTGTGCACGAATTGGGCGATACGCTACGCGCAGTGGCGCCAGAAGCTGTGATCAAAGTGCTAGAGACCAAATCGGAACGCCCGCCTTTGCCTCCGCTCAGCATAGATCGGCTACGCGATCTAACTGGCTTTATTCCCCGTTACAGTTTGTTCGATGGGTTGAGTGAGCACTACAAAGCGTTGGGAGGCTCCGCATGACCGCCGTGACGCGGTCGACCGGCGGGCTGGCGATTATTAGCTGCAGCATGAAACCTCCTCCCGGCTCGCAGAACCGGTCGGCGGTGCGATCGCTGAGCACGCATCTAGTCGGACTCATGAAACGGTTCGGCGTAGAGGGGCGCCTTCTTGATTTGCGGGAACGCCCTTTGCCCCTGTTCGACGGAGTGGCTCCTGAGGCAGATGCGACCGGTATGGCCCAAGCTTGGCTGGAAGAAGTGGACCGTGCCTCCGCCCTCCTTTTCGGGGTGCCCGTCTACTGGTCTTGTCCTGCTCCCGGCTTTGTAAATCTAATCGATGTTTTGTGCGGACCGGTTTACGATTTACATCATGCGTCTACCCCGTTTGCGGGGAAACCGGCCGGTTACTTTGCCGTATGTTCTGATGTCCGGTCGGCCCGCGCTGCCGCATCGGTGATCGACCCTATTCTCGATCACGTTGGATGTGTGCGCCCGTTTTCGCCCGTCATAGTGGAGAATCCGCGGGATCCGAACACGGATTGGGAGGCAATAAATGCCGAACTGGTCGCGCTAGGCGGCGGTTTGCTGAAGAGAGCGATAGCGAATGCTTGAAGGGCCACATCAAGAGGCGCCGGTCCTTAACGAGATCGTGGAAGCCATGGCGCGTCGGGTCTGGGAGCTGTGCGGTGAACCGGACCGGGGTGCTCTGGACTGGGACCGGTTCGTCGCCCTTGCGGAGAGGATCGCGGCCTTCGATACGCCGAGCACAACCTTTACGCCGGCGATGAGCGGGTTAGTCTGGGCTCTGGGGAGGCAGGCCGCGCCTACGTATGCGGTGGGGGTAGGCACGTATGTTGGCCACACCTTTGCTTGGCTGACGGGCCTAGCCGGGGACAATGAAGCTGACGCCCGTTTCACCGCAGTGGATATTGATTCAGACGCGACCGCCCGCGCCCGGCTTAACCTTGGTACACTCGGATTCGGCGATCGGCTTGAAGCAGTTTGTGCCGATGGCTGCGCCTTTCTGTCCGCCGGGGGACCTGCGATCGATTGCCTTTATCTCGATATCGATGATCCAGAGACAGGCAAAGCGGGCTATCTTGACCTGCTACGGGCATCCCTGCCTCGACTGGCGCCTGGGGCACTTATCCTTGCGCATGATGTCCTCGTTCCCCGCTTTGAGGCTGATTTCGTGTCCTTTTTGGGGTACATTGGCAACTCGAAGCATCTCAAGGGGCCGTGGACGCTCGATGTCGACGCATGCGGCCTGGTGGCAGCCGCGACATTATGAAAGAAGATGCGACCCGTGAGGGTCCGGCTACTGATCTGGTCCTCGGTGAGATCGCGGCGGAGCGTTTCGGAGCGAGGCATCATCCTGCTCAGACCTATGCGCCACCAGCCGGTCTAGACGCGCTGCGCCTACTTCTGGCTCGGATCGAGAAAGTGACGCCGGATCGCATAGTGATTACCGCCGGTGCCTCCATGGCACTAACAGCAGCACTTGCCGATCTGCCGCGCCCGGCCGCCGTGGCGCATCCAGTGCCATATTATCCTGCATACCCCCGCCTCATAGGAGCCTTGGGGCTCCGCGCCATCCCTTATCCTGTTGCTGCTGAAGGCGAAAGGCTCCCCGCAGCAGTCAAGGCTGCGGCCGCGGCTGGTGCCCATGCGCTGATTCTCAACCTGCCGGGCAATCCTCTCGGAAACGTTGCGCCGAATGAGGCGCTCGACGCAATCGCTGCGATCGTCACTTCCAGTGGCCTCCGCCTGATCCTCGACGAGGTCTATGCACCGCTCGTCTACGAGGCTGCCGGGAATCCGGCCGAGCGACTGGCGATCGCGGAACCAGTGCGGATCCGAAGTCTTTCAAAGCTGTACGGCTTTCCCGGCGACCGTATCGGCTATGTCGTCGCGTCACCGGATCGGGCGGACGCGTTGGCCCGGACACATTGGGCACTCGCGATGAATGCGCCCGTTAGCGGCCAGCTCCAAGCTCTCAACGCCATTATCAACGGTCCGTCCAGCCTCGAAATTCGCGACGGCTTACTTATAAGTCGAGACATTGCTCTGGCAGAGATTGTCGGAGTGCCGGGCGTGCGGGTGCGTTCTCCGGCCGCCGGCTTGTTTGTCTGGCTCGAATGTCCGGATTGGACCGGAGACTCAACCGCGCTTGCAGCTGCTTTGTCCGAGTCGAACGTGAAGGTTCTACCAGGCATGGCTTTCGGCGTACACCGACCCGCCTGCTTGCGCGCTTCCTTCGCAATCGCGCCGAATTCGGTCGGGCCGGCATTTGCCGCCCTTGCCGCGGCGCTGACCCGTGCTCTTCAGACGACAAAATGAAAGAGATTGCCGTCCGCATCTCTGAAATTGTCCCGATAGGCGTGTGCGCCAGCGGCCTTAAGTCGGCCCTCCATTGTCGCGCGATCACCTTTCGCGATGCTGAACTCTAGATGCGAAAGCCCGTGATGGGCACCGTCCAAGTTGGCGTCGCCTTCTGGATGGTGGCCTTTTGCAAAAAGGGCGAGTTTCTGCGCCCCTATGGAGAAGAAGACTGCGTCCGGATATTCGGCAATCGGGGTGAAACCCATCACCTCCTTGTAGAAATTAACCTGGCCTGCGAAGTCGCCAGCGATTAGGACTACCGCATGCAACCCGGCGACTCGCGGCGCATCGCCCCCATTATTCTTATCGATCATGACAGACCCCATACATATTCTGACAATTCTAGGTAGTCCTCGCCGAAGATCCTACACCAGGGCACTGGTAAAGGCCATGGAGGCGCGACTCGCGGAAGAAGGCGCAGTCGTCTCTCGCTATGATCCAGTTGAAACGCAGTTGCCCTTTTCTGATCCCGCTTATCACAAGTCGCCCGGTGAACATCCCGACCGCGCTGTCCATGATCTTGTGGAAACAGCGGAACGTGCGGATGCCTTCATCTTAGCGTCACCAATCTATCACAACTCCTTCTCCGGCGTGCTGAAGAATGCGCTCGATCATCTGGCGATCGCGCAGTTCCAGTACAAACCGGTTGCGCTTCTCAGCCATGGTGGGGATCGCTCGTCCCAAGCAGTCGATCAGCTGCGTACGGTGGTGCGTGGTCTGTTGGGTGTGCCGATCCCCACGCCGATATGCACGCGGGAGGCGGATTTTTGCGTGCGGGATGCGGAAATTGCCCTGAATTCGGCGGCAATAGCAGCACGGATCGAGCGTGCCGTCGCGGAACTAACGGTATTCGCACTGACCTGCCGCTCAGCGCGGAAACGTCTTCTGCAACGCTGATCACTGGGATGCTCAGACGATCATCAAGCCGTTTCGTAGGCGAGTATAGTTGTGTGAATGGCCGAGGTCAGGCGGCCAAGGCACAGAGTCCCGTGCCGTCCTTGTTTTCCACCCCGCGCAAAGCGGGGCGGAGCGAAGCGGAGCAGGCGAGGGGGCTGAACGCGCTCCCCAAATTGCGCCGAAGAGAAGCCCCCGAGCTTGTGGTAAACGGGTGCGGGACGGCTGCCGTTTTAGTATACAGCCGCTTCCGTCTTCGGTTGGAAACTGCTCTTGCCGACGAGTGCGGCCATCTCCGGACGGCGAAAGTAGATGGCGCGACCGCAACGTAGCGGCGGATTGCCGCCGGTCAGGATGATCTGCTCATCGGCCCGCATCTGGGTGACTTCATGCGGCAGGATCAGCGGGCGTTGCGAGAGCTGTTGCGAGCGGGTACGGGACGAACCCATGTCGCGCGAGGTCCGGCTGACCTGGTTCACCGCCACCGTGGTCATCCCGCAGCGCTCGGAAATGTACTTGGCCGTCTCCGGATCGTTGATGGCCGAGAACGACACCCAGGACGCTGACTCGAACCATTTGCTGGTCGCATCGCGACCTCCGAACGCTTCGCGCATTTGGCCGAGCGACTGGAACAGCATCAGGAGGGTGATGCCATATTTGCGGCCTACGTCGCGGGCGGTTTCGACGATGCGCATATAGCCGAGGCGGGCGGCCTCATCGAGCAGGAACAGTGCGCGCTCTTCGAGATCGCCATTACGATTGTAGATTGCCTTGAGGAACGCTCCGATGACGACGCGCGCCATGCCGGGATGGTTTTCGAGCGTCGACAGATCGATGTTGATGAAGACAGTCGTGCGCCCATTGGCGATGTCGTCGGTCCTGAAAGTGTTGCCCGACACGATCGCCGCGTAGCTGTCGTAGGAGAGCCAGTGCGTCTCCTTGGCGGCGGTCGCATAGACGCCGGAGAAGGTTTGCGGCGTCATGTTGATGAAGGGGGCGATGACCTCTTTGACGAACCGGGAGGTCGAGCTTTGATAAAGATCGGCGAGCTTTTCCTTGAGCGTTTCTTCCGGTTCGGCCAGTCGCGCGCGGACGATGCGCAGCGATCGTTCGCGCTTGGTATCGTCCGGATCGGACAGCATCACGTCGGCGATGACGCCGGTGATGAGCTGTTCGGCCGAGACGCGGAAGAAATCATCGGCGCCGGAGGTGACGCGTGGTCTTTCCGACATCAGCCAAGCCGCTACGGAGGCAATGTCTTCCTCCGGCGCATTGCCGAAGCGGCCGATCCAGTCGAGGACATTGAACCCTATGTCGGGGCGTTTCGGATCGAGAATGAGCACGTCCTGTCCATGGCCTTCGCGATGGGCGGCGACCATCGGGGCGATTTCGGTCGAGGGATCGAGGATGATCATCGAGCCCTTGAACTTGAGCGCCGTCGGCACGACCACGGAGGTGGTCTTGTAACCGCCGGAACCGGCGAAGACGAGGCCGTGGGTCGAGCCGAAGCCGCAATCGAAGCAGACCAGGGGCGACTTGCCGCCCTTGCCCCAGGTCTCCTTGCGGCGTGGATCGAAGTTGACGCTGGCGACGGAATCCTCGTCGACACGATAGCGCTCGCCGAGGACGATGCCGCCGCTTTCGGAAAAATGTCGAGCGGTTGTTGCGCCGTCCATCCAATGGCTATCGCCATGGATGGCGCGACGGCCGGAGAGCCGTTTCGGACCCGTCGCTCCAAACGCGGCATTGCCACGCAGTGCAACCCGCATTCCGAACATGCCGGCGACGAAGGCCGTCGCCGCGCCGCCGGTAGTGTAGAGGTCAAGAAAGGAAAACAGCGTTCCTTCGGGAACCTGGTTGGCGAAGGCGGACAGGCGTTGCGTCTCCGAAACGGCGGCGAACGCGACAGCGGCAAGCCCGCCGATCAGAACGCCGACGCCGGCCGACTGAATGGCAAGTGAACCCTTGGCGGCGAAGAGGAAGATGACGCCGATTGCGGCCGCGGCGGCGTAGGGGACGGCAAGGCCGATGCGCCCGAGGGTCAGGTAGCTGTCGGGAGAAGTTCCAATGGCGGCGAGCCAGGACTCAATTCCCTGAAGCCCCAGCACGGCTCCCAACATCATCACCGCCGGCGCTGCCAGCAGCATCAGTTTCTTCGCTGTCATTGTCGAATATCGCCTTTCCGACTGCGGCCAATCGAGCGCGCTCTGTTGCTTCACCGAGCCGCGCCGCCGCATCGACGAGGGCGCCGAGAATGACGGCGCGATCCTCGCTGCGAAGTCCCGCCTTCACGACGAGGCCGCCGAGCTGGATCTTCTCGCGCGCATCCTTCTTCCGGGCTTCCGTTTGTGACGCCCGGTAGCGGCGTTCATGCATCAGAAGCGTCCGCTTGAGAGCGAGCAGCCGGCCCGGGCGCCTTCTGCTTCGTCCCCGCCTGAAATCGCTTTTCCATTTCTTCGAAGCCCGCGACCAGCTCCGCGTCGGACGCGTTTACGTCGCCCAATCCCGCCTTAAGCGCCAGCCGGCCGATGCGTTCAGCCTCCTTGGTTTCGGCAAGCTTCAACTGCTCCTGCAGGCGTTCGATTTCTTCGCGGATGCGGGAAGAGGGTCGTCTCATCGGCTGGGTTCTCCGTTTTTTCAGATGGTCATTGCGATGCGGAGAATCGCACTGGACGTGCGCGCAGCGCACCCTGCGAAAAACCACAGGTAGGCGAAGCCTACGCATTTCAGAAAGAATCCCGCCGTTCGGAAGAACGGTCCAAGGGCGCAGTAATACGTTGCAAGCAACGTTCCCGCGTTCGGCCCCAAAGGTATGGGTCGTATGTGGGCGGCTCGACCGAACAGCATTCGCATTCGGATCGAGAAAGCACCTACCCGTGGCGATAACCCATTTCACGCCCCAACTGATCAGCCGCGGCGAAGGCCGCAGTGCTGTCGCGGCGGCGGCGTATCGCCATTGCGCCCGCATGGAGAACGAGCGCGAAGGCAGCGTGGCGGATTTCTCTCGCAAGCCCGGCATGGTGCATGACGAGTTCGTGCTGCCGGCGGATGCGCCGGAGTGGGTGAGGGCCCTTGTTGCCGATCGCTCGGTTGCTGGCGCGTCGGAAGCTTTTTGGAACAAGGTGGAGGCGTTCGAGACCCGCAAGGACGCTCAGCTCGCCAAGGAATTCATTCTGGCGCTGCCGCGCGAGCTGACCACCGAGCAGAATATCGCAATGATGCGCGAGTTCGTCGCCGAGCAGGTCAGCGCGCGGGGGCTGGTCGCGGACTGGGTTTATCATGACGCGCCGGGCAATCCGCATGTGCATCTGATGACAACATTGCGCCCGCTGACCGATGACGGTTTCGGCGGCAAGAAGGTGCCGGTCATCGGGGAAGATGGTCAGCCGGTCCGATCGAAAGCCGGCCAGATCGTTTACAAGCTCTGGGCCGGTGACAAGGCCAACTTCCTCGCTTTGCGGGAAGCCTGGTACGCGGCGCAGAACAAGCATCTCGAATTGAACGGCCATGACATTCGCGTCGATGGACGCTCCTATGCCGAGCGCGGCATCGACCTTGAACCAACTTCACATATCGGGGTTGCCAGCAAGAACATTCAGCGGGTGGCGGAGGCGGAAGGGCGCGAGGCCAGGCTTGAACGGCTCGCAATGCACGAGGAAACGCGGCGCGAGAATGCGCGCCGGATAGAGCGCCGGCCCGAGATCGTGCTGGACGTGATCGCGCGCGAGAAGAGCGTTTTCGACGAGCGCGATGTCGCGAAATATCTGCATCGCTATGTCGATGATCCCGGCCAGTTCGCCAACTTGTTGGCGCGCGTCATGGGAAGCCCGGAAGCCGTGAAGATCGAAGCGGAAGGGGTCGATCCCGAAACCGGCGAGCGACTTCCGGAGCGCTTTGCGACGTGTGACATGATCCGCATTGAGGCCGAGATGGGGAACCAGGCCGAGCATATTGCGACGAACGGCCGGTTCGGCGTCTCAATGAGCGCGCGCGCCGAAGTCATTGCCGGCCAGACGCAGATTTCCGGCGAGCAGAGCATCGGCCTGGAACGCATCACCGGGGACGAGCGCCTTGCCGTCATTGTTGGTCGCGCCGGCGCCGGCAAGACCACGATGATGAAGGCCGCACGCGAAACATGGGAGGCTTCCGGCTATCGCGTAGTCGGCGGTGCGCTTGCGGGCAAGGCGGCGGAGGGGCTGGAGAAGGAGGCGGGGATTCCCTCGCGCACGCTCGCATCATGGCAACTTCAATGGGAACGCGGCCGGCTTCACCTGGACAACAAGACCGTGTTCGTCATGGACGAAGCGGGCATGGTGTCGTCGCGCCAGATGGCCGACTTCGTTTCTGCTGTTGCCCATGCCGGCGCCAAGCTCGTTCTTGTCGGCGACGCTGACCAATTGCAGCCGATCGAGGCGGGCGCTGCGTTTCGTTCGCTTGCCGATCGTGTCGGCTATGCCGAGCTCGGCACGATCTACCGGCAGCGTGAGCAGTGGATGCGCGACGCCTCGATGGATCTTGCCCGAGGCAAGATTGGAGAGGCGATCTCCGCCTATCAGGGGCAGGGGCGCCTGGTCGGGATGGAGTTGAAGGACCACGCGGTCAGCGCGCTCGTCCGCGACTGGATTGCAGACTACGACCCGAACCGGTCGAGCTTGATCCTTGCGCATCTTCGCCGCGATGTGCGGACGCTGAACGAGCTGGCTCGCGGCGCGCTCCTCGAGCGCGGTTTGATCGAGCAGGGCCATGCCTTCCGCACGGAAGACGGTATGCGAAACTTTGCGGCGGGCGACCAGATCGTGTTCCTGAAGAACGAGGGTTCGCTTGGCGTCAAGAACGGCATGATCGGCCGCATAGTCGAGGCCGAGAAGGGCCGCTTCGTCGCCGAGGTCGGAGACGGCAAGAGAGGGGTGGAGGTCGACCAGCGGTTTTATCACAACGTCGATCATGGCTATGCGACCACCATTCACAAGTCCCAGGGCGCCACCATCGATCGGGTGAAGGTGCTGGCGACCCTCTCGCTCGACCGTCACTTGACCTATGTGGCGATGACGCGGCACCGGCATGACGTGAAGCTTTATTACGGACGCCGCTCTTTCGAGAAAGCGGGCGGACTCATCCAGAACCTGTCGAAGCGCGGAGCAAAGGATACCACGCTCGATTTCGCCGGATCGAAGCTTTACGAGCAGGCGCTTTCCTATGCCAACAGGCGCGGCCCCTACGGCGCGCGCGTGGCGAAAGCTCTGGCCGAAAACCAGCTCCGTTGGATCAGGCAGCAGCGCGATCGGCTCGAGACGGCCGCCGCCAGGCTTTCAAACTTCATCGGGCGGTTCGGCCGTGCCGCCGATCGTCAGGCAGAGGCTGCCGCGCCCGTGACTATGACTGCGACTGCCTCTCCCATTTCCCAGCCCTGGATACGCGGCCTCGCGACCTGGGCCCAATCCATCCCGCAGCTCGTGGAGGCCAAATTGCAATCAGACGCCACACTCACCCATGCCTGGACCCAGCTTCACGACCGCGTTGCCCAAGTCTATGAGAAGCCCGATGGCGCGATCAAGGCGATGAACCTTTCCGCAATCATGAGCGCCAACGAAACGGAAAGGCAGGCAGCGCAAAGCCGCATCGTCGACCAGCTCGGTCGCGATCCGGAGGCCTTCGGCGCGATGCGCGGCAGCACCGGCATGTTTGCATCGTCTACTGCGAGGGCCGAGCGGCAGCGGGCCTTGAACAACGTTCCGGCGCTCAGGGACAACCTTGCCCGCTACGTGCGGCTGCGCGCCGAAATCGGAGATCTACGCACCGTCGAGCTGTTGCGCGAGCGCGACCGTAGCCGGGTCGACATTCCTGCATTGTCCGGATCGGCGCAGGGTGTGCTTGACCGCATCCGCGATGCGATCGATCGCAACGACCTTTCGGCCGCGCTCGGTTTTGCCCTCGCCGACAAAATTGTGAAAGCAGAGATCGACCAGCTCAACAAGGCGCTCGATCAGCGGTTTGGGGAACGCGCCTTCCTTGGCTCGAAAGAGGCCAAGGGTCCGGCCTATGACGCAGCCGCGGCACAAGTCGCCGAGGGCGACCGCTCGAAGCTGGTCGCAGCCTGGCCGAGCTTCAGCGCAGCGCAGCGCATTGCTGCCTACGAGCGGGCGCAGCAGCAGAGCCGGGCCCAGAGCCAGGTCCGCGATCAGGGCATGACCCGATGACGAGACAGGGCAGGGCGCTTGCGATCATCGGCGCCGGCGCCGTCCTCCTAGGTTCGATGGCGGCGGCCTTCGCATGGGGCGGCTATCGGGTGAACTTCACGCCCTCATATCCGGTGGGCTTTTGGCAGATACAAACGCTGGACCGCCCGGTTGCGGTCGGCGACCGTGTGTTCATCTGTCCGCCTTCCGGTCCCGCCGTCGATCTTGCCCGCGAGCGCTTCTATCTGCCCAGAGGTCTTTGCCCGGCTGGTACAGCGCCGCTCATCAAGACCGTCGTCGCATTGGCCGGACAGTCCATCCGCGTCGAGGGCCAAGTCATCATAGATGATGTGCCCTTGGCAGCTTCGACTGTTCACGCCCAGGACGCCGAGGGGCGGCCGATGAAGCCCTGGATGGGCGGCATCGTGCCCATGGGCGAAGTGTTTCTTCATTCCGATTTCGTTGGTTCCTATGATTCAAGATATTTTGGGCCGCTTCCGGCCGCCGGCATCCTTGGCCTCGCACGGGAAGTCCTCACTTTCACGCAGTAGAGTTCTGCAGGCCATTCTGTTCGTCGCCGGCGGGACTGCCACTGGAGCGATAGGGTGGAGTGGACATCCGCTCACCTTCGCACTCGGTATCGCCTTTCCGGCGCTTTGGGCCTTCGCCCCGACGCGCAGGGTTGCGGGTCTGGTTGCACTTGCGCATTTTCTTGGCGCATCGCGCGGTCTGCCGGTCGGCGCGTCAATCTTTTTCGGGGCGCAGCTCGCCATCGGCCTTGGCCTCTGGCTTGCCGCCTCGCTCATGTTCGTTGCCGTCCACACTGCACTCTGGACGTCGCGCGGCGGCTGGCGCCGGCCCGTTCGCTACGCGATCGCAGCCGTCCTTATGAGCGTGCCGCCGTTCGGGATTGTCGGTTGGGCGCATCCGATCACCGCAGCCGGAATTCTCTTTCCGGGCTGGGCCTGGTTCGGCCTTGCCGCAACCACCGCCCTGTTGGTCGCGATGACGACACGCGTATGGCCGATTGCGGCCGGCGTTGCAGCGCTCGCCTTCGCCTGGTCCGCCTCGACCTGGACGCTGCCGGTGGAGCCGGAAGGCTGGCGAGGCATCGATACCAGGTTCAGGTTCGAAGCATCGGGCCAGTATGCCGATTATCATCAGCAGGTCGGGACAATACGGCTGGTCGAGGCGGCGGCCGGCGACGGCGCGCATGTCGCGATCCTGCCGGAAAGCGCCATGGGCTTGTGGAGCGCCACCACCGAGCGGCTTTGGACCCGCGAGCTTTCCAGCCTCGACATTGTGGTCAACGGTGGTGCGGCGATCGTCGATCCTCTCGGCTACGACAATGTGATGTTCGGGGTTTCGGGAAAGGGCGCGGAGATACTTTATCGCGAGCGCATGCCGGTCCCGGTCTCTATGTGGCAACCCTGGACGACCGGCGGTGCGCATGCACGGTTCTTCGCCAATCCGATCTTCGAGTTCGGCGGGCTTAAGGTTGCGCCGCTCATCTGCTACGAGCAGCTGATCATCTGGCCCGTCGTCCAGTCGATGTTGCATGCGCCGGACGTGATTGTCGCGACCGGCAACGCCTGGTGGACCGGCGACACCAATATCGTCGGTATCCAGCGGTCGAGCGCGCAGGCCTGGGCCTCGCTGTTCGGCCTGCCGCTGGTGATGGCGTTCAACGAATAGGAGATGGAGGCATGATCGATGCCGAACTGATCCAGCAATGCGCCGACCCCAGCCTCAAGGTGGAGATCGTCCAAAAGTTCATTGAGGAAGCCGGTGGCGCCGACCATCTGACCGTTACCGTCAGGGCAGGGGAGCGCATCATCCTTGTTCCGAAACCGTCGACCGAGGACGAGGCGATGCAGCTCATCCAGCAGAATTTGGGCCAGGCAATCGTCAGGGTAGGAGTGACGCAGTATCCGGCCGGTCTCGGCATTCAGGACATGTCTCAGGTCAGCTCTGACCTCCTCGATTCCTGCAAGAATATCGGCATGGGCACCGCGCTCTTTGCCAAGGTCTATCGTATCGTCACCAAATGGTACGGTGCGCCCGCCCAGGAGGCTTTTGAGGACGCGATATTCGCCTACAAGACCGGCTGGTTCGAGGGAAAGCAGGTGTTCTATGAGTCCGACCCTGGCGAAACTGAACTTGCCGGGCCGCAGCCAGCCGAGCAAGGAGGCGAACCCGCTGAGCAGGGCGAACAGGTTGCGGCAGAGGGCACAAGCCCACGGGAACAGCCGTTTTCGGAGGAAGACCCGAACAAGGCCGGCATCCGCATCGATCTCTCCGGAATCAACAACAACAATAATGAGCAATGAACAGCCATATCATCGTCACCATCATGTTTTGCGTTCTGTCCTGCGAACCGGCCGAAATCCGCATCTGGGACGGGGATTCCCTGCGGCTCGGCATGACGCAGGAGGCAGAGGCGATCCGCATCTTCAACATCGATGCGCCGGAGATCGAGGGGCAGTGTGCCTATGAAAGCGATCTGGCGCAGCGTTCGAAACACCGACTGGCAGAGTTGTTGCAGGGTCAGCGCGTCGAGGTCCTGCGCCAAGGCTCGGACCGCTATGGCCGCACGCTCGCGAGCGTGAGCGTCAACGGCAGTGACGCCGGCGATGTTCTTGTCAGTGAAGGCCTTGCCCGGACCTGGAGCGGCCGGCGCGAGCCGTGGTGTTAGTTAGGCGATGCTGGCGCGTTCGCGCCAAGGTGATCGATTCAGTACGCAAATATCTACATTTCACGGGCGCATCCGCGCATCGTCACATTCTATCAGTCTATCTGTCCGTCGTGGAGCATATCCATGAATTTCAGGCTCAGGCGCGGAGGAACTTGCCCCGCTGCCTAATAGTTCGATGGCGCTGCGATTATTCGGACGATGAGCGACTACTCCGTGTTCTAGCGTCCGATAGCCGTCTTGGTGCTGCCACCATGCTGCGTGATGCGAGGCCGGCATTTAATCTTTACGGCCCCCCGGGTGAAGGCCTCATCTGAGGCCTTGCTCGACCACACATAGGCTTCACCGGTTCCGAGATGGCTCATCTTGTCGGAGGTTAACTCGCCAAGGGCGGCATTCGCCTTCTGGATGTGTTTCAGCCAGGCAGGCGAGTTGAATTTATGCATGATGATCTGCGATGACAGCTCGATCAGAGAGACAGGGACCGATGGCGGGTCCTGAGAGGCCACCATGATGCTGGTCCCTTTGTGTCGCATCTCGCGGACGACCTCAACCAGGCCGGAAACCAAGTCATCGTTCTCGATGTACTTGTGGGCTTCGTCGAAAACCACCAGCTTGTTAAAGGCGGTTCCTTGGTAGGTTGCTTCCGAAAAGATCTGCAACATCACCACGAACAGACCGAGCGCCTCGTCCTTTTCAATGTACTCATCGCGCAGATCCACGATGATCAAACGGCCCGGACGAATCAGATCTTGAAGCCGTTGGCCGTCGTCGATGTACTCGCTGGCGAACAACAGGCGAGTCTGGGCCAGTTCTTTCAGGTGATCGGAAAGACCAGAGTTATCAATGGCTGCCCGTAAAGCGTCCAGCGTCAGGTTATCCCGCAGCCCCCTCATAATGAGATTGATTTGCCGCATATACATGCTCTGACTGCCAATCGCGCCCATCAGGAATTTCCAGTGCGCTGCTTTGAGTTCAGAGGCAGAAAAAGCAATCGGTTTAACCTCGATATCCGGGTACTCGGCCTGGCGATCATCCACCTTGTTTGCCGGGGTAAGAATCAGGACATCCTTCAGGGCTTCCGGGTTGGCCTTGTAACGCTCACGAAGAATGCGGATCTCTTCATCCACCGAGTTGGCATTGATCATCGAGGTAAACTCCGGCGCATAATCCTGCGTCGGGCTGTAATGGAAGATGACCGTGCTGAGCGGGCTTGGCAGCACATTGATGTGTTGGAGCGGCATGGAGGCCATCTCAATGACTGTTCCAAGGGTGTAGCTCTTGCCGCCGCCTTGAACCCCAAAGAGACTGATTGTGTGGGTATGGTTGAGGTCCAGCGCGATTTTCCTGCCGGAAACCTCTCCGAGCAATCCGAACTGGGGTGAGTCACCATTAACGCCCAGCATGATGTCATAGCTGACCTCCGCTTGAGGCGCAGGTTCGGGCGTCGGATGCTCTGGCGCTTCAAGCTCGGGTTGAACAGGTTCTTCCGGTCCAACAGCAATGGCGTCGGGCTGTTCGTCTTCTTTTTCTTCTTCAGGCGCAATGGTGGAAGGTCGAGGTGCTTGCTCGACAGGTTCCGCCTGTTCTTCCTTGTCCTCTTGGGCAGATGAAGGTGTTTCCTCTGCGGCAGGAGGTGTTGGCTGGGTGATTGGCGCCTCTGGATCTTCGTCCCAGAGCTCATCCACCGTCCATGACGTTGACCGGGCTCTCTTGGGTGCGATGAAAGCGGCTGTCTCGAGCTTCGGCACGTTCGGTATAAACTGCTCGCTTAGGAGGTGCGCGGTCGGTTCTTCCTCAATCTCGACGGAAACAGGCTTGCGGCAGTTCTCCAGCAAGGCGTGAATGAGATCCTTGCCGATGCGGTGGAATTCAATGCCCACCTCATTGTCCGGGGCTTCGGTTCCGGTCTTGTCGAAGTCGAAGATCAGGGCGCAGCGTCTGAACTGAAGCGAGTAGCCCTGCTCGATGGATTCAAGTAACCCTCGCGCTTCTTGCGCGGCAGTCGCATCAAAGATCCCGTAACGCAGTGAGCGCTCCAGATAGAAACGAAGGATCTGAGCCAACTCTCGGCTCTTGAGCAACCTATCCGGCCGATCCGGCTTCTTCAGGGCCGGATCAAAGTGGCGCTGGAGGATGCGCTCGCTCTGATTGATTTGGGCAGAAATCCGCTCCTTCAGTTGGTTGAAGGCCGCAAAGTCGCCCAGCTGCGAATAGCATTTCACCTCGACCAGGTTGCAGGTGATAGTCCTGGCGTTTAGATCCAAGTCGAACAACCCCAAGTCGGTGCGTTGCAGGCTGATCGCATCGTTGACGTCGTCTGACTCACCGCTTGCGCGGTAGAGGTCCGTGTGTGCGTCCAACGGCACAATGACTTGATTGCCCAACGCGCCCTGATATTCGAGATAGAGCCGCGCCAGGGCCAGGCCAAGAGCCTCCGCCTGTTGCGTGCGTGCGGAAATCAGTTTCAGGGCAAGCTGACCTGAAAGCGACCGCAGGTTTGCCAGTATTTGAACCGACTGCTCGCCGTCGGCGGACAAACCGCGCTCAAGCAGCACCGGTTTCAGCATGGCCTCCAGCTCATCGTTTGAGCGCGAGGAGATGATCAGGTTGTGTGTCGCCTGGGAGCTGGCTCCAGGCACATAGTCAATCAGATAGTCCGGTCTATTCTTCCGACCGCCATGGTCGAAAAACTCTATCCCCATATTTCGGTCGATGGTGAACACCCAATCGCTGATCTGGTGAACCTCGTAGATCAGCTCTCGTTGGGCCACATCGAGGCCAAGGGTCACGACGGGCACGGCCTTGAAACTGGCACCAGAAGCAGCAACCGCTGAGGTCGCAAAACAGAGGTGGCGGCTCAGGGACGAAAGCAAATCGAAACACTCAGCGTGGTTGTCCGCGCCGAGGGAGCGCCCGACAATCGGCCGCTTATTCCAGAAGGTGCCCGAATCGTCATCAACGAATTCGGTGTCAAAGTCCTGTACCAGCCCATGCAGCGGGGTCACTCCCATCGGCTTCTCGGCAATGGAAAGCTCCTCGGCGGGAAACACATCCAGAAGAACGCTGATGTGCGCTGGGAACTCCTTGGAACTCGCATGGAATTCACTCAGCGCGTGTTTGGCCACGTTCAGCTTGGAGAATAGATGGCTGCCCGTTGAAGTCGCAAACGCGTCGGCGGCCTCGTTTACCGCGGCTCCGGGACGGACAATTGATTCAATCGCCTCTCCCAAAACAGGCGAGTCGGGGTCGGAGGCAAAGAGCCGGATGTCATAGCGCAAATCGGCATACTCACGCTTCTGCTGGAGCGATAGCAGAGCCTCCGCTATTAGCGAACCGGCCCCTGGGTTGAAGATGTTCAGAGATAGCTCTCGCACATACGGATGCTGGGAGAGATAGCGCTCGATCTTGTCCGCAATGACCTTTCCGGAAATATCGCTCCCCGCCGCAGAGGGCTCCGCCAAGCCGAGGGCCGAACAGATCTCCGCCATCAGGCCACGGGAGTTCTCCTCGGTTGTCGGGGCGTAGAGCGCCCAAAACGCATTCAGGTTGTCCACCGGAGTGAAGATGCGGCCATCGCCGACGGGAAGACCGACCGGATAGGCAGAGGGCACGAGGCCATCTAACAGCGCGGAACGGACGTGAGGAATGTGATCCTTCAGGCCTGACTTGATCTTCTCGATCCAATCCTTGCCCAGGGTGACCCAACTGCTCAGCCACAAGGTACGGAGCGGATGGGTTGGGGAGACCAAAACAGCCTCCCGATGCCTTCCACGGAAGTCGGTCAGTATGACATGAATGGAATCAACGGCCAGCACGTTTCTGAGCGCTTGCAGATGTTGCTGACGTTCGGCACCAGAAGTCGTCTCGGCCTGACGGATGAGGTTCCTGACCAAGTCAAGGTAGCTTTCAGCATACGCGAGGCATTCCTTTTCCAAATCTCGGAACGAAAGCCCCTGCATGATCAACTCCGCAGTGTCTTTGCGCACCGCTGCAAAAAACTCTTCGCGGGCAGCCAGGAAGGAAGCCATCGCGGCAGAAGATGGCAGCGTGAGTCCGACCTCGGAAGGCGGCTCGGCGGTATCCAGATTGATCTGCATTCGCCAGCCTGACGGGTGCTTGGGCTCCGCCAAGATGCGCTGCTCGATGGTTTTGAGCATGCGCGAAAGCGGGATCTGAACAGCGCCCTCACGACCGAATTTCGCAAGCAGGGTTTCCTGGCGGGAGGTCTTCTTCGAATGTCCGCCCTCGGCCCAGGCGACACCACTGATGGCGATATCATCGGGATCGCGTTCATCGCCCAGGGCAGTCAGTTGCAGCCGGAAACGTGCATGCTCCAGGCTCTGCTCAATGGGTATGGCACGTTGCGGCGGTTCTTCCTCGATGCTGCCACCGGGCAGGACGTAGAAAGGCTCGCTCTCGTAACAGCGTTTAGATCCCTCGGCGGCGGAATCCGCTTCCAGCGGAATCGGATCTCTATCGGCCGTCCAAGGCAGGACACGGATGAAATGCCACCCCTCCTCGAATTCGATCTTGTTGAGTTTGGCTAGGTTGGTCGTGCATTGCAGGCGATTTGGCGTCCAGGCCTTGACCTTTTTGGATTTTCCTACCGGACCGTCATTCTGCGAAACGATCTGAACCGTAAAATGGTCAAGCCCGCTGACCTTGCCGGGGTGAGGGTTAACCTCGAACACCACGTTCATTTTACGGCGGTCGTTCGGGACCAGAACCTGTTGCCCGATGAGACCAGAGAGTTGGTCGTCGGTTTCATCCTCTTGAACGACCGGCAAGTCGGTCTCCAGGACCGTCAGAAGAACCTTGTCCAGCGACAGCTCTTCTTGGAACGTCCATTTGTCGAAAGAAATGCTCCACGAGCTCTTGTCGGTCGCGATGGGTGGCGTCCAGGACTCGGGTTCCTGGACATCGTATTTTTCAAAGTAGGTGAACAGGCGCGACTCCAATGCCTTGTCGCTAAGCCCCAGATCGGCGATGCGACCACGAACCGACTTGTGCGAGGTCATCAAACTGCGGACGCTGCCGAGGTTGCGGCGAATCATGCCATTGACCATCCCGAGATCGGCAAAGAGTTTGAAGTCTGGAATCAACGTCAATTCATAGAGGCTGGCCCCGAGGGTTTCTCCGTCAATCCCGTTTTCGAGTGCAGTGAGAAGGTAGCGCACGCGGGAAACATCATCGGCAAACAGCCATTCATCCTCCGTGAGGATGCTCAAAAGATCACGAACATGGCCGACCAGTGTTGCCGGGAGCCGGTCAAGCAGCGAGTTGATAAGGTCCTCGTAAATGCCGGTGAAAGCCAGTTCCTCGAACGTCGCCACGCCAAAAGAGTCCTCGGCGCTGGTGCGGAGCGAGGTCGGTATGAAGACCAGCAAAGGCTGGCGTAGCTCGCCGTTCACGTCAGGATTACGAAGCTCCACCAGTTTTGTGGAAGTGACTCGGAAGGGTTGGCCCTCCAGGTCATGGCTGCCGAGGATAAAGATGTTTCCGTCGGGCCGGGTTCGGCGCAGTTCTTTGCAGACCGACTCCATTATGTCGTCGTCTAGATCGGTGACCCGCATGCAGTGGCCGGGGCCACGATCTCCCAAGATTGCTTCGATACGGGGGCACAGGACACCAGCAACCGCCGCGTTTAATTTATCCTGGGGAAGCTGGGTAAACGCGTTACTCATGCGTGCCTACCGTTCTTATCTGTTCCGTCAGTTCTCTCAATTGCATAGCGGGGCGATACCTTTTGGGTCACGTAGGCGTCCGACAGGTCCTCGTAGAACCCGATTTCACGCAAACGTCGCTTGAAGGCTTCGAGGTTGAGGCGCAGGGCGCGTCTGTCGAGGATGCTGCTGTTGGCCTGGACACCGATCGGCAGCCGGTCGATGTGAAGGCCGTAGCGGTTTCTCAAAAAGGACAGCAACTCCTCGATGCGGACCTCGCGGGTCACGAAACGCCCGCCATCCTGGGTGAGTACAGCCACCTGAAGCAGCACTTCGAGCAGCTTGCTTCCCAGCACAAATCGCCGAGGACTTCCCTTGGTCCGGGATTGGGCCAGCAGGCCGTTCTCTTTGTTCTTCAGCAGCAGAGAGTCCAGACACTCAGTGATGTACTGGCGGTGATACTTGCCGCGATACGCCATCAGGATTTCGATGAAGGATTCGAACTCGCCAAGGCCCATGCCAGTGACTTCCCGAATCTCCGGATCGACGTCCTCGTTCCCGGCGGTCGATTCCTCGATCAGGCTGGCCAGGCGGAATTTGAAGTAGGCTTGGCGCTCGACGTCGTGCTCGGGCTTCAGCAGGGATACAAGATCGCCAATAGTGAACACGCCGCCCCCAGGTGTAGCCAGCTTGCCCGTTTTTTTACTCAGGTATTCCGCCATCTCATCGAGTTTCTTGACGACAAAATTAGCCTGCACAAAAGCCGGTATCTGACGATAGAGCCGGTCAGTGGACTTACGAGCCAGCTCTGCCATAAGCGGGTTGTTGACATCCCCCATGTCCACGACCAGCGACACGGGATCAGGCGAACTCTCCAGCGCGTTGCTCGAGCGCTGCTTCACCAGCTTGGGCAGTATCTGCAACAGCTTGAGGTGGTAAAGCGCCAGATGGAATGCCATCAGGGTTTTGAGGTAATCCACCAGCACCGAACGCGGAACATAGGGCTCATAAGCTAGAAGCCGTAGAAGGTCGTCAGCCATAATATCGGCCTGGCCGATACACAGCGGCTGGAAGCGTGAGGGCTCCTTGGAGTCCTTCATGTCCTGGGTAACCTGATGATCCAGACGCAGGATTGCCTGCGTTTCCACATCGACGGATGCGTCGGGATCATAGCGGTCTGTTACCAGGTCGATTCCCGGGAAGAAAAAACGCTTCAAGGCGTCTCGTGCCGCTTGGCCTTTTCCCTTGCGGGCATAAAAAAGCATCCAATAAATCTGCTCGGCCGCACCGTAATCACGCGTGTGCTTGGCGTTGCGGAACTTATAGGTGTTGCCGTGCAGCGGCCTCGGAGCGGCCACGGCCTGATTGGCTTTGCCCCGATTAACCACATCCATCAGATCGGTCTCGATCCAGCGGTGTACCACCTGGGGGAAGCGATCAAAGCCCGCGAACCATTCAGGATGCTCAAGGAAGTCCCCCATAAACTCCTCCACTGTCAGGTCGCCGCCGCGGGGCGGGCGTCGGCTGGCATAACCGTCGTACTTCAGCCGGGGGAAGAGCATGGTCAGCACACGATCCATCTCGATGTGCTTGAAATCGATATAAGTCGTCTTGGGAGTGCGGAACTCCTTGTCTCTGCCTTTGATGCTCATGCTTCAGCCCTCCTGCTTACTTTCCCCAGGTGCAGGATGCCTTTGTCGTCGCGCCGAATCTGGAGGAATTCGAAGCCGCTTTCGGTGAGGAGCACCTCCTGATAGGGAGCGGCCGATAGAACATTCTTGAAGACCGCCAGGCTCAGGTAGAAACCTTCCTGTTCCTCAATGCTGGGACGGTAGCCGTTGTTGAGCCGCATCAGCATTTCGTAAATGTCGAGGTTGATGCGTAGGCTGGCCTTGTGCCCATCGCCGGAGTCGTAAAGCAGCACCAGCGCCTGAGACAGGCACTCGAGGAAAGGATGAGCCGCCGTTTCCTGCTCGGTGCGGAGCGTGAAACGGTCGCCGTCAAAGAGGCGGTAACTGCGGATGGTGCCCTTATCGACCTGGCGAACACGTAGCGCCAACTGATTGCCCAGCCGCGCCGGATCGCTCAGACCTTCGCCCCGGTTGATGGCTCGAAGAATGGCGGTAACCTCATCGGCGCTTTTCGCACTTGGCTGCTCAATGGCATCCAGGAAGGGATCAATGCTTCCGTATGGCAGCATCTCCTTCCAACCGATGTCGCGTCGCTCAAAGAAATGGCGGCGGCGCATGTGCGAAAGGTAATTTCGGTGCTTGGCGATCAATCGAGCACGGTTCTTCGACGAGTAATCGCGAGGCAGACTGCGGAACAGCGTCTCCACCAGTTCATCGTCATATCCGGCCCGCTCCGCGAACGAAAAGCGGCTCATGGCCTTGGTCTTGGGATTGAGGAAGCCAAGCTCGCGGTCCAGATCGGGGTTGCTGACTTCGGCAACGTCGATCTCGTGCAGCAAGGCGATCAGCCGGTCATTGGAACCTTCCGCCCCGCCAAGCCACGAGTTGAAATAGAAACCGTCAAGGATGCGATTCTGGGTCTCTTCACCGCCGTTCTGATAGAGCTGGTGAATGCCGTCGCAGTCCTGGGTGCCCACCAGCATGAAGGCCAGCGCCGAACGCAGATCGCGCATGGTGATATGCAGTCGGCCGCGCAGGTGGGTGATAGTGTAGAGCATCTTTAGGCGCTCGATCACCTTGGGACCAGCAACCGGGTCCTGGAAAGTCCGGGCATTGTGATAGGCGTAGCACTTGGCCTTGAGGTCGCACTTCTCGCAGGCCTGCCAGTATTCCTGCTGCGTCATGCGAGCGACCAGCCGCTCTAGAATCGAAGGCTGGCCTTCCTCGGGTTCGGCAACCACCGAGCGCAGGTTGAGGTTGATGACCGCGATACCGCCCTCCGGAGCAGCTCCGGCCAAGCCCTGCTGGATCTGCTTGGCGAGCAGCGGGAACTCCTCTTCATGCTCGAGGAAGAAATCGACCAGCCGCCCCTCGTTGATCGCGATCAGGCGGGTCTGATTCTCGGGCCAGCCGGAGGCGTCCTTGCCCGCGAAGGGAGCAAAGAACTTCTGCAGCACGGCATCGTTGCGGTCGTCGCCTTCATCCTGGCTGCCGTCGTAATTGCTCTGGTAGGTATGCCCCTTGAGCTGGAACACAGCCCCATTCGCGCCGCGCTGCATCTGTGCGCCCTTGCTCGCGGCAAAGGCCTCGAATTGCTGAATGAAGGCCGTCTTGCCGTCACCGGCGTTACCGCTGATGATCACCAGGCGGAACTCTCCCTTGAGCAGCGCGGGCTTGAGTTTTTCGTCCAGAAAGGTCGGCACGTAGGTGGCCTTGCCAACTTTGTCGAGGCCACGGGTACCCGCATTGGATACCTGGCTCTGGCTGTAGAGAGTCAGCAAATGAGTGACAAAGGGGTTGGTATTCGGTTTGGTCGGCTCGAAGCCCAGTTTGGCCACCGCCTTGGGGCCGGTTGCGATTTCGCCGGTGGTCAGCACCGAGCGGAAACGTTTGACCTCAGCCAAGGCGATCAAAAACTCTTCCGCCGACGCGTAGCGATCCTTGCGCTCCGGCGCGATCATCTTCACCAGCACATTGATCAATGAAGAGCTGAGGTCGGCGCAGCCTCTGAACTGTTTTGGGTCCTTCGGCTGGGTTTTTATCGGCGGCGTGGGATCATCGAAAGGATACTTGCCGGTCAGACACTCGTAAAAGGAGATGCCAAGGGCATAGAGGTCGCGGTCCATTCGATCCGAGGCATCCGGCTCGTTGGAATAATCGTAATCCGGCGGCAGGTAACGGCGCGTGCCGCCACCGCCTTGCACCTCGTCGTTCTCGGAGACCGCGACGTTGAAATCGATGATGCGGACACCCTTATCAGTCCACAGCAGGTTGGAGGGCTTGACGTCCTGATGGTAAACGCCGTGTTTGTGCAAGTGCACCAGCCCTTCGGCGGCCTCGCGCACGATGCGCACTGAGTCGTCCAACGACAGCGCCTCAGCATCGATCAGATCCGAGACGTCTAGACCTTCCACATACTCAAAGACGATGTACGGCGTCTGCTTGGCGTCGGCCATGCGATCCGCCCAGATCACCTTCACCACGTGCGGATGATCGGGCAGATTGGTCAGGGTCTTGTATTCTCGGCGCAGCCGCTCGTACACGCTGCGGCGGTCCTTGGTTACCAGCTTGATGACCCGCACCACATCGCCCAGGGAATCGAACACCTTGTAGGCGACGCCGAACCCACCACTGCCCAGCTTCTTCTGGATGCGGAAGCGATCCGCCAGGACGAAATCTTGCGACAGGTTCGTCAGGTCATCGGGGAGTTGTGGTTGCGCCACGGTCGGGCCGCTCACATCCGGGGCGGAGTCGTTCTTGGCCTCGGGCAGGATCAGGTCATCCAGGCCCTTGCGGGCGATGGCCGCACTGGTATGCCGTTCCTCGGGGTCGAACTCGCAGAACTTCTGCAGCCAGTCGTCGATTCCTTTGGGCAGGTCCGGTTTGTGTTCCGAGGGTTTGATGGGGAACCTACCGTCGGCCTCCATCATCTGGTCGACGCTTTCAAAGGGCAGCTCACCGGTGAGCAGCTCATATAAGATCAGCCCGGCGGCATAGAGGTCGGAGGCGATGCTGGCCTGGGCCGGGTCTTTAAAGCACTCCGGGGCCTGATAGGCGGAATCCAGATCATCCACCACCTGATCGGCGACGGTGGAGGTTCGGTTCTTGCCCACCCGGGCGAAATCGAAACCAGTCACCCGGGCCTGGCCGCCCTTGGTCACCAGAACGGCGTCCGGGGTGAGGTTGCGGTGGATCACCTCATGCCGGTGCGCATGGTCCAGGGCCGACAGCACGTCGCGCATCACCTGGAGCTTCTGGTCAAAAGTCAGCGCCAGGGAGGCCTTGTTGATGTGCAGGCGCAGGGCTTGGCTGGCCAGATCCTCGGTGACCAGAACCACCTTATCTTCATCGTCGGAGACGAACAGATCCTTCACCGCCAGCACGTTGGCGTGGGTCGGCATGTGCGCCACGGCGCGATAGGCGTTGCTGATCTTCTTGAACTCTTCCTTGCGGGCGGCCTTGTCCTGGTAGGGATCGGCCTGATAAACACGCAGCCGGGCCAAGCCGCCACTCTTCCCTAACAGATTGTGCTTGGCGCGATATTCGGTGTAGCGGTCGGTGCCACCGAGCTTCTCCTCTACCTGCCAATCGCGGAACACCAGCGCTGCGCTCTTCGGCTTGGCTTTCCCTGTGATCGCTTTGGCAATCTGGGAGTGGAAGCGGGTGATATTATCCAGCCGGTTGTCGGGAATGCGGCTCGCATCGCGGAAGTATTTCAAGCAGTGCTTGAAGTCGGTCACATCCGGACTGTCGATGCCTGCCTGGTCGAACACGGCGGCGTCATCGGCGGTGAGCAGCACGGTGGCATGCACATAGGCCTTGCGCAGCTCGATCAGGCTGTTGTTGCTCTCGCGGATGATGGTGGCCATGGTCTTGGCGTGGCTGCGCAGCTTGGCCAGCGGCGAGAAGAACGGCTGCCGCCCTTCGGGGTACCACTTGGAGCCATACACATCGATGTTGCCTCGCGTCCCTTTGACATCCACCAGATACACCGCGTGAGACGCGAGGATGGCGATGTCGATTTCGAACACCTCCTCACCCTGGCGCATCTCGAAATTGTGGAAGATCACCCAGGAATCTGGGAGGTGATCCCGGAGAAAGCCGATAGCCTGGCGCTCGGAGTCGTTGGCAGGTTGGCCGATCGGTACGACTTTTGCCATCAGCGCCCCCCGGCCTCGATGGCACGCTCCACAAGAGCAATCGCCTCGTGCTCGAGCTCAACGGCTCTGGCTCGATTTTCCCATGCCGCCTCTGCCAAGCCGCTAATCTCATGCCGCTTCTCGCGCGACGGCCAATAAATCTTTATCTTTCTGGCGCCGTCCTCCTGCAAGACAGGTATGGACGTTCCGGAGGAGTGCTTAAGCAGAAATCGCAGTCCGAAACCTGTTGAAAGGTAAACAAATATGAAGCCTGCGTCCTTATTGTCGTGCGGGATGATCCGCATTTGATGCTCGGACACAGCCTTTCCTATCAGATTTCGGTTCGCAAGCGTCGGCCGCCCAAAAATTCCATATCTTTGCCCGACGCACTGAAATAGAACCTGTCCCGGATTGACTATGAACTTGTCGATATTCTTTGTATTCTCTGAGATGCGATCTTCACTACTCTGGTCCATCGTCATCACATCCGCTCCTCCAAGAAACTCGTAGCCACCTTCTTGGACGTGGATGCGTTTAAAGATCGGTGGACGCAAAGCATCTGCGACCTCTGCGATCTCAATCAGCGGAACTCTGGTCTTCTTCTCCGCCTCGCCAACAAAGCCAATATGATGAAACGCGTCCAAACGACGAATGAAACCGCCGACGGATTTCGATTCTATGCTAAACGATTGTGGATGCTCATGCTCCCAACTGACAGATCCGCCGGCGATCTCCTTTTCAAGTGCACTCACCAGATCCGAGATTGTCTTGTTAGCTCCGGTTCTCAGATCGGCCGCTTTTTGGACGAGCTCGTGCGCTTCCTCCTCTACCGAAGCAAGACGTGGGACAGGGAGATCGGCAATATGATGTGGCTCAATACTCTGGATAATTGAGCCGTAGGTCCCAGAGACAACAAGAGGAAGGCCAAAACGACTTCTAAGATATGCGTATACATAGCCGGGTTTTGTCTTTTTTTCATCAGGAGCTACGCGCATCACATGTTCGGAACACGCTATTCCATCCATATCGGGGCGTGCGTAAGCCATCCGACCAATCGTTCCTGATCGGGTAATGAGCGTCCAGCCGGCCCGGATCGTAAAGTTTGGATTCGCGCGAACTTGTTTTCTTGAGATTAGAGGTAAGGTCGACAGATCGGCAGCGAGCACATCGGTGCTCCCCATAAACCGAACGCCGAATTCCTCCGATTCAACCCATTGCCGACTTTCTCGGCCAGCGTGGAATATGCCAACAGTGAGATCAGCCAGATTGGCCTTATCCGCTCGGAGCTTTCGCAGATGTTCTCGTGCCTCCATAGCCCCAGAAAGGTACGGACCGCAGTCTAGCCGCCGCCCGTTGTTTTCCAACCAGGTGCTCGGGACAGCTTTGACCTGAAACTTTCTACTCATGGGGACACCTCGCCGGTTTCCCGGAAGCTCTTGTACTTCTCCGCTACAACGGGCAGCTCGTCATGAATACGGCGGCCGCGGCGTGTCGTGCGACGAATCTCAACTTCACCAGCTTCGCGCACGCGTTCGACCACCTCCTCATCAAAGATGAGTTCCTCCCCATCCGGCGCTCGTTGGAACAGCAAATTGCCACGGGCATCGACGCCAGCGCGATCCACCACGGCCATGAAGACCTTGTATTCTGGATGCTCGGTATGGATCAGCTCCTCCTGGCTACGACGGCGCAGCACCAGGAGGCTGGGCAAGGCCGGGGTCAGGCCATACTCCTTGACGGTGACCTTGAACGGTTCCACCGGCAGATCAACCGAGGCAAGCACCTCGCAATGTCGCAAGATCCACCAGCGAATGTACTCATCGCCGGGATTTCCTAGAACACCATCAGGAAGAAGGATTCCAACACGACCAGTTCCCGGTTTTACCCAATCCAGCGCACGTTCAATGAATAAAACCTCAGGGGGTACACCTCCTGTGTTGACGGCTCCTGCGTTAACGTAACCGTCACCACCTTCTTCTTTGCTCCAGACCTTTCCAAGGTCATACCGGGAGAGTATTGATTCGTCGGTAATAACATCCTTTGTCGAGAACCATGGATTGAGCAGAACCACGTCCATGCTGCCCAGCGGCAAGGCCGGGCGGGCGGCTTCGATGCCATCCAGATCGCCGTCGGGGAAGGTGCGCGCATCGATGCGGAACACGCGACCGGGATTTCCGGTAGTGAACAGCAGGTTCATGCGGCTGGCCACGGCCAGGAAGGGATCAATGTCGCAGCCTAGGGCATTGCTGGCCGCCCAGGCGGCGGTTTCGTTTTGCGCCTGGCGGATCTGTTCGTTGGTGGCGTCTTCAGGCGTGGTGCCCATGGCCGCCAGTTTCTTCTTGAAGATGTGCGCGGCGGTCATGGCCAGGAAAGTGCCGGTACCGCTGGAGCAGTCCATGATGCGTTCGCCGGGTTGTGGGTCGAGCATCTCCACCGCCATTTCGGCCACGTTGAGCGGTGTAGGGTAGCGACCCTCGCGGCCGTCCATCACGCTGCGGGCGACCGCACGGAAGGCCTCGGTGCGGTAACGGGGCTGGGTTTCACTTAAGTTATAGCGGGCCAACTCCATGACCACGCGGGCGGTCTCGTGGGGTTCCAGCGTCAGATCCCAGCCACGGGTCAGCAGGTTCGGTTGCCACGCCTTGGCGGCGGCAATGGATTCGTTGATGCGCTGGGCAATGGCCTGTTGGCCCGCTTCGGTGAAAGGCTCGTCGCCTCTGATCCAGAACTTGCGCTCGCCAGTCGGCAGCGTCTCATCGTGGATCTTGGCCAGCATCAGCACGGCCAACTGCTTGAAGGAATCCTTGTGATCGAGTCCCAGGTTGCGGTTCAGATATTGGCGGCAGCGCATCACGGTATCTTCCAGGTCTTCCGCCTCGGCGCTGACCTGAATGACACCGCCGGTACGGTCGAGATCGGTGGTGCGTTCGCCTGGAACCGGCCAGACACCCAGCGGTTTGGCTCGGACCTCGAAGCGCGTGCGCTCGACCTGGAACAGGAACTCATCCTGGCCGTTTGTCCACATGCCCAGCGTCGCGCCGGGGATCAGCTCCAGCAGCTCCTTGAGCTCACGCAGGTCGGCGTCGGCCTCGGTAATGGAACGGAGCTTGTCGCGCTTCTTCTGATTCTTGCAGACGATGACCCGCTGCAGGTTGTCGTTGTTGTGCTCGGCATCGGGACGGAAAATCGCGATGTCGATACGCTTGCGCCCTTGAACGGGAATCTGCGGATTATAGTTGACCTCCAGATCGTTCCGATCAAAGCCGTAGCTCTCGATGAGCTGGCGCAGAACCTTCTGCACCAGCAGCTTCTTGGCCGAGGCGCTCTCCTTGTTGCCAGTCAGGATGTCGATGAAAAAGTTATCCGGACCGCTCTCTTCGGCAGCATCCTGCGGGGCTTCAGCGACATTGTCGTTTTCATCGCTCATTTGCTTGCCACCTTCTTCTTGGGCCGATCGTTGACCCAGCTAGATGAGCGCTTCCTAGCGAGAGTCTGCCCATCGTGCTCCTGGAGAAACTCGCGGTACTTCTCAGCGATGACCGGCAGGTCGTTGTCCTCGATCTTTTCGCTGCGGGTCAGGGTCCGTTCCACGAAACGCCCCCCGATGCGTATACGCTCGGTGTGCTGCTTGGGCTCGACAATCTCTTCGCCGTCGGGGGTGCGCTTGTAGAGCTTGTTGCCACGGCGGTCGAAGCCAACTTTGTCGGCCACGGCCATGAAGACCGGGTATTCATCGATACGGCCCAAAACCTCGGCGCGTTTTTCTTCTTCACTTTTGCGGCGCAAGAACAGCAGGCTGGTGAGGATGTTGACGTTGGCCTCGGCGATGAAGGCCTCCACCGGCAGATCGATGGAGGCGAGCACTTGGGTTTCACGCATGATCCACCAGCGGATGTATTCCGCCGCCGGGTTGCCGAGAACGCCGTCAGGCAGAACGATGCCCATGCGGCCCGTGCCCGATTTCAGCCACTTGATGCAACGCTCGATGAAGAGGATTTCGGGCGCGACGCTGCCTTTGAGCACGCCGGTATTGCGGAATCCGCCTTCACCATCCGGCTCCCAGTTATGGGCCAGTTCGTATTGTTCCAAAATGTGCTTATCCGTAATCGGGATGTCTGATCCGAACGGAGGATTGGTGGCGATGATATCCACCGATCCCAGCGGGATCTCCTTCTTCGCAGTGGGCAGATCGGTCAGGTGCCCTAGCGGGAATTCTAGGGAGTTGATGTTGTAAATGTGGCCACGGCCGTCACCTGCCAGCACCATATTCATCTGGGCGGCGCGGATCAGAAAGGGATCGAAGTCGGTCCCGAAGACTTGGGCGGCGGCATACTCTTTGAGCCGCTCATGGACATTCAGGAATTCGGTGGTGTTCTCGTTTCCGGCTTGGGTGTTTTGCTCCTCCCGAAACTTCTTCAGCATGTGCCCCAAGGTAGCGACCAGGAAGCCGCCGGTACCACACGCCGGGTCGAGCAATGTCTCGTTCTCCTTGGGGTCGAGCATTTCAATCACCAGCTTCACGACGCCCCGGGGAGTGAAATACTGGCCACGGTCGCCGCGCAGGTTGACACCCACCAGTTCCTGGTAGGCCACGCCCTTGGCATCGACATCCGTCCGGGTGAAATCGTACTTGGCCAATTCAGAAACGATAAAGGCCAGCGCCCGGTCGGAGAGAGTGATCTCCTCGTTGCCCCGGAAAATATTCTTGTATTGCTTTTTGACCTCGGTGAAGAGTTCCTCGATGCGCGCGCGGATCGCCTTGCGACCATGTGCGTCGAACTGCTCCTTCGGGCCAGCCCAGAAGCGGCGTTGCCAGGCTTGGCGCTGCTTGGCACGCAGGTTCTCATCGTGCATCTTGCAGAAGATCAGATAGAGGAACTGCCAGAAGGCGGCGTCCTTGGGCATACCCTCGTTGCCATGGATGAAGTTGTGGCAACGGCGGAAGGTGATCTTGAGCATCTCGTTGTCGGCGACGCGGGTGTGGGCATCGGAGATGACCTCCTTTGTGCCGACCGACTCGTCGGCCATTGGCCAGTCGCCGATGGGGTTGCACTTGGTCTCGAAGCGCTTTTGCTCTTTCTCGACAAAGAAGAACTCCAGGCCGTTGGTCCAAAGGCCATACTGAACCCCGTCGATCTCGCGCATGATGGTTTCGATCTCGTCGAGATCCTTGGCGGCCTGCTCGAAGTCGCGGATGCGCACGGCATTCTTGCCGGCGTTTGGCTCTTGGCGGCAGAGCACGGCGCGACCGAGATTCTCGATGGAGTGTTCTTTGCCATGGTGGAAAATGGCCACGTCCACCCTCTTTCGCCCGCCGATCGAGAAATCCAACTCCATGTCTTCCGGTGAGAATCCGTATTCGTGGATCAAGGCGCGAACGACCCGCTGCCGGACCAGTTCCTTCTTCGTTTCCTTGACCTGCCTGCCGGAAACGTAGTCGAGCGTATATCCCGCCGGGATGGTGCTCTCTGCCCGCGTGTTCTTCTTACTGCTCATATAAAAACTCCATTCACCGAGGCTGGGGTCATTTCTGGTCGCTCTCGTCGAAATCTTGGGTTGTGTGTTTCTGTTGTTCTATCCAAGCGTCGATGTCCTTTCGGGAGAATCGCCACTGACCTCGGACCTTGAAAGCAGGCAGTTCACCGGCTTGGGCCATGGAGTAGACCGTCTTTTCGCCGACCTTAAGCAAGGCAGCGACGTCGCGTAGCTTCAAAATCTCTTCGTTTGGCACGGAATGTCCCCGTCTTCTGATCGGCGTGAGCAGGCATGCGACTTACGCCACCGCATCGGCCAACGTTTGCCACTTAATGCACCATACTGGCATGAATTGCCAGGAAATTTCAGTGTTGCATAACACTAAACATGCGAGTAGATAGCTTGGGTATGAGGAGTTTCGGGGAAACAGTGCGAGAGCTGCGAACGGCCCAAGATATGGGGTTGCGGGAAACTGCCCTGAAGGTTGGGATCTCGCCCGCTTATCTAAGTCGTGTCGAACGCTGTAAGGAGCGACCGCCGAGTGCTGACGTCATCAAGGCTTTGGCGCGCGTATTGGCTGCTGATCCCGACGTGCTGTTCCGCCTCTCGTCGTCAACAGACCCAGAAGTGACGGACTTCCTGCAAGGGCAACCAGACCTCATGGCACTGTTGAGATTTCTCAAGGAACATGACGCTTCGGAGGCGGACATCCAGCGTCTGAAGGAGGTGGCCGAGGAACTGGTGAGAAATCGTGCCTCCGGATAGAGGTCATTAGATTGTGAAAAGGAGCGTGAATATTGTCGTCTGAAGGCTGAAGAAGAATGATCGATCGCGGTCGAAAGAGAAGAATCCGAGTGAGGCATGAACGCCGCCGCTGTATTCGCACCCGCATCCGCCGCAGCCATCTCGAAGCGTCGCTCGCCTTCCCGATCGCTTGGCGTCAGCTTTAAATTTGCCGGCTCGTCGAGCAGCTCGAGTTCGGCTCCGGGAGCCTTACCTTTTACGCCCGAACTGGCGGCCCCGTCACGAGGAATCCTTGCAAGAGCTGCAATGCGCCACCAAATGGACATGCGCGCTTATGCCGTTTGAATCGACCGTTGCGACCGCCCTTCCCTTTCGGTCAACCACTCTTACCTCAATCTCGCGATGCTCCGGTTCTTCGGCGATTTCCGACACGATCCGGCGCGCCATCGTGATTGCTTGAGCGTCGTCGCCGAGCGGTTCTCCTGTTCGATCCGGGTACTCCTGATCGCGGCTGTAGATGTGGAAATAGTAGCGGGGCATTCATCCTCCTTCGGGCCGAGCTGGATCAATCAACAGCAGGGTTGACCTTGAGAAACACGCGGTCATCCCATGAAGAGATGTTCCAGCGATACGCTCCACCGAAAAATCCGGGCGTTTCGTCGGCGTTGGTCTCAATGACCGTGCCGGACACGGTCACGGTCACCGTCCCGCTGGGCACAATGGCGATCTGATCGAGATCGGCGCGGACGCGGACCGGGATCTCGGGAGAACTGACTTCAACGGTTCCGTCATCCATGAGCCGAATGCTCAAGAAATTATCGGCCTGCGACTTGGCCCGCGTGTTCGGCACGCCGATTGCGGACCCGCTTGCATCCAACTCGCCGGTAAGATTGACGACGAGCTCGAAGCGCCCTCCCCCAGCATAGGTGAAGCTCTCAAAGCCTGGCATTCGAGCGGCCTTGCGCTCTTCCGCCCGCATCCGATCCTCTTCCTGGTCTGTGAGCACGTGGCCGTCGGCAAGCGCCTTAACGATGCGGGGATCAGCGAGGCTGGTTTCGACACGTATGTCATATTTGTACCGTTCGAGCACAATGTTTGCGTCAATGGTTTCCGGTACGAGGCAACCGGCCAGAAGCGCTCCAACCGCAATTGCCGCGGCAGCATTGCGGGCGAGCGAAAACCGCTTGGCAGTCACCGATAGGCTCCCGGGAAAATGATGTCCTGCTCGACAATGATATTGAACCCATAGCCCGGGCGGATGGTGAGGGTCGGCTGGACATTGAGGTTCCGGGAGATGGTTTGGTCGGCCACCCGGCCGAAGCTTTCCGCGAAATTCCTTCGCGCTGTGTCCGATGCGGTGTCCTGCGTCGCAAGCGTCGAGCTTTCCGGCACGGCCATGTCGATGCCCGTCCCGATCAGCGCGATCAGGATCGCCGAGCCGAACGTCTGCAGGTACTTGTTATCGACCTGATCGCGGAAGCCGCCATAGCCTTGCGCGTCGACGCCCGCCATGCCGCCGATCTGCAATGTCGATCCATTCGGGAAAATGAGATCGGTCCAGATCACCAATACCCGGCTCTGCCCGAACGAGACATTGGAATCGTACCGGCCGAAGAGCTTGGCTCCTTGAGGCACCAACAGCCGGTGGCCGGTCGCACTGTCATAGACGTTCTGGCTGACCTGGGCGGTTATCCGGCCGGGAAGGTCGGAGTTGATGCCGGTCACGAGCGTTGCCGGGATCACAGAACCGCGTTTGAGCTCAAAGGGTGACCGCTGCGGTACGACGCGGTTCGGCAAATAACCGAGATCGGCAATGTCCTGGTTGAAGAAGTCTGCCTTTCCGGCCTGATTGTTCGGATCCGCTTGATGCCCGGCGCCGCCGGCGCGCATCGCGGCCGCATAGAGATCGACCATGCCGGCGCGATCGCCAAACGCCCCCTGCCCGGTTGTCGATTGTGGCGTGCCCGCTTGTGCCGCTTGCCCAACATTGCCGATATTAACCGCGATCGGGCTATCATAAGCGGCGTCGTCGGCCTGGAGCCGGGCCATGCGCTGCTGGTGCAGCAAGCGAAACATCTGCTCGTCCTGTTCCCTTTGCAGCCGCGCTCGCCAGTCGGCTTCACTTTCGACCGGCGTCGCCTGTTGTTGTTGCGGAGTTGTCGGCTGGCGCTGGAAAGGATTGGTGGATTGCGGCTCCTTCTCCGTTTCCTCGATGGGCTGCACCACCTGAATCTGCTGCGCGGGGCGCGGCTCCTCGATCACGCCATCGGAAACACCGCGCTTGAGCTGGTCGGCGAAGTCGGTTGCCGGTGCGCCGGTCGACGTGTCGATCGCGCCGCCGCTCCGGTTGAGCCCTCGGATTGATAGCCCCCAAATGATGACACCGAAGAAAAGCACGACCAGGCCGATAAAGAGAAAGACCGGCAGCTTGTTCAGGCGCCGGATCTTGGGCTTGCCGTCGCCGCCTTCGGCACCGGGGGAAAGATCAAGCGAACTCATGGGCCCTCCCCTCAGCTCACACGCTGCATGACTGACAGCGGGCTTGTCGGTGTGGCGCCAGTCGCCGACATCGCATAGGAGCGCGTGAGCTCGACTGAGGGCGTCGAAATCCGGGTCATGACCGCACCCTCGAAGGTGTCAACGACATAGGCGAGCGGGATCACATTGTCGCCGGACGTCTCCTGGTTCGAAGCGACGGCATAGCCCCAGCCGCGCAGCGACTCTTCGAGCGCCAGGCCGAAGGCGGAATCGTCGGCTTTGATGACAATCGTCCCGGTGCCCGGGCCTACGTGCTCGGCGAGCTTGGCGACCATATCGCCGGCGACGGCCGAGGCCGCGGCCGGCGAAAGATTGGCCGCATCGGCACTCACGGTCGGCGTGAAGTATCCCCCGCCCGTGGTGGTGCATGCGGTCGTGGCGGCGGTGAGAAAAACGAGTGCCAGAACACGGGAAAGTCGGTGGATGGCGCGCATGGTCAGCCCTTCCTCGAAATGGTGATTTTTTGCTGACGTGAGCCGACGCCGGAAAGCAGCACGGCGCGATCGAACACATAGTCGACAATCATCATCGTGCCGTTGAGCCGGTAATTGACGATGCGGTTTTCGCCGCCTGAGACAACGAACAGCACCGGCGCATCGCCGCTCATCATCTGGCCGGGGAACTGAATGTAGGTCTTGATGCCATCGGTGTAGACGCGGGTCGGGCGCCAGCGGGCCTGTCCGCTGATCGCGAAATTGAAGCTCAGGTTTTCGGCCGGGACGCCGGCGCCGGGAATGATGCTCGCCTCGACGCGCGCGTTAAGGGCATCGAACTTCGCCTGCACGTCCTCGGGGTATTCGAAGGCAACGCGGGCCATGTAGTCGCGATGATGCGACCTGAGCCGGATGTGGTAGGTGCGCCGCGATGTCGTCACCACCATGGACGTCTCGAGCCCGGGTTCCGAAGGCTTGACGATCAGATGGATCTTCTGGCCTTCGGCCGAGCCGGAGGTTGCCGGTTCGACCTTCCAGCGAACCGTGTCGCCCACCAGCACGTCACGTACGGCTTCTCCGGCCTGCAGCTCGATTTCGCAGAGCTGGAGTGGCGAACAGACGACGGACGGCTGAGTTTGGCCGTAGAGGTAAATGACCTTGCCGTCCGGCCCACGCGTCATCACCGCGGCCGTGCCCTGCCATTGGGTGGAAAGTCCGGTTCCCCGTATTTCGTTGCCGCTGAGGCCCTGCTGATCGGCCGCAACCGCGACATTAAGGGCGAACGTGCCCAGCAACAGGGTTGCCACAGACACGCCCGCGCGCATCTTCTTGAGGTTGAACATTACTCTGACTCCGCGAGCGTTTTTCAAAGCTGGGCCGTCCAATCGAAATCCTTGAGGTAGAGGCCGATCGGGTTCAGACGAATGACCGCCTCGTCCTGAGGCGGCGAAAGGGTCACGGTGGCGATGCCGCGAAAGCGGCGGGTGCGCAGTTCCTTACCCGCGCGGTCGCGCTCGATCTCGCTCCAGTCGACCTGGTAGCTCTGGTTCGAGAGGGCGACGACGTTGTTGACTTCGATCGAGACCGTCATGGTGCGCGCGCGATCGAAGGGTGAGTTGTTGCGAAACCAGTTATTGACCTTCTCGGTCGCCGGGTCCTGCTGCTTCAGCATCGCGTAGGTGCGATCGATATAGCCCTTCTGCACCGTCGCATCCGGGGTGATCGACCGGAAGTTAGATACCCATGCGCCGAGCATCGAGCGCACAACGCGCTCGTCTGCATATTCGATCTGCGCGGGGAAGCCGGCCAGGACCGCTGCCCCGAGCTTGTCGACCTCGACCACATAAGGAACGAGCTTGACTTGTGTGGACTGATAGAGGGCATAGCCGAACCCGATCACCGCCATGCTCATCGAAAGCAGGCCGACCGTGCGCCAGGCCGAGGCCGCGCGCATGTAGCTGCCGTAGCGCTCGTTCCACTCATAGCGGGCGGCCAGATACGGGTTGTCGGGGTATTTTCGCTTCGCCATCTAGCCTCGCCTGATCGATACGGCCGGCCGACCTCACGAGTCGGCGTCCATCTTTCTGTTTGAACTTCTCGAACTGGTGCCCGGATTGTTGCCTTGCCGCAGCTTTTCGTTGGCGAGGCCGAGGGTCGAACCCATCTTGGCGCCGGGGATGCCCATCAGCTTGTCGGTCGCCGCAGAGCCGACCGCGCCACCCGCGGCTTTCAACCCGGCCATTGCGGCCGCGCCACGCGATGCGCCGGCTTGCGATGCCGCCGAGGCGGCAGTCATGCCACCTTTGACGACGCCGGCGCCGCCAGCTGCCATGCCAGTGCCGACCGCCGCGAAGCCGGCAACCTGGCCACCGCTGCGGATGGCTTCCATGCCATTGCCGACGGAAACACCTTGCACAACGCCCTGAATGATGTTCGGCACGTACATGGAGATCATGAAGACGACGACCGAAATGCCCGCGATCGTCAGGGTGGTGAGGAATTGATCGTCGGAAGCCGTATCGTTCGATAGGCCGATCAGCACCTCGGAGCCGATGCGTGCGATCATCACGAGGCCCATCAGCTTCATGCCGACTGAGAAGGCGTAAACGAGGTAGCGGACCGCGAAATCCTTGGTAAAGGACGACCCGCCAAGGCCAAGCATGATCATGCCGGCGAGCAGACCAACATACATTTCGACCAGCACGGCCACGAAGATTGCCGCTACGAGGGCAAAGCTGATGACAACGACGATCATCGCGAAGACCGAGGCCATGGCGAGGGCATTGTCCTCCCAAAGGCCGAACCGAGCGTTTTCCGAGAGTTCGGATGCCACTTTGACGCCGGCATTGAAGACGTCGGCTGGCGAAGCCGAACCGCCATCCGCGCCGAGCTGGAACAGGCTATCGACAACCGACTTGGCCAAGTCCGGACCCTGCTGCAGAACAAAGAGGAAGAAGCCGATGAAGAGAATTCTCCGCACAAGCTCTGCAAACCATGTGTCGAGCGACGGAGCCTGAATCGCGAGCCAGATCGCCGCGATACCCACTTCTATGCCGGCCAGTATCCAGAACAGCGAGGTCGCCGCATCGATGACGGTGTCCTGCCAGCCCTGCGCTGCGCTGGCGACTTGATTTTCGAGATCGGTCAGGATCGAACCGTCCTGCGCAAGGGCCGGATCGACCATGGCAAGCCCGGCGATCATCAGCCCAGCCAACCTCAAAAGCATAGAAGCCGGCATGACTCCGGCCTTCAGTTGTCGCCCCACCGGGGGGCCATCTGCTGGCCTCCCGACGTGGGGTAGTCGTCTGGATTGGCGTTGAAGAAGTCCTTTGCCCGCTCCGCGGCTGCCTCGCGTCCCGCCCTTTCTTGCTCGGCAAGTTCGACCTGGCGCTGGAGGAGCGCTTTCACTTCCGGATCGGTGTTCGGGATGAACACATAGGATGCCGCGCCGCCCGCAAGGGCGGCAACGATCGCGATCACGACGACGATGGGGAATTTGAGCGCTGCCATGGAGTCACCACCGAGGCTGCATTTGTTGGCCGCCGGAGGTGGACGGAGCGGTAGAGCCGAAAAATGCGTCGCGGCGGGCCTGAGCCAGATCCTTTTCAGCCTGCTCGGACTGATACCAGGTGCCCATCATGGTCATCTGCTGAGAGACGAGGCCGCGAAGCTTCTGCATCTGCTCGACCTGTTGGGTCGCTATCTGATGCCCGACCTGCAAGGCCTTCATTTGGCCATCAGCCGACTCCGATTGGGAGCGTAGTTGGGCCATGGTGGATTCTTCGGTCGAGAACTGATCGGCCGTGAGGCCGGCGGCCGCGAGCGTGCCGCCGATTGTGTCGCGGTTAGTATCCGACCAGGACTGATAGCTCGACGAAAAATCCTGCCCGTTCGGGAGACCGTTCTGGAAATCGGCGTAGCTGTCGAAACGCTGCTTGAGCACATCGTCGAGGTTGCCCATCGAGAACGCCATGCCCTGCCCCTGCTGCACGATGCCTTGCAGGTTGGCGAGGTCCTGTTGAGCCAGCCCCCACACACGATCGGGAAGCTGCATAGTGTTCTGCAGCATGTTCTCGTAGATGCGAATCTGGTTGGCGATCTGCTCAACCTCGTTGGAGATCTGCGTTACCTGATTTGCGATCTGCTCGGCGTTCTGCCCGCCGAGCGCGATCAGTTCCCCATTGTTGAGGATCTGCGTGAACTCGGTCGCGCCGGTGAGCGCTCCGCTGGCTTGGGCCGGCGCGGCAAGGCTGACAGCGATCAGGACGCTTGCGAGCGAACTACGCAAGAAGAGCTTCGGCATTTTCGATACCTCTTTGCTTGAGCCAGTGGACGGGCCATTCGTCGCCGTGGTGGACGCGCAGCTCATCGATGCGCTTGATGTCGTCCTTTCCGGACGCGCCGACGAAAGACAGGGTGATCGGCCCGAGGGCCATGTCGAACAGACGCCGGCCGTCAGGCGAAGCGACGTAGTATTCGCGCTTGGGCAGAGCGGCTGCGACGATCTCGATTTGCCGCTCGTTGAAGCCGATGCGCTCATAGAACTCGCGCGTACCGCTTTCGCGCGCCGCGCCGTTCGGAAGGCAAATCTTGGTCGGGCAGCTTTCCTTGAGTACGTCGATGATGCCGGACTTTTCCGCGTCAGAAATCGACTGCGTTGCCAGAACGACGGCACAATTGGCCTTGCGCAGCACCTTCAGCCATTCGCGGATCTTCTCGCGGAAGGCTGGATGGCCGAGCATCAGCCATGCCTCATCGAGGATGATGAGACTGGGAGCGCCGGTCAGGCGCTTTTCGATGCGACGGAAAAGGTAGAGAAGGACCGGCACGAGATTGCGGTCGCCGAGGTTCATCAATTCCTCGATCTCGAATGTCTGGAAATCCGAGAGGGTCAGGCCATCCTCCTCGGCATCGAGCAGATGACC
>CAZBBT010000011.1:0-54221 GCA_964490065.1 uncultured Mesorhizobium sp. | reverse complement strand
TGTCGGCGATGACGAAGACGCCGGGCGCGACGCCCTTGCCGATGGAATAATCGACCACGCCGGCCTTCGACAGCACGCCACCGTCCTTCTCGGGCACCAGAACCTTCGACAGTTCGCCCAGCGTGGCCGCCGGACCGTGCATGCCGGGCTTGTCCGGCACCAGCCCAGTGGCGTTGGCGATCGCCGCCATCTCCACCATGGTCTTGGAGCCGTCGACGAACTCCACCAGCATGCGCACGTTCATGTTGCGGCGGTGCGCTTCCTCCTCATAGGCCGGCGGCGTGGCATCGACGTTCAGCGGATTGTTTTTTCCCTTGCCGGCGGCGACGATGGGATGGCCCATGGCCGAAACGAACTCGATCAGTTCCATGCAGGACGACGGCTCGTCGCCGGCGCCGAGCGAATAGGTGACGCCGAGCCGCTCGGCCTCGCTCTTGAGATACGCGCCGATGGTGACGTCAGCCTCGACATTCATCATGACGAGATGCTTGCCGTGCTCCATCGCATGCAGGCCGATCTCGGCACCGACCGCCGGCACGCCGGTCGCGTCGATCACGACGTCGATGAGGTCGTTGGCGATGACGAGATTGGCATCGTCAGTGACAGCTATTTTGCCGGCTTCCATGGCCCCGGTCATCGCCGAGGCGGTGGAAACTTCCCTGGCGTGGCCTTCTTCCTGGAAAGCGATGTCGACGGCCTTCGTCGCATTCGGGAGTCTCAGTTCGGAGATGGCGCCGATCTCGATCCCGTCCATATGCGCCACACGGGTGACGATGTCGGTGCCCATTTCGCCGGAGCCAATCAGGCCGATGCGGATCGGCTTGCCGGAGGCCTGCCGCTCCTTCAGGTCGCGGGTGAGCCCGATCGGGGCGACATTGATGCTCATGGCGGACTCCTCCCTTCTGGTTCATCCATCACTAGTGAACATATGTCTTTCGATCAAGAACAATGTTCACACCAAAATGTGAAAAGAAACGGCCGCTACCGCATAAGAGCGGCCCATCGACAGGTTGCCGGGCAGATGGGGGTTACTCGAAGCTGTAGGTGAAGCCGTTCTTCGACGCACCGACTGTCACCTTAGCGAGCGGCTGGCCTTCGAGCGTGCGCGCCAGCACGCCGCCCGACAGTTCCGGCAGTAGCGTGTTGGTGAGGATGGTGTCGATCATGCGGCCGCCGGACTCGATCTCGGTGCAGCGCGCCTTGATGAGATCCATCACGCCGTCGCCGATCACCAGTTCCGCGTCATGGCTGGTCTTGAGCCGCCTGGCGATCTTGTTGAACTGGTGGCGGGTGATCGTCTCGATCATCTCGTCCGACAAGGGATAGTAGGGAATGGTCACCACACGGCCGAGGAAAGCGGCCGGGAATACCTTCAGCAGCGGCGCGCGCAGCGCCTTGTCGAGGTCGTCGATGCCGGTGCGTTTGGCGCCGTTCTCGGTCGCCCGCATGATGACGTCCGAGCCGACATTGGAGGTGAGCAGGATCAAGCTGTTCTTGAAGTCGATGCGGCGGCCTTCGGAGTCGTCCATCATGCCCTTGTCGAACACCTGGAAGAAAATCTCGTGCACGTCGGGGTGCGCCTTCTCGACCTCGTCGAGCAGGATGACGGAATAGGGTTTGCGGCGGACCGCTTCGGTGAGGATGCCGCCCTTGCCATAGCCGACATAGCCGGGCGGCGCACCCTTCAAGGTCGAAACGGTATGCGCTTCCTGGAACTCCGACATGTTGATGGAGATCAGGTTCTGCTCGCCGCCGTATAGCATCTCGGCCAGTGCCAGCGCCGTCTCGGTCTTGCCGACGCCGGAGGGACCGCACAGCAGGAAGACCCCGACCGGTTTTTCCGGCGCGCCGAGGCCGGCGCGGCTGGTCTGCACGCGCCGCGCGATCATCTGCATGGCATGGTCCTGCCCGACAACGCGCTCGGCCAGCGTCTCGGCGAGCTTCAACGCCTTCTCGGTCTGGCTGGAGAGCATCCGGCCCGTCGGGATGCCGGTCCAGTCCTGCACCACGGCGGCGACGGCGTTGCGGTCGACGGATGGCAGAATCAGCGGCGTCTCGCCTTGTGCCTCGCCAAGTTCGGCCATCAGCCCGCGCAGGCGGGCGAGGCCGGCGAGGGGATCGAACGGCGGCTCGGTGGACGGCGTTTCGGGACTCTCGTCGCTCCCAGCGGTTTCGCAACCCCCACCCCTAACCCCTCCCCCCTGGGGGGAGGGGGATTCGAGCGCGGCAGCTTCCCCTCCCCCTTGCGGGGAGGGGTTAGGGGTGGGGGGCGCTACAGTTGGTGAGGGTTCGTTCTCGTTCGCAGCCTCTTCCGCTGGCGTATCGAGCCCAACGCCCTCGCCGCGCAGCTTTTTCCTGAGGTCGAGAATCTCGGCGACCAGTGCCTTTTCCCGATCCCAGCGCGCCTCGGCCGCCTCCAGCGCCGCCGCGACCTCGGCCAGCCCGGCCTCGACCCGCGCCCGGCGATCTACAATCTCGATGCCGATGGCGCCTTCGCGGCCGATAATGCCCTGCTCGACCTCAAGCGCCTGCCGGCGGCGCAGCAAATCCTCGACCTCGGCCGGTGTGGCGTGCTGGGAGACCGCGACGCGGGCGCAGGACGTGTCGAGCAGGCTGACCGCCTTGTCCGGCAATTGGCGGGCGGGAATGTAGCGATGCGACAGGGTCACCGCCGCCTCGATCGCCTCGTCCAGTATCTGCACCTGATGGTGCTTTTCGAGGACGCCGGCGACGCCGCGCAGCATCAGTACGGCCACCGCCTCGTTCGGTTCGTCGATTTTGACCACCTGGAAGCGGCGGGTCAGCGCCGGATCGTTTTCGATATGTTGCTTGTATTCGGCCCAGGTGGTGGCGGCGATGGTGCGCAACTCGCCGCGCGCCAGCGCCGGCTTCAAGAGGTTCGCCGCATCGCCGGTGCCGGCAGCACCTCCGGCGCCGATCAGCGTGTGCGCCTCGTCGATGAACAGGATGATGGGCACTTCCGAAGACTGCACCTCGTCGATGACCGCCTTCAGCCGCTTCTCGAACTCGCCCTTGACGCTGGCGCCTGCCTGCATGAGACCGATGTCGAGCATCCTGACCGACACGTTCTGCAGATGGGGGGGCACGTCGCCCTGGGCGATGCGCAGTGCGAAACCCTCAACCACGGCCGTTTTGCCGACGCCCGCCTCGCCGGTCAGGATCGGATTGTTCTGCCGGCGCCGCATGAGAATATCGATGATTTGGCGGATCTCGGGATCGCGGCCCACCACGGGATCGATCTTGCCGTCACGGGCGCGTTGGGTCAGGTCGGTAGCGTATTTCGCCAGGGCTGAATCGCCGCCGGGTCCGCGCTTCGGCGCCTCCCCCGCCGGCGCCTCGTCCTCGGTCGGCGCGCCCTCGATCGAACCGTCGACCGTCTCGGCGAAACGGCCGACAACCGCATCGGCATCGACCTTGTCGAACTCCGGGCTGATCTTCGACAAAAGCCCGTCGAGTTCCGGCTTCTTCAGGCAGGCAAGCAGGATATGGCCGCTGCGCACCTCGTCCGTGCCGAACTCCAGGCCCGCCAAGCTCCAGGCCTGCTGGATAGCGTCGAAGATGTGGTCGGAGAAGTCCGACAGCGCGGTCGCGCCGTAGGGCAATTTGTCTATGGCGCGCGTCATGTCGGCGGCGACGCGGCTCATGTCCGCACCGACCTCGGCCAAGATGAACTGCATGTCGGATCGCTCCGACAGCGCCAATTGCTCGATGAAGTGCGCAAGCTCGACGTAGGGGTTGCCGCGCAGCTTTGCGGCGGTGCCCGCCGCGGCGAAGGCGCGCTTGCAGGTGGCATTCAGCTTGTCGACCAGTTCCTTGCGCTTGAAGCTCTGCGACGACTTGCGGCGCTGCACACCAACCGGCTCCATCGAACCCGCTCCTGGCTGCTATTTCTGTAACGTGCCACAGAAAGCCAAGTTAACATAGTGGGTAGACTGTCGGCGCGTCGTAGTTTGTTGCTCTTCCCTGTTGCAGAAAGAGTCAAGACTACGGTTTTTTGCTACCTGGGGTTTAAGAAGAAGCCTTCCTGGCTAGACGTGCCGGGGAAAAGAGGCCGGCTTTTGTAACCATTGTGGCGAAAGTTGATAAGCAACAATTGCGCAAAAGTGGACAGCGCGGCTGAAAGCGGTATCCTGTTCTCGTCTTGGGCTGTCTGGCAGCAACGGGATTTTCGGCGACAGCCCGGCAATACTGGTCCATAAGATCGGATCGCTGGGGGGGTGCGTGATCAATCTCGCTTCCTGGCTTGAACCTTTAGACGGTGAGAATCCGTCGGGGGAAGATTTGCGCAACGATGCGCGCTTCCACGAACTGGAACGGCTGGCCGAACCGCAGGTCCAGGTCGTCCATGACGAGCGCAACCGGCCAACCTCCCAGATCACCACGCCCGGCGATTGGCCCGCGGTTCTCGCCAAGGCGGAGGAATTGCGCGCGCATGGCCGAGACCTCAGGCTCATGGTTCTCGTCACGCGCGGACTGACCAGCGAGGACGGGTTCGCCGGGCTTGCCGAGGGTCTGACGCTGATCGCCCGCAATCTCGACGAATACTGGGAAAGCCTGCATCCGGCGCTGCGCTCAGCCGCCACGCCGCGCGAGGCGGCGCTCAGGCGGGTCAACGCCCTGCTCGACCTTCAAAACAGCCAGGATGGTCTGCTTGCAAGCCTGCGCCAGGCCCAGGTGTTTGCACCGCGCGGCGTCGGCCCGGTCAGCGGCCGCGACCTGGAACAGGCGGCGCTCGACGAACGCGTCATGCTGCAGGAGGCCGCGTCGGGCCTCAATCCGACAGAGAAGGCGGCGCTCGCCGCGCAACACGAACAGCTTCTGGCGCGCGTGCGCAGCGCCTCAGCCGCCATTGCCGACCAGGCCGGCGAGCAACTGGCTTCGATCGTCACGGGGGTCCGCGCGGCGCTGGAGGCGCTCGGCGCCGTCGACACAGCGCTGAATTCGCGCATCAATGGACAAGGCCCGACCGTACCGGAGTTGCGGCGCTTTCTCGAGCGCACGCTGGCGACCCTGGAGCGCGGATCGACCGTCCGTGCAACGGCGGAAAAAACCGTGGATGCCGTCGCACCGACTGCGGAAGCTCCGCTGCGCAATGGCCATGACACGACCGCGGCCCCCCCCACAGGAGCGACGGCGATGGCGCTGCCGGAGCGGATTTCCTCGCGCGACGACGTGGTCAGATGCCTCGACCTCGTCATCGCCTTTTACGACCGCACTGAACCTTCCAGCCCGATCCCGCACTTAGCGAGGAGAGTGAGGCGGATGGTGCACATGGATTTCGTGGAACTGATGGAAGAGATGGCGCCGTCGGGATTAAAGGAATTCCGGCTGCTTGCCGGCGTTCCAGACAGCAAGAAGACGGCGCAGAAGGACGAAAGGTAGCGAACCATGCCAGCCGAAAGCAAAGCAAAGGTCATCGAGCGCAATCGCGCTCCGCGCGTGCAGATCGCCTATGACGTGGAGACATATGGCAGCCCGACGACCATCGAGCTTCCCTTCGTCATGGGCGTCATGGCGGATCTCGCCGGCGCCTCGCAGACGAAGGAGGCGCAGAAATCGGTGCTCGATCGCTCCTTCGTCGAGACCGACGCCAACCGCTTCCCGAAATTCATGGAGGCGATGGGACCCCGCGTGAAGGCGCGGGTGAAGAACACGCTGCCGCAGGCCGAGGGCCAGGAGCGCGACGAGGAACTGGCGATCGATCTCACCTTCTCCTCGATGGGCGACTTCGCCCCCGACAAGATCGCCGCCCAGGTGCCACAGCTCGCCGAGATCCTCAAAATGCGCAAGCAGCTCGAGGAACTGCTCGGCTTCATGGACGGACGCGTCGACGCCGAGAAGCGGATCGCGCAACTGCTCAACAACGAACCGCTGCTGGGCCAGATCGCCAATCAGGCGCTGGCCGACGACAAGGGCGAGGAATGAGTCATGGCTGAACAGCAGAAAATCGCACAGACCACCGAAGCCGAAGCCATCGACCTTGGCGAATTCGGGGAACTTCTCGAAAAGGACTTCAAGGTCAAGAAGGACGACAGCGAGAAGCTGCAGCAACTGGTGCGCAACCTGGCGCTGGCCGCCAAGTCGCGTTCAGACACCACCACCATCTCGTCCAACGCCATCAGGTCGATCAAGTCGCTGATCGCCGGCATCGACAAGATGCTGTCGGCACAAGTCAACGAGATCCTGCACGCGCCGGAAGTGCGCGAGATGGAGGGCACGTGGCGTGGCCTATGGTATCTCGTCAACAACACCGAGACGGATCAGAAGCTCAAGATCCGGGTGATGAACATCTCCAAGGAGCAGCTCGCCGACACGCTGGAAGACTATGAAGGCCAGATGTGGGACCAGAGCCCGGTCTTCAAGAAGGTCTACACGGACGAGTATTCGATGTTCGGCGGCGAGCCGTTCGGCTGCCTGATCGGCGCCTACGAATTCTCCAACCACCCGCGCGACGTCGGCCTCCTGCGCAACCTCTCCGGGGTCTGCGCCTCTGCGCACACGCCCTTCATCGCCGCCGCCTCGCCCAGGCTGTTCCGCATGGATAGCTGGCAGGAGCTGCCCAACCCGCAGGACCTGCAGCAGATCGTCTCCAACCCGGCATACGCCTCATGGCAGTCGCTGCGCGAGAGCGAGGACGCCCGCTATATCGGCCTTGCCATGCCGCGGGTGCTCGCCCGGCTGCCCTATGGCGCCGAGACCGTGCCGGTAAAGGGCTTCGCCTTCGAGGAGGAGGTCCAGGGCGACCACAACAAGTATATCTGGATGAACGCCGCCTTCCCGATGGGCGTCAACATCAACCGCAGCCACAAGCTGTTCGGCTGGGGCACGCAGATCCGCGGCGTCGAGAACGGCGGCACCGTGCTCAACCTGCCGGTCCACGCCTTCCCGACCGACGACGGCGCGATCGCCATGAAGTGCCCGACCGAGGTGGCGATCGACGACCGGCGCGAGGCGGAACTCGCCAAGCTCGGGCTGATGCCGATCCTGCACCGCAAGAACACGGACGTGGCCGCCTTCATCGGCGCGCATTCGCTGCAGGACGATGAGACGCGGGCGAGCCGGCTGGTCGATCCTGACGCGCAGTCCAACGAGAGGCTGTCGGCCAACCTGCCGTATCTCTTCCCGGTGTCGCGCTTCGCGCACTACCTGAAGGCGATCGCGCGCGACAAGGTCGGCTCGTTCAAGGAACGCGCCGACATGCAGATCTGGCTGACAGAATGGATCAACCGCTACGTGCTGGCCAACCCGGCCTTCGCCGACGACAAGGCCCGCGCCAAGCGGCCGCTTGCGGCGGCGGAAGTCCAGGTCGACAGCGTGGAAGGACGGCCGGGCTACTACAACGCCCGCTTCTACCTCAGGCCGCACTACCAGCTCGAGGGCATCAACGCCTCACTCAGGCTGGTTTCGGAACTGCCGTCGGTAAAAGGCTAATCATTTGAGCACGATGGAGAGCAGAAATGAAAATTGATGGCTTCCTGAAGGTTCCCGATATCAAGGGACCGAGCGTCCGCGACGGCCATGAGGATGAAATCGAAATCCATGGGGTCAACTTCAAGATGGTCGCCCCCCACGATGCCAATTCGCTGTCGCGTCGCGGCCGCGTCTCGCTCGGGCCGATCATCTTCACCAAGCACTACGACAAGGCCTCGCCCTACCTGGCGCAGGCACTTTTCGAGAACAAGCTGCTGGACGAAGTGGTCTTCTCCGCGCGGCGCACCATCGAGGGGGAAACCAGCGACTACCTCGTCGTCACGCTGACCGACGCCTCGGTGATGGAATACGATATGTCGCAGGCCGAGGAGGAGGAGGACCTGATCGAGGAGCAGGTGAGCTTCGCCTACAAGAAGATCAAGTTCGTCTACGACAAGGATGACGAAGCCGAAATGGACGTCTATGTCGGCAAGTGAGGCTGCGGCAGGGCGAGTGAAGAGCGGCAGGGCGCAGGCAGGCATCGGCGCGCGCGCCAAGCGCGAGGCGGTGCAGCCTTCGCTCTGGGACCGACTGGTCAACGACCTGCCGGGCCTGACTTCGGAAATCGACGGGCAGCGGCGCTTGCTCGAAAGCGAACTCGGCACCGAGCGCGTCGAGACGCTGCTTGCCGGCAGCACGCGGGCGATCGACGGCGATGCAGCACTCAGTGCCGAGCAGAAGCGTCGGCTGCACCGGCTGATCTTCCAGATCCGCCGGCGCGGCGAACTCGAGGCGCGCGGCATCGTGGTGTCGCCTGCCGTGCTGCGCGAGGCGGTGCGGCGCGACATCGAGGCGCTGTTCAACACCGAGCGCTTCGAATGCGTGCCGCTCCTGTCGGACGCGGAAGCCGAGCTTGCGCCCGACGATCCGCTTGATCTCGCCGATTTTCCGGAGGTGCGGCGTAGCGTCGTCAACTATGGCGTGCCGTCCTTTTCCGGTCGGTCCTCGCGCGATTTCGACCGCGAGGAACTGGCGCGCGAGATCCGCACCGTGCTCGCCACCTTCGAGCCGCGCCTCAAGGAGAGCGCAACCAAGGTCAATGTCACGCTCGGCGACAAGAGTGCCGGCTTGAAGATCGAGGTCGACGCGGTGCTGATCATGACGCCGACGCCCGAAAGGCTCAGGCTGCGCACCACCGTCAACCTCGACAACGGGCTGGCGCGGACCGAGTTCGCGGAGGGCTGACGGCATATGTGTGCAGACTCGAGAGTATAGCGCATGGACCGGGTCTTCCTGGAATATTACGAGGAGGAATTGGCCCATGTGCGGTCGCTGGCGGCGGAGTTCGCCGACATGCACCCGGCGGTAGCGCGCAACCTCTCGCTCGATACGGTGCCCTGCCCCGATCCCTATGTGGAACGGCTGCTCGACGGCGTCGCCTTCCTCGCCGCCCGCACGCGGCTCAAGGTCGACGCCGAGCGCTCGCGCTTCGCGCGCAGCGTGCTCGACGTGCTCTATCCCGACCTCGTCACACCGGCACCCGCGGCGGCGATGGCGGTACTGAAACCCGGCAAGCAGGTGCAGACCATGGCCGGCGGGCATACGGTCGTTCGCGGCACGAGACTGGTTTCCGGCCTCCAGCCCGGGCTCACGACACGCTGCACCTTTTCGACCGCGCAGGACGTGACGCTGTGGCCGGTCGAGATTGCCGCGGTCACCTACTACCAGGACCGCAGCGCACTTTCCGCCGCCGGTATCGGTCCGATGGGCGGCGTTGGCGGCGAGGCGGCGCTCGGCATCACGCTGAGACGCAGCGGCAAGGGCAGACTGGCGGAGCTTGCACTCGACCGGCTCGATCTGCATTTCAGCGGTCGCGCCAAGGCGCCGCTTTTGTTCGACGCCATCTTCGGCGCCTGCGTGGCCTGCGGCGCGCGACCGGAAGGCAGGGACAACGTTCCTCTACCGCTCGCCCCGCCAGAGATGGCCGGCATCGGCGACAACGAAGCGCTTTTGCCGCGCACCCGCCCGACCTTCGAAGGCTATCGGCTTCTGCGCGAGTATTTCATCATGCCGGAGCGCTTCCACTATGCGCGGGTAGCGGGTCTGCTGCCCACGGCGCGTGCCTGCGAAACGGGTATGGAGGTCGTTTTCCTGCTGCGCCGTGCGGCATCTGAACTCGCCGACGTCAAGCCGGCCGATTTCGAACTCTTCGCCACGCCGATCGTCAATCTGTTCGAACGGGAATGCAACGTCATCGAGATCGACCAGCGCCGGACGCGGCAGGTGCTGCATGCCGACCGCACCCGGCCGATCGACTTCGAGATCTACCGGGTGACGCGTGTCGAGGACGCCGACAAGGAAGGCCCGGAAGCCTCCATTCCGGCGCTGTTCGGTCTTGGCCAGAACAGAGGCGACGGTTGGGTCTATTCGATCGAGCGCCGGCCGCGCCGCATGACCGAGGAAGAGAGGCGGCAGGGGCTGACGCGCACCTCCTATACCGGCGACGACGTGTTCCTGTCGCTTTCGCAGCCGGCAGGCGCGGCGGCAAGGATGCCGAAGCGGCTCGACATCGTGGCACTGTGCACCAATCGCGATCTGCCGATCCTCGACGACAATCCGACGCTGACACTGGAAAGCGGCGATCCGGTCGAGCAGGTCAGGCTGATCGGTGCGCTTCGTCCGCCGCAGCCGGCGCTGGCGGCGGCGCTGCCGGCCGGCGCGGAGGACGAGTCGCGCGCCGACGAACTCGCCTGGCGCTTCGTCGCCCAGCTTTCGCTGAACTTCCTCTCGCTCGCGGCCGAGGGACGCGGCGCCGACCCGCTGCATGCGCTGATGGATCTCTATGCCGACCGGGGCGACCCACGGCTCGCCCGCCACGTGCGCTCGATCGCGCGCGTCGAATCGCGACCGGTGATCGAGCGCCTGGCGATCGACGGCCCGCTCTGCTTTGGCAGAGGCACCGAGATCACGCTGTCGGTCGACCAGTCGGTGCTGTCGGGGCAGAGCACGCTGCTCCTGTCGGCATTGCTGGCCCGCCTCTTCGCCCGCCACGCCGGCATCAACGGATTTGTGCGCACCCGCACGCGGCTGCTGCAGAGACAGGAGGATGTGCCATGGCCGATGACGCCCGGCAATCGCTACCTGATCTAGCCCAGCCGTCCCCGCCGGCCGCGCAAACCGGCGCAATGGCTTCCGCCGAAGCCGGCGCGAACCTGACCAACCTCGCGCAGACATTCGATTTCTTCGAACTCCTGCGGCGGCTCGAGCGCGAAGGCCGGCTGTTCGGGCACAGGGGCAATCCGGAGCGCGAGCCGGCGCGTCTCGGCCAGCATGTGCGCCTCGGGTTCGCCACGCAGGACGTGGTCGACTTCCGCGCCAGTGGCGGCAACAGGCCCGGCCGCATCACCGTGGCCAATCTCGGCCTGCTCGGCCCGGAAGGGCCGATGCCGCTGCATCTCACGCGCTGGGTGCTCGACCGCCTGTCGCAGCGCTGGTTCGCGGGCGCCGCGGCCGAGCAGACCAGCGACACCACCTTCGTCGACTTCGTCAACATCCTCCAGCATCGCATGATGGCGTTGTTCTATCGGGCATGGGCCGATGCGCATCCCGGCGTTCAGGTCGAGCGGGGAGCAGGCGGCCGGGTTCACGCCATGCTGGCGGCAATGGCCGGCATCGGCCTTGCCGGCACGACCAACCGGCAGGAGCCGGAACTCGACGCCGTGCGGCTGCGCCAAGCGGCGGCACTGGCGGTCCAGGCCGATGGACCGGAACGGCTGACGCTGTTTCTCGCCGAAGCGTTCCAGGTGCCGGTTAGGCTCAAGGAATTCGTCGCCTCGTGGCTTTCCGTCCCGGTCGCCCTGCAGACGCGCCTCGGCAGCGCCCATGCGAAACTCGGCCGTGGCGCCACGATCGGCCCGCGCACGTTCAGCCGCCAGAGCCGCGTCGAGATCGAGATCGGCCCGCTCGACCTCAAGACCTACAAGTCCTTCCTGCCCGGCAGCGACCGGCTGGCGACGCTGAAGCGCGCAGCGCGCGACCTGATCGGCGAAACGCTGGATATAGATTTGCGCCTCGTTCTAGCGCGCGACGAGATTCCGCCGGCCCGCATCGGCGGTGCCGTGCTGACGCGGACGGCGTGGCTTGCGCCACCCTCGGAAAGGGACGATGCTAGGGACATGCGCCTGCGCACGATCGTCGGATGGCGGGCGCAAACGGCGGGAGCAGGGGCATGAGTCTGCTTCTCACGCTCGAGCAGGCACCGCGCAGCCAGACCGTTCGCCAGACCAGGCTGGACGAGGGCGAAATGGTCATCGGTCGCAGTCCCGATGCGGACTGGCAGATCGACGATCCGGACATGTTCGTCTCACGTGCCCATTGCCGCATCAGCGCCAAGCAGAACGGCTATTTCGTTACCGACACGTCGAGCAGCGGCCTGTTCATCGACGATTCCGAGAGCCCGCTCGGTGCCGGCAACTCCGCCCTGCTCCAGCACGGCATGCGGCTGAGACTCGGCGATTACGTGCTGGGTGTCGAGATGCAGGGTTCGGAGGCCCGGTCCGCCGCGCCGCAGCCGCCTGCCGCTTCGCGCGCGCCGGTCAATCTCGACCATGACGACTTCTTCTCGGCTTCCGTCGAGCGGGAACCGCCGCGCCCCCGCCCCGCGAGCCTGCCGGACCCGTTCGAGCAGCCCAAGCCGGGCGCCTATCGCAATCAAACGGGCGACGGTGACGCACCCCGCTCACCCGCCTTCGACGACCCTTTCAGCCTCGAACCAGTGGCGACCCCCGGATCGCTGCCAGACGACCGCGACAGCCGAGGCGGCACCGAAGGATGGGCGGCACCGGCACCGGCCGAGCCATGGCAGGAGAAGCCTGCTCCCCGGCACGAGAAAACAAGTTTCGGGGACGGGTTCAACCTCGATCCGGCCGCTTCGGGCGAGCCTGTTCGCGCCGAGGCCGGCGCGGCCAAGCCCGCTTCCACGCCCGAACCGGCTCCGTGGGATCCGCCAGCGCGGCCGCAAAGCCCACCCGCATCGCACCAGCCCGCGGCGAAGTCCCGAAGGGCACGGCCCTCTTCGGGCACCGTCGGCGACATGGCGCTGCATGCCGCCTTCCTGCGCGGCGCGGGCATGGACGAGGCCGATGCCTCCGGTCGCGACCCGCTCGCCGACATGGAAAAGTTCGGCCGCGAGTATCGCCTGATGCTGGAAGGGCTGATGCAACTCCTGCGCAAGCGGGCCGAGGAAAAGGGCAATGCCCGCATCGAGCAGACGGTGGTCGGTTCCAGCGACGTCAATCCGCTGAAATTCCTGCCAACTGCGGACGACGCGCTGGCGACGATCTTTGCCGAGCGAAGCCCCGGGTTCCTCTCCGGAGAGGCGGCGATCAACGATGCGATCAGGGATCTGGCGGAGCACCATGTCCGCGCCTGGCGTGGCGTGCAGGCCGCGCTTCGCCGCATGATCGACCGGTTCGACCCGGCCGCCATCGAAGAGGAACTGAAATCGAACTCGGCGCTGGGCACGCTGCTTTCAGGCGGGCGCGGAGCCAAGCTGTGGGAGCTTTACCAGAAGCGCCATCGCGAGATCGCCCAGAGCGCCGAACAGCGCTTCCTCGGCGAGATCGGCGCCGATTTCCGGGATGCCTATGAGGAGGAGTAACCCATGACCGATCGACGCGAATTCATCCTTGCGCTTGGCGCCACCGCGCTGCTCTCGGCCTGCCAGAGCGGCCCGCCGAAGCCCTCCGCCGTCACCATCAACCTCGCCGGCGGCGCCGGCATGAACCCCGGACCCGGCGGCGGCGACAGGCCGGTGACGGTGCTGATCTACAAGCTCAAGGGGACCGGCACCTTCAATTCCGCCGATTATTTCGCCCTGCAGGGCGGCGGCGCATTGGGCGCCGACCTGATCGGCCAGGATTCGATCGCGGTCGGGCCCGGCAAGACGGCGTCCAAGACGATCACGGTGGAACCGGAAGCGACCGCGCTGGGCTTCGTGGCGCTGCTACGCGAGCCGACGGGACGCAACTGGCGCACCACGCGCTCGGTTTCGCCGGGGTCGAAATTCACTGTCACCATCAGCCTGGGCAAGGGCGGAATCTCTTGACCGGCTGAACAACGCTCGACTGGGAAAGTGTCAGCATGACCGACGCCAACCGTGTGCTGTGGTCCGAGGGCCTTTTCTTGAGGACCCAGCATTTCCAGCAGCAGGATCGCTTCCTGGAAGCGACCGTTCGCGGCGCATTGCAAGCCGGCCAATTGCACACCTACGGCTTCCGCAGCCTCGTGCTCGACCAGTCGCTGCTGGAGGCGGGCCAGATCGCCGTATTGTCGGCGCGGGGCATCTTCCCCGACGGCACGCCGTTTTCGATTCCCGAGACGATGGACCCGCCACCGCCGCTGGCGGTGAGCCAGGAGACGGGCGCCGGCGCGGTGCTCATCGCGCTGCCGCTGGAGCCGCCGGGCGGCATCGGGTTCGATCCCGCGCATGCCACCCCCTCCGGCGCGCGCTATCGCGGCCGGATCGTGTCGGTGCGAGACGCGGTGCAGGGCGGCGCCGACGCCGAGGAGATCGAGATCGCGCGACCGCAGGCACTGCTCATCGCGCCGGCCAAGCCGATGGGCGGTTACACAGCGCTGCCTGTGGCGGAGATCAAGGGACTGAAGGCCGACGGCAGCGTGGCATTGGACGAGGCCTTCCTGCCGCCGACGCTGGCGACAGGCGCGATCCACTGGTACGCGCAACTTCTTCAGGAGGTCATCACCGGGCTCGACCAGATCGCCGAGGCGCATGGCAAGATGGTGCTCGGCGGGCCGGGCCGCAGCGTCGAGGACTTGATGATGCTGCAACTCGCCAACGCCGCGCGGCCACGACTGGCGCATATGCTGGCGCAGGACATCTACCATCCGGCGGATCTCTTCATGGAGTTGGCCGGCCTTGCCGGCTCGATGGCGACCTACGGCTCGAGCGCGCGGCGGCTGGGCGAACTGCCCGCCTACGACCACATGGCGCCCGGCGCCGCTTTCTCGGCGCTCGCCGACATACTGCGCTCGCTGATCCTCAGCCTGCGCTATGTCGAGCCGAAGTCGCGCGCGCTGCCGGTGATGCGCCATTCCACCAATGTCTGGAAAGTGCGCATCGACAATCCGAAGCTCCTGCAGCAGAGCCGCATCGTGGTGCGCATCGGCTCCGAGCTTTCCGAGGATGCGCTGCGCAAGATCTTCGTCAACCAGGCGACGGTGGGCGCCGCCGGCGAGTTCGAGGGTCTGTGGAAATCGCGCCTGCCCGGCATTCCGCTGAAGCCGCTGCACTCGCAGCCGCGCGAAATCCCCTATGACGGCGACCGGCTCTGCCTGGAACTCGACCAGAAGAACGAGCACTGGGCCTCGCTGCTCGACGCGCCGGGCTTTGTCATCGGCGTGTCGGGCGTGCTGCCCAGCGAGCCACAGGTCGACTGCTATTCGGTGAACAGGTGATGCGATGAGCCGCGACGATCCCTTCGGCCTGTCTGAGGATCGCGAGCGGACCCGCATCCGGCTGAGCGGCGCGCCTATGCCGCGCCCACTGTCACCGCCACCGCTTTCGCCTGGCGCAGCGGTCAAGCGCTCACGGGCGCATCCGAACGGGCTGGTCAACGCGTTTTCGCCGCTGCTCGAATTCGCGCCTGAGCTGGAAAGCGCCCTGCCTCCCGACAATCCGGAATCCCTGCGCACCCGTCTACTGGACGAACTGATCAGGGCGCGCGACGCAGCCGTTGCCGCCGGCTTCCCGCTGACCAGGGCCGACCAGGCGGCCTGGGTGGTGGCGGCATTGCTCGACGACCTCGCGCTCAACACACCCTGGGGCGGCGCCAGCGCCTGGCCGCGCCAACCGCTGGTGGTCATGCTGCGCGGCGACGTCGACGCCGGTACGCAATTCTTCACCCGGCTGGAGGAACTGGAACGCAATCCCACCCAGGACCGCGAACTGCTGGAGTTGCAGTATCTGTGCCTCGCGCTCGGCTTTCGCGGCAAGTACCGGGTGCCGGGACGCGCCGGCGACCGCTCGCTCAACGCCGTGCGCGTGGCGGCCGCCCGCTTCCTGCGCAACGCCGACGCCGAGGAGCGCCCGCTGTCGCCCAACTGGCGCGGTGTGACGGCCGCCGACGAGCCGCAGCGATTCATCGTGCCGATCTGGGTGATGGCTGCGCTCGCCGCGGTTATCGCTACCGGCATCTATATCGGCCTGTCGATGAACCTCTCCAGTCAGGCGGTGGAGCTGACGGCGCTGGTCAAGGCGCTGCCGCCACCCGATCGCGCCGACATCGTGCGCGCGCCGCCCAAGCCGGACACGCCGCCGCCGCCACCGGTTGAGACGGTGCAGATCCAGCTTCTGCCTGCTTTTCAATCCGCCGCGCCCGAAAAGCTCCGGGGCGCATTGAAAGGCACCGAGAGCGTATCGCTGACAAAGCTCGTCATCCAGGCAACCAATCCGGAAGTCTTCCAGTCGTCACGGGCGACGCTGACCGAAGCGTTCCAGCCGCTGATCGCCTCGGTCGCCAAGGTGATCCTCGAAAACCAAGACCTAATCGGCGACATCACCGTGGTCGGCCATACCGACAGCATCCCCTTACAGCGCAGCAACCCGCTTTCGACCAACCAGAAACTTTCCGAAGCCCGCGCGCAGACCATCGCCGACCTGCTTGTGCAGAACGGCGTGCCGGCGGCGCGCATCCATCCCGAGGGCCGCGCCGCAACCGACCCGGTCGCCGACGACAGCACGCGCGAAGGCCGCGCGCTGAACCGCCGCGTCGAAGTGCTGGTCGAGAAGAGGCTGTAGCGCGATGTTCATTCTGCGCTTCCTCTGGGCCGTTCTCACCTCCCGCATCCTGTGGACGCTGATCGGCTTGGCGCTCATCTCGGCGATCGTGTGGATCTTCGGGCCGATCGTGCGGATCGGCGCCAGCGAACCCTTCGCCGACCAAACGGTGCGGCTCGGCATCATCGCCGGCCTGGTGATCCTGTGGCTGATCTGGATGATCGTGGCGCAGCGCCGCGCCATACGCGCCAACCGTATGTTCGTGGCCGAGATCGCCGCACCTCCGGTCGAGAAGCCGCTCAGCCCTGGCGAGGAGAACGTCGCCGCCGTTGGCGCCAAGTTCCAGGAGATCATGGCCGAACTCAAGCGGCGCAAGCTCGGCAACCGCAAGTTCCTGCGCGACATGCCGTGGTACGTCATCGTCGGACCGCCCGGCACCGGCAAGACGACGGCGCTGCGCCAGTCGGGCCTCAATTTCCCGATCGACCTCGCCAACGATCTGCACGGCATAGGCGGCACACGCAATTGCGACTGGTTCTTCTCCGAGACGGCGGTGCTGATCGACACCGCCGGCCGCTACGTCCAGCAGGAAAGCCAGCCGGATGTCGACGCCGCCGAATGGCTCGGCTTCCTCGATCTGTTGAAGAAGCATCGCGGCCGTCGCGCGCTGAACGGCGTCATCGTGACGCTGTCGGTGGATTCGCTGACCGAGGGCGACGAGGCGGTCAAGGCGCATGGCCGCAAGATCCGCCGGCGCCTGGCCGAGCTCAATGAAAGGCTGCAAATCCGCCTGCCAATCTATCTGATGTTGACCAAGGCGGACCTCATCAAGGGTTTCGAACCGTTCTTCGGCGGCCTGTCGACCGCCGCGCGCGAGCAGGTGTGGGGCACGAGTTTCGCGCTCGACCAGAAGATCGATTCCGCCACGGTGGCCGGCGCGGCCACGGCGCTGGCGCGCGAACTGGAGAACCGGCTGGTGCCATTGCTGGAGAACGAGGAAAAACTCGGCGCCCGCGCCGAGATCTTCCGTTTCCCGGCGCAGGTAGAGAGCCTTTCGGAGCCGATCCAGCTTCTGGTCGAAACGGTCTTCGGTGAAAGCCGTTACGAGGACAGCGCCTGGCTGCGCGGCATCTATCTGACATCGGCGACCCAGGAGGGGGCGCCGATCGACCGGCTGACGGCCGCCCTTTCCTCCTCCTTCGGCCTGCCGCAGCGGCGTGCCGCGCCGGCGCAACGCATAGAGCGGCGCAGCTTCTTCCTGAAGAACCTGCTCACCGAGGTGATCTTCAAGGAGGCGGGGCTGGGCACGTTCGATCCGCTAGCGCTGCGCCGCCGCGCCTGGATCTGGCGCGGTGCGGCCGCAGCCTGCGCACTGGCGCTGATCGGCGCCGGCACGCTGTTCACGCTTTCCTGGCTCGACAACCGCAACGCCATCGCCACGCAGGCGACGAACCTCGAAGCCCTGCAAAGGCCGCTTACCGAGGCGGCGGCCACGCCCAACAAGGTCGATCCGCCCGACATCGGCGTAGCGCTCGCCGCCATGGATCAGGTGTCGGCCTCCAATGTCGCCGCGCCGGACGGTTTCCGCGACTTCGCCGGCCCCAGCGCCGCGCCGGAACTGGCGCGGGCGCAAGCCGACACCTACGACCATGCGCTACGCAATGTGCTGGAGCCGCGCATGGTGGCGCTGCTCGAAGCGACGATGTGGCGGCATATCCGCGATCCGGATTTCATGCTCGGCGCGCTGAAAACCTACCGCATGGTGACAGGCCTGTCGCAGATGGATACCGACTTCGCGGAGGGATGGTGGGTGAACAGCCTGCCCGGCTTCGCGCCCTCGCCGCCTTTTCCAACGGCAGACGCGGAACAGCACGAGGTGGCCGCGATCCGCCGCATGGCGGTCGACGACAGCTATTCCAGGCCCGACGCGTTGCTGGTCGCCGAGGCGCTCAAGACGGTGTGCACCATCTCGCTGCCCGAGCGCGCCTACAGGCAGTTGCTAGCAGACCCGGAGGTGACCGCACTGAAGGAATGGATACCGGCCAACTTCGCCGGCCCGAACGGCGCCAAGGTGCTGGCGCGGCGCTCCGACAAGACGCTGCGCGTCGGCATTCCGGGCGCTTTCACCTATGACGGCTTCCACGGCGCCATCCTCGACCGGCTGGAAGATATCGCGGCCCAGGCAGCCCTCGACCGGGCGGTGTTCGCCGGCGGCTGCTCGGAGAATGCGGAAACCTCGGTGCAGGCGCTGTCGCAGGATATCCTGAAACTCTACTATGACGACTATGTCGCCCAGTGGGATTCCTTCCTGCGCGACATAAGGCTGGCGCCGCTGACCGACCTCAATGTCGCGTCCGAAAACCTCAAGGATCTCTCCAGCGCGGACTCGGCGGTGAAGCGGCTCATCACCGCCGTCGTCGCCGAGACCGAACTGACCCGCTCCGACGACGAGGCACCGGCCGACAACAAGGCCGCGCAAAAGGGCGGGTCGAAGCTGCTGGGCAAGCTCGGCAAGATCGGCAAGCTCGCCAAGGTCGGGGTCAAGCTCCTGCCGCGTGCTGATGCGGCCGGCGCGGTCGATGAGACTGGCTCGCTGGTGGCCGAGCATTTCAAGCCGCTGAAGGGCACGATCGCCGAGGTCGACGGCCAGCCGCCGGCTCTGGACGCCGCGGTGGTGGCGCTGACGGCGCTGTCCAATGTGCTGCAGACCGTGACCGCCAGCCCCGATCCGCAGGACGCCATCAAGAAGCAGGGCGGGCTGGCCGAACTCACCGGCGCGGTGGCGCGCCAGGCGCAGATCCTGCCCGACCCGATCGACGACTGGCTGGGCGGCATCGCCGGCGATACCAGTGGCCTGACGGAAAAGGCGGTTGCTTCCGAGCTCAACGCCATCTGGCGCGCCGACGTGCTGCCGTTCTGCCAGGCGGCGCTGACCGACCGCTATCCGTTCAGTCCGACCAGCGCCGTCGACGTCAACGTGCGGGACTTCGCCCGGCTGTTCGGACCGGGCGGGCTGATCGACGGCTTCACCAACGATCAGTTGCTCACCTATATCGACACGACCTCCAGCCCCTGGAAATGGCGCGCCGATTTCGGCCTCGATGCCGCCGCGCTCGCCGCCTTCGAGCAGGCCAGGCATATCCGCGACGACCTGTTCCCCGGCGGCCAGGGGCCGATCATGAGCTTCACGCTGGAACCGAAGGACCTGTCGCCGAACGTGACGCGTGTGAATCTCAACCTCGACGGCCAGAGCCTCGCCTACTACAACAACGCCACCCGGCCGCAGCCGATGACCTGGCCCGGCAAGGACGGCACGGGCGTCATCACGCTTTCCTTCCAGCCCATCGACGGTTCGCCCGAGGTGATGGTCACCGAAACCGGAAGCTGGGCGTGGCTCAGAATGCTGAAATCCGGCCGCTTTTCCGCAACATCGCTGACCGATGTCTACAGCCTGCGCCTCGGCACGAAAGGCTTTTACGCCGATTTCGAGCTCAAGGCGGCGAGCGTGGAAAACCCGTACAATCTGGAGATGTTCAAGAGATTCACGTGTCCGGCGCACCTGTGACCATAGGCTTCTTCGGCAAGATTCCGGCGACGGGAGATTTCGTCGCCGCCGGGCTGCCGCGCGCCTTCATAGACCGCTGGGACCGCTGGATGTCGATGGAACTGGCCGCGAGACCGGACGAGGGCGAACTGGATTCGCGCGTCTGGCGCTTCAGTGTCCCGGCGGCGATCTTCTGCGACCAACCCTGCGCCGGCGTCTGGCGCATGAGCGAGGACCGCGTCGGCAGGCGCTATCCTTTCGCCATCGTCGCGGTCGGCGTGGTGCCCGAACCCACCGACGCATGGTTCGACGCGGCTGCGAACCTTGCCAGGAGCGCCGTGGAGGAGTCCCGGAACCAAGGCTGGATCGGGTCGGCTCTCGTGGAATTGCCGCAACCGGGGACGACCGAAAACGGTGGAGAAATACTGTTCTGGCGCGACGACTGGGAGGTCAACGAACTTGGCTTTGTCGACATCCATGACCTGGCCACCAACGGCCTGCCGGCGATGCGGGCGGCACGGCCGCAGACGGCGGAGACGTAGCGATGGGCTGCACGGTCTTCGCGGAGGGCATGGGCTGGTTTCATCAGAGCAGCGGCGGATCAGGCACGGCACCAGGCGATGTCTGCCTCAGCCCGCCCCCGCCGCCGGCCGGACCGGTGCCCGTGCCATATGTGAACCAGTTGTTCGCCAGCGACCTGACCAAGGGTAGCAAGAGCGTCACGGCGGACGGCAGCCCCACGGCGCTGGAGAACTCCTCCGAAATCGCCATGAGCACCGGCAACGAGCCGGCAACGCCAGGCCTCGGTGCCGGGGTCGTGACCCACAAGATCAAGGGCAAGGGCAGTTTTTCACTCTGGTCGTTCACGGTGAAAGTCGAAGGCAAGGGGGTGTGCCGGCACAGCGACCCGCTCCTCCAGAACGAAGCCTGCACGCCACCGAACATCATCTGCAGTTTCGCGGTGGTGACGCAGAACCTTGCCGACAACTACGCTGATCTTCTCGCGAAGGCCAAGGCACTAGGTCCATGCCCTCCCGGCATGGAGAACCCGCCACCGACGAAGACCACTCGTTCCCAGCGTCGCCACGCCAAGAAACTGGGCAAGAGTCGCGTGGCGCGCGGCTGGAGCGGCTGCTGGTCTTGCTCGAAGAAGCAGAACATGGGCACTTTCAAGGACGGAACCCGCTACAATTTCGGCCAGCGCTGGGTGGCCGACCATCAACCGCCGCAGTCCGTCGTCTGGAAGGAACTCGGCGGCTGCCACGACGAGACTCGGTTCAATGAATGGAAACGTGACAAGAACTCCGTGCAACCTCAGTGCCGCGGTTGCTCCAACTCGCAAGGCGGCAGCGTCAGCAGCAGCGAGGTCACTTCGCTGAAAACCAAACTGGGAATCAGTTGATGACTGCGGAAACCGAAATAGCCGACATCTTTTCGGCCTATCTCGCCGAACTCGGGCAGGCCGTGGTGCAAGTGCAGCGATGGCGAAGACAGCTCGCGCTCGGCGAGAAGTACAACGAGGCCGGGATGCAGATCGACGAAGTCTGGCCGAGCGGTTTGGCTTCGCATCCGCGCATCATCGCGGTTTTCCGTAAATACTGGCTGCAGATCGCCCATGTGATCGAAACCTATGAGCGACGCGAGGAACTCGATGAGGATGACGAGCCGCGCGAGGACGACTGGGGCGCGGATGAGGACGAGGAAGAAGGAGAAATGGCTTCCGACCCGCGCGACGTGCTGCTCGGCCAGTTGCAGGAGGCTGCGCCCGATCTTTTTATCCATTTCAAGCAGTTTCTCTTCATGCCTGTCGGTATCGACGACTACGCGCTTCTAGATGAAGAGGCCGGCTATGGCTGACGACCGGGAGATCGTACGGCACGATGTGGAGCTCGGCTGGAAACGGCTCTTTCATGCACCGAAGGATGTGCGCGATCCCGCCAATCTGATCCTGAAAACACCCAAGCACGTGGCCTGTCCAGAAAGCATGCAGCCGCTGTTCGACAGCTACCGCGAGGAGATGGGTTGGGCCGTGGACCAGGCTCTTGATTGGTGGCGCGGCATTGTCGAGACGGAACAGGGCCGCGCCGGCGGCAGCCTGCACGACGCAGCCCTGCGTGCCTACGACACATGGCCAGCCGGTCCTGCGGCCAACGAAATGGCGGTCAGCACCGTCCGTCGCTACTGGCTGGCTGCAGACAAGGCGGCGCGGACGGCAAGTCCGGGAATCCTGCCGGAAGATTTTCTCCTCGCAAGCCTCGATCGCAAGCGCGATGCCGGCATCATCCTAGTCCTGACTGCCATGCCCTACTGGCCGATCGGCCTCGATGAGAACGGCAATTGGTGCTGAACAATGGGCGCGGCTGTCTGGCTTGAAAACCGCACGCCCTTCGCCGCCGCGACGCATATGCAGCCGAATGCGGACGGCCAGGAAATTCTGGTCGTCATGTTGTCGGCGAGTTTTGAAATCGCCCCGGACAGGGAGGGCCTTTGCCCGGCCGAGGAGCAGTTGCCAGTAGCCTTCGGCGACGTGCCCCTCGGCGACCCAGCTCTATCCTCGACGCGCTACGAGGCCGATATCGCACCGGTCAAGCCAGCAGCGGAAGTGATCCTCAACGGAACCGCCCATGCGCCAAACGACGGGGCTGTGCGCGAGATGCTGGTCGGCCTGCGCGTCGGCGCGCTGCGCAAGGTGCTCAACGTCGTCGGTGACCGCATCTACGATTCCGGCGGCTACAGCGCTCCGACGCCATTCCGCACCATGCCGATCGTCTATGAGCGCGCCTACGGCGGCACGCTGCCCGACGGGCGGCTCGACCGGCGCAACCCGGTCGGCGTCGGCTATCACCACGCTCGTTCCGCCGACCCGGCGGTGCGCACGCAGGCGCCGAATGTCACCTACCCCGACGAACCTTATCTCAGCCCGTCCGATCGACCCAAACCGGCCGGCTTCAGCCCGCTCGGGCGGGGGTGGTTGCCGCGGCTGCCGCTCGCCGGCACTTACGATCAGGCCTGGATCGACGCGCAATGGCCATTGCCGCCCCCGGATTTCGATCCGCGCTACAATTTGTGCGCCCCGGCAGACCAGCAATTGCCCCGTCTCGCCGGCGGCGAGGCCGTCTCCGTGATCGGCATGACGACCTCCGGCCGCTGGGATTTCCGCTTGCCGCGTATCGTGGCGCCGGTGCGGCTTCTCTATGACGACCGCATGGAGGAAACCCGGTTCCAGCCCGACACCGTCATTATCGAGCCCGATCTCGGCCGCGTGACGCTGAAGGCTCGGCTCTCGTTCGTCACGCGACGCAATGCACCTGCACTGCGCGAAATCGTCTTTGGCCATCTCTCTCCGGTGTGGCTAAGCGCGCGACGCAAGGGCAAGCCTTATCTCAATCTGTTTGGCGGCGACGGGACGCTGCGCGACCAGCCGGTGTGGCAGCCATGAAGCGCCTCCTCTATGTCGTCGGCGCCGGTGCGGTCACGCCCGCGGGCTTGAACGCCAGGCAAACCATCGCCGCGATCCGAGCGAGTCTTTCGGCTTTCGAGGAGATCATCCTGCCGGCGCCGTTCGGAGCGTCCCAGGTCGTCGCGCGCATTCCCTCGCACTGGCGACTGCGCCGCACGCAGGGCGAATGGCTGGTCAACATGGCCGCACGCGCGATCAAGGAAGCGCTCGGCACGAGCGATCCGGGCGTGGCCGCGGCAACCGCGCTGCTGATCACGGCGCCGGAGAGCTTCCGCAATCATCCCGCCTTCGCCGACATTCCTGCCCGTGATTTTCTGGCAGCGGTGATCGGCGCGACGGGCCTGAAATTCCATCCCGCTTCGCGCGCGGTGGATGGCGGCGCCGCCGCCAGCGTCGGCCTGATCGAACGGGCGTCGGCCTTGATGGAAGAGGAAGGTGCCGCCCAGATCCTGCTCGGCGGGGCCGACAGCCTCGTCAACGATGTCGACCTCGCCAGGCTCGGACAGGCTGGACGGCTCAAGGGGGACAAAAATGCACAGGGTCTCGTTCCCGGCGAAGCAGCCGCCTTCGTGCGCCTGGCGCGCGAGCCGGGGCCCGAGCTTGCCGCCACCGCCATCCATGGCATCGGCACGGCGCGCGAAACCGACAGCGTGCTTTCCGATCGCTACAGCCAGGGCCGTGCCATGCTGGCCGCGTTGCGCGACGCGGTGACCGGCTCCGGCCCGTCCGAGCCCGACATCGATTTCGTCGTCTCGAACGGCAATGGCGAACGCTATCACGGCTGGGAGATGCTGATTGCCCGACCGCGCTTCTATCGCACGCAACGCGATCTGATGGCGACAGCCTATCCGGCCATGACGGTGGGCGACATCGGCGCGGCTGGCGGCGCGCTGGCGCTCATGCTGGCCGCGGACAGTTTTGTCCATGACTACGCGCCAGGCCCGATCGCCATGTGCGAAGTCGCGTCGGAAGGCGGCCTGCGCGCGGCCGCCGTCATGGCGGGTACGACGCGCGGATAGTTATAGCCATGCCGGATGGCGGCGCGTCCGGCGCCAGTCGGCCAGTATCGCATCCGGCGCCACGAGTGCCGCGCGCAAGGCATCGAGCCGCAGTCGGCGCATCGAGCGGAACGCCCCAAAACCCTTCCCGCCACGGCCGTCGTCCCACCAGGCGGCGACCTTGTCGGCGATCGGAAGCGGTCCGTCGCCGGTGAAATCCGGCCCGAGCGCGGCGGGATCGGCCGTGAAAAGCGCCAGATCGTTGAAATCAACCTCGATCAGGTCGCGCAGCGCCAGACCGGCCGCTTCGGCAAGGTCCGGTTCAGCCATTTTCTCGATCAGCCATGGCATCACCGCGCGGTCGCCGAACAGACCGATCGCGGCAGTGGCCGCAGCGCGCAGCGCCGGCTGCTCGAGACGTGCCTGCAGCCATTGCTTGCCGGTCTGGCCAGGCGTGGTCAGCAGGCGCAGTTCGATCGCCCGCGCGGCCAAGTCCGGCTGGGTCAGCGCGAGGCGGTCCAGCACCGGATGCGCCGAACGTGCCTCGCCGAGCAGGCAGGCCGAAAAGGCGGCCATGCAGCGCACCTGCGGCGACGCCGCGTCGAGCGCATCGAGAGCCGGGGCGAGGAGGTCGCGGCGCCGGAAGATACCGGCGAGGCGCAGAGCGCGCAGCCGGATCGACGGATCGGCGTTGGACAGGAGATCGGCAAGGCGGGCGCCCGGATCGACGCGATGGTGCTGGAGCGCTGCAAGCCCGAGGCAGCACGGGAACGGATCGCGCGCATCGAGCCATTCGGCGACGAACGGCTTCAACAGTTCGCTCGGCGTGCGCGCCACCGCGCCGGACAGGCCGCTGATGCCAACCGCGCCCAGTTCCGCGCCCGCTGCAAGCGCGCCCTCGATAGCATTCCTTTCGCCCGAACGCAGCGCGACGACGCCGAGCGCGAATATCTCGCCCGGTTCGGCATAGTCGGCGAACTGGGACTGCACAGCCTGCCAGCCCGCCTCGCCGGCCGCCATCAGCCCCTCGATGTTGGCCTCGAGGCGCTGGTCGATACGGCCGATGTCGGTCTCGCCCAGGAACGGCCCATCGATCTCGCGGCGACGGCGCAACCAGAGGAACGCCGCATCCCCCGCGTGCTGCGCCACGAGCGGTGCGATGGAGGCGATCCGCTGCATGGGAGCCTCAGTTGAGATGGACGGCGCCGCCACGAATGCGGTTGGTCCCGCTGGCCTGGCTGGTCAACTGGCTGCCGCGGACGGTGATCGAGCCATCCTTTTCCAGGACGATCGAGGCCTTGCCGCAGCGCAGTTCGATGCGTTCTCTGGCCGTGACCACGACCCGCTCGCCATCGCGGACGACTTCCGCCGTCCTGCCCGCCTGCGCCGGCGCGACAACAGGGCCGACGATCAGCGGTTTTACCGGATCGCCGGCCTCGAACAGCAGCGCCACCTCGGCGCCGACCGCCGCCGCGTCGAGGGCGCACAGGCTGCGCGCCGGCAGCGCCGTCTCGTATGGGTTGCCGACGAAGACGACGAGCGGCGTGCCGTCCTCGAAGCCGATCAGAAGGCCGATCACCACGCCGTCGATGCGCTCAAGCACGTCCATTGCGAAGTCCTCAATTGTTGTGGATGGTGCTTCCCTTGATGATGACGTCACCGCTGGCGTTGGCAGTGATCTTGCCGGACCCCTTGATGGTGATGTCCTTGCCGTCGATGACGATGGTGCCGTCCTTCTTCATCGATATCGTTGCGGAACCGCATTTGAGCGTGATCGAGTCGCCCGCCTCGATCGTCAGGTTCTTGCCGACCTTGATCGAACTGTCCTGGCCGATGTCGATGCCGCTGGCCTTGCCAACTTTCAGTGCATGCGCGCCACCAATGCTGGTTGCGTCATCCTTTGCGACGTCGGCGGTGCGCCCGCCGCCGACGCTGAAGGACTGATCCGCGGCGATCGTGACCGACTGCTTGGCGCCGATGGTGACGGTCTGGTCGGCTCCGACACTCCAACTGTCGGCGGCGCCGACATCGTGGCTCTGGTTGACGCCGACGCTGACGGAGCGCGTGGCGCCGATCGTGTTGGTCTGGGCGGCGCCGACGGTGCGGGCCTCGGCCGCGCCGACCGTGTCCACGCGCGCTATGGCAACGGTGATCGTCTGGTTCTGCCCGACGGTCTGGCTGTGGTTGGCGTCGATGTTCTCGGTCGAATTGGCGACGACATGAATCGTCTCGTTGGCGTTGACCGTCAACGAACGGTTGGCGCCGACCGTCTCGGTGTCGTTCGATCCGATATTCGTCGTCTGGTCGACGCCGACCTTCACCGTCTTGTTGTTGCCGACGTCCTCGTCGAGGTTGTGGCCGACCGAATGCTTGGCGTCATGGTCGATGCGGTCGGACTGGTCATGCTGGACCAGCTTGCTGCGATCGTTCTTGATCAGCAGGGTATGGTCCTTCTGCGCCTGGAAATTGACCAGTTCGGAGCCGGCCTTGTCCTCGAACATCAGTTCGTTGTAGCCGCCGCCTCCCTTGGACGAGTTCGATTTCCAGCCCGACTGCGTCGCGTTCGCCGGCAGGCCGTAAGGCGGCATCTGGGATGCATTGTAGACGCGCCCGGTGATGATCGGTCGGTCAGGATCGCCTTCTATGAAGTCGACGATCACCTCCTGGCCGATGCGCGGGATCTGGATGAAGCCCCAGCCGCTGCCCGCCCAGGTCTGCGAGACGCGCACGAAGCAGGAACTGTTCTGGTCTTTCCTGCCAAGCCGATCCCAGTGGAACTGCACCTTCACACGCGCATATTCGTCGGTGAATATCTCCTCGCCGGAGGGCCCGACGACCGTTGCCGTCTGCGGCCCGCGCATGACCGGGCGCGGCGTGATGCGTGGCGGCCGGTAAGGCAGTGACGTCGGAGCAAGCTCCAGCGCGACCTGGAAGTTGTCGCCCTCGGTGTCGATATGGGTGTGGTAGCCCGGATCAAACAGCCTGTAGTCGGCGGCGACGACGAGATATTCCTGGTTCTGGTCGTCGCGCGGGAATTTCTCCAGGGTGAAGGTGCAGCCGGAGAACAGGCCGCGCACCGTGCCCTTGGCGGCGATGCGGCGGTGCGGCGCCTGCAATTCCTCGCGCCGGATCAGGGCGACCGCGTCGCCACGACCGGTATCGAGATGCGCACCGGGCTGGCGATAGTGCTCGCCGGTGGCCTGCTTGTGGCCAAACGCCTGCGCGGACTTCGCCATCAGGTCGGCGCCAGGCTTCCTGAAGTCGTAATCAGTGTGGGCGTAGGCGCCCGGAAGCACCGCCGACCCGGGAATCCAGCCGGTGATGTATTCGCGGTCGCGGCGTATGGCCTCGCCCTCGAAACGGTATTGCACCTTCTCGTAGCCCTTGGCCGGTTTGAGCTTGCTCACGGTGTTGGTCAGCACCAGCGTGTGCTCGCCTTCGCCATGCTCGAAGAAATAGAATATCCCTTCGTGCTCAAGCAGGCGCTGCACGAAGTTCAGGTCGCTCTCGTCGTACTGAACACAGTATTCGCGCGTCGGATAAGAACCCTGCAGGCGCATGTCGAACTTGGCGGTGCCGTATTTGGAGAAAATCTCCTGGACGATCTCGACGGCGTTCATGTTCTGGAAGATGCGGCAGTCGGTGACGTTGTCGAGAAACCATAGCCATGGCCGGATGACGGCCTCGTAGTGCGCCAGGCGGTCCTCGATGCGGGTGAGCCGGAACTCCGAGACAACGCCGCTGAACCAGCGCTGCGGCCTGGACTCGGCCTCGATCGAGACGGCGCCGCCCAGCATCTTCAGCGGATCGATGTCGTGATCGGTGCTGACGAAAGAGACAATGAAGGAAAAGCAGCGGCTGATGCCGTCTCTGCCCTCGAGACGCGTGAAGGTCAGCGCATCGCCGCCGAGGGGCGTCTGCACGGTTGCGGCACGATCGCTCGCCATCGGTCGCGCCCCCTCCAAAGGTGCCGTCCTGACCAAGCTGAGCTTAGCACAAGTTTTTCAAACTGGCCAAAGTCTCCGTCGGCTCGGCGACTGCGTCGTGCCCCCAAACCGGCGAAGTTAAAAAGGGCGGTGCCCGCAACGCACGCAAACTGCTAGAATGCGACCGCCGACGGGCGACTTCGCCTCGCGGCAAGCGGTATCTGACGGTTGGTTTCGGATGGTCATCAATCTGAAGATCGACAATGTCGACAGGCTGCCCGATGGGGCGCCGGTAAGCTACAGTTCGCGCGGGCGCAGTTTCGAGATCGGCCGCGAGGGCCGCGACTGGACGCTGCCCGATCCGGACAAGTTCATCTCCGGCCGGCATTGCGAGGTGCGCTACGAGGGCGGAGCGTTCTGGCTGTACGACGTCTCGCGCAACGGCACCTTCGTCAACGGGGCCAGCCAGCGCATCGCCGGCCCGCATCGGTTGGGCGACGGCGACAGGCTGCGGATCGGCCGCTATCTCCTTTCGGTCGAGATCGGCGACGATCGCGGTCTGCCCGCCGCCCCGCCTGGTTCCGGCCTGCGGCCCCGGCCTTCCTCGAACGGCCATCCAGCGATCGCGGGAGAGGCCTTCTTTCCCTCGCGCCAGGAAGCGCGCCATGGGCCTGGACCGGTAGCGCGACCGCTCCCACCGGCCGGCCCGGGCCGGTCCCTCGACGCCGCCGACATGTTCCGCGCGCTGGCGGCGGGTGCCGGCGTACCCGCGGAAATCTTCCTGCAACGCGACCCGCACGAGGTGGCCGGCGAGATCGGCGCGGTGCTCAGGATCGTCGTGGAAGAACTCGGTTCGCTGCTCAAGGCGCGGGCCGCCGCCAAGGCGCTCGCCAAGACGACCGAACGCACGATGGTCGGCGCGACCGACAACAACCCGCTGAAGTTCGTGCCCGCCGCGCCAGAGGCGCTCGACATCCTGTTCTCTCGCGGCCGGAGCGGTTATCTCGACGCCCGACAGAGCGTTGCGGAAGCATTTCGAGACCTCGAGGCGCACGAGTTGGCCACCTATTCCGCCATGCAGGCGGCGCTGGCTCGGCTGCTCGACGAACTTTCTCCGGAAACCATAGAGAGAAAGCTGCCGCCGGCTTCCTTCACGTCGAAGAAGGGCCGCGCATGGGACGCACTGGTTGCGACGTGGGAGGCAAAGGAAAATGCGCACGAGAACGGTCTGCTCGACATCTTCCTCGCGCATTTCGGCGAGGCTTACGCCAAAGCGGTCAAGCCGAAATAATCCCCTGCCCTTTCCAGCGAAGCGGCGGCCATGAGCGGGAAGGGCGATCCTTTCGGGCTGGGCGGCCGCACGGTGATCCGGCGCGGCGGGCAATCACTCCCGAAAGGAGAGCAGCCGCCGTCGACCGACGCTGGGAACACGGAGCGGACGGTGTTCGATCCGCGCGGCGACGCGGCTCCCCCGGCCGGAATGGATTCGACCGGCACGATCATCCAGCCGAACGTGCCCTTTACCGGGACCGTCATCGCCGAAGGCGGCTTTGCCGGTTTTTCCAGCGGTGCCGATCAGCCGGTGGAAGGCGCACGGGATCGCGACATCGAAACGCCGCAGGCGGCGCTGGCGGCCGCGGCCGATCGCGTGGAATACCCTTCGGGAAACCCTGTTCTCGCCGCCGCCGCGCCGCTTCTGACCTTCCTCGGCGTGTTGCGGCAAGCGCCCACCGCCTTTGAAGCCAATCCACTCGCCGAGGAACTGGCGACCTTCATCGGCAATTTCCAGCGCCGGATCGCCGACGCCGGCGTCACCGGCGAGGACGCGCGCATGGCGGCTTTCGCACTCAGCGAGACGGCCGACGACATCGCCATGAACCTGCCCGGCATGACGGCCGGCTGGTGGAAAGACAACGGCATGACGGCCCGGTTCTTCCAGGCCGGCGCGCACGGCAGCGGTTTCTTCGCTGCGCTGAACAAGGCGCTTGCGGAACCCGAAACTCATCAAGACCTGATCGAACTGATGCACGCCTGCCTGTCGCTCGGCTTCGAGGGCCAGTATCGCGGCACGGCCGCACAGGACGGCTCGCTCGAGCGCGTGCGGCGCGACGCGTTCGAAACGCTTCGCTATTTTCGCCCAAGCCCGCCGGACGGACTTTCGCCGCACTGGCAGGGCCAGCCGATGGCGGCGGATCGCCGTACGGTTCGCCTTCCGGTTTGGGTCGCAGCCGCGGCGATGTGCGCCGTGCTGGCGGCCACCTTCTTCGCCATGCGCACGCTGATCACCGACCAGGGCGAAACGCTGGCCAAGGAGTTGCTTACGCTGAACCCGCAAACAGCGCCGACGATCGCACGCATCGCGGCCGTCGTGCCGGTCGAGGAGCAGCCGACGGCCGATTCCAAGCCGGCAACGCCGCCCGCACCATCGCAGATCGACCGCCTGCGCGCCGCGCTGGCGAAGGAGATCGAAGCCGGCCAGGTGACGGTCGGCACGAAAGGCGACTACATCATCATTGCGATCGGCAACGCGCTGCTGTTCGAGTCCGGTGGCGCGGAAACGAAGCCGGATTTCGCCCCGGTGGCGGACGACATCGCCGCCGTACTCGCCGCCGAACCCGGCCCGATCCGCATTGTCGGCCATACCGACAACGTCAAGCCGCGCAGGTCCGGCCCGTTCAAGTCCAACTACGATCTGTCCGTCGCGCGCGCCGAAGCAGTGCAGAAAGCGCTGGTGCCGAAGATCGGCGACGCCGCACGCATCACCGTCGAGGGCAAGGGCGAGGACGACCCGATCGCCGACAATGCGACACCGGAAGGCCGCGCCAGGAACCGCCGCGTCGACGTCATGCTGGCGCGAAAGGAGACGCTGTGAGACGCCGCGCGTCGACCCGACCCGCAAGGCCGGCAACGGCGTGGCTGCCGCGCCTGCTCGGCATCCTCGCGCTCGCCGGCTTCGCTGCCGCCGTCTGGTTCGCCGGTCCCCTGATCGGCTTTGCCGGGTCGCATCCGCTGGAACCAGCCTGGATCCGTACCGCCTTCATTGCTGTTGCTGTATTGCTCGTTGCCGCTAGTGCAGCCTTCCGCTGGCAGAGAGCGCGGAGCGCCCAGCGCGCGCTGGCTGCCGCGATGGCTGGCACTGAAGACGCCGAGGGCGACGCGCCGGTGTTGGAAAAGCGCATGCAGGACGCCATCGACACGCTCAGGCGTGCGAGCGGCAGGCGCAACTTCCTCTATGACGTGCCGTGGTATGTCGTCATCGGCCCGCCCGGCGCAGGCAAGACCACGGTGCTGGTCAATTCCGGCCTGCGCTTCCCGCTCGCCGGGGCGGATGGCGCCCAGCCGGTCACCGGCGTCGGCGGGACACGCAACTGCGATTGGTGGTTCACCGACAATGCCATCCTGATCGACACGGCCGGGCGCTATACGATGCAGGATTCGGACAGCACAGCCGACAGCCGAAGCTGGCTCGCTTTCCTTGGTCTGCTGAAAAAGCATCGCCCGCGCCAGCCGATCAACGGCGTCATCGTCGCCGTCAGCCTGGCCGACCTGATGACCGACGACGATGCCGTCGCCGGCGCGGAGACGGCGAAGATACGCGCGCGGTTGAGGGAATTGCGCGAGGCGCTGCGAATCGACTTCCCGGTCTATGTGCTGTTCACCAAGGCCGACCTGATCGCCGGCTTCATGGAATTCTTCGGCGATCTGGACGAGGCGCGGCGACGCGCCGTCTGGGGCGCGACCTTCCAGAATGCCGAGCGCGGGAAGAACACCGCCGGCTTTGCCCCCGCCGAGTTCGAGGCATTGGCGGCACGTCTCACCGAGGAAACCGCGGACCGGCTCCAGCAGGTCGCCGATCCGCTCGCACGCATTGCGCTGTTCGGCATGGCAGCGCGATTCGCGGCGCTGAAGGGACGCGTGGCCGATTTCCTCGCCAGCGTCTTCGACCAGCCGGCGGCCCAGACGGGCGCCAATCTGCGCGGTTTCTATTTCTCTTCCGGCACGCAGGAAGGGACGCCCATCGACCAGTTGCTGGGCAGCATCGGGCGCAGCTTCGGCAGCGACCCCCGACCGCATCTCTCCGGCTCTGGCAAGAGCTTCTTCCTGCACGACCTGCTCATCAGGGTGATCTTCGCCGAATCCGACTGGGCGACATTCGATCGTGCCGCCGACCGTCGCGCCCGTTTATCTCGCTATGCGGCCCTCGGCCTGGTCAGCCTCGCCGGCATCGCGGTACTCGGCGCCTTCGGGCTGAGCTTCGCCAGCAACCGCGCGCTGGTCACGGCCACGTCGCAGGCGCTGGCACAGTACCGGACCGCCGCCGGCCCGCTGACGAAGAACGCGCCTGTCGCCGACACCGATCTCGGCAGCGTCATCACCGGGCTGGACACGCTGCGCGACCTGCCGGTCGGTTATGCCGCGCGCGACGCCGCGACGCCGGTGGAGGAGACGTTCGGTTTCAGCCAACGACCGCGCCTGATCTCGGCCGCCAGCGAGGCCTACCGCGAAGCGCTGGAGCGCGGCTTGCGCTCGCGGCTCCTCCTGCAACTGGAACAGACGATCCAGGCGCGGATCGCCGACCCGGCAGCACTCTACGAGCCGCTCAAGATCTACCTCATGCTCGGCGGGCAGGCGCCGAAAGCGGATGACGCGGCGATCGTCGCCTGGATGAGGCGCGACTGGGAGGAGAACCGCTATCCGGGACCCAGCAACCGGGCCGGACGCGCCGACCTGGAAGACCATCTCAGCGCCATGCTCGCGCTGGACGACGATCAGAAGCCCACCTTCACGCTCAACAAGGTACTGGTAGAATCGGCGCAGCGCTCGCTCGGACGCATGACGGTGGCCGATCGGGCATCCACGCTGCTCGCATCGGCGGCGGGCGCGGCCAAGGTCGACGATTTTCGGGTGACCGAGCGCGGCGGAGCGGAAGCGCAGTCGGTGTTCGAGACCAATGACGGCAGCGAGTTGGCCAGGCTCGGCGTGCCCGGTATCTACACCTATGACGGTTTCCATCATTTCTATCTCACCCAGTTGGCCGACGTGGCGCGGAGCCTGGCCGACGAACAGTGGGTGATCGGCGCCGGCGGTGAACAGGGGAGTGTCGAGCCGGAACTGCTGCGCCTCGGCCCGGAACTGCTCGACCGCTACGCCAGGGATTTCGCCGCCGCCTGGAACGACATGCTCGGCCGCCTGCGCTTCAAGTCGATGACCACGGACGGACCGGAATATCTGGTGCTGTCGGCGGCGGGCGCGCCGACCTCGCCGGTCGGCCAGTTCTTCGAGGCCGTGGCGGCGGAAACCGCGCTGACACGCCCGCCGCAGCAGGGCGGCGCCGACCCTGCACAAGAGCAGAATCTGGCGACCGGCCTTGCCCGCATCGGCATCGTGCTGCCGAGCGGCAAGTCGCAGGAGCGCGCGGGCGCAGCCTTCGCGGCCGCGACGGCGGAAACGCCTGGCGCCAGCATCGAGGCGCAGTTCCGCCCCTACCAGCTTCTCGTCACCGGCCAGCCCGGCCAGCGGCCGGTCGACGCGCTGATCCAGAACTTTCGCGACATCTACCAGACCATGCTCCTTGCTGCCTCCGCACCGGCGCAGAGCGAGCACGCCAACGCAAACCTCCAACTTCAAATCGCCACGCTGCGCACCAACGCCTCGCGCCTGCCCAAGGCACTGGCCAACATGGTGCGCCAAGCGGCCGACGACTTCGACAGCAGCGCCGCCGAAACCTCGATCGCGCAGTTGAACAAGTCGCTGGCGGAAACGGTGACGGCGCCGTGCCAGAAGACGATCGCCGACCGCTACCCCTTTGCAGCGGCCAGCAGCGACGAGGTGCCCGTCGCCGCTTTCGCCGCGCTGTTCGCACCGAACGGCGTTATCGATCGCTACTTCGCGCAATATCTCGCGCCGCTGGTCGACATGAGCAGCCAGAGCTGGGAATGGAAGCAGGATTCGCGCCTCGGCCAGCAGCTTTCCAAGGCGACGCTGAAGGAATTTCAGCTCGCCGCCGAGATCCGCGACGCCTTCTTCCCCGTCGGCAGTTCCGCGCCCTCGGTCAGCTTTACCGTCACACCGTTCTCGCTGCACACCGACGCCGACCAGGCGGTGCTCGATTTCGACGGCCAGACGGTGCAGAGCTACCAGAGCGGCAGCGGCGCCGGCACCATCGTCTGGCCAGGCGGCGGGGCCGACGAATCCGCCAGCTTGACGCTTTCGCCGGAATTGCCCGGCCGCGATTCCAGCATCAAATTCCAGGGCGCCTGGGCACTGAAGCGCCTGCTCGACGCCGGCGCCTTGACCCGCAATGGCGACGCGCTGGAGGCGCGCTTCGTCATCGGCGGCCGCGACGTTTCCTACACCATCAAGGCAGGCGCGACAGGCAATCCGTTCTCGATCCCGGCGCTATCCGGCTTCAGTTGCCCGACGACGTTGTGACCGCCGCCGATCGCCGGGCAGCAGCCGCAATGCCGCCGGGTTTATTTCTATACTCTAAACTGACCGCTTGTGGCACACTGGCAATCCGCAAGCAGGTCATGGAGGGGCGCCTGGGCGCTTCATGGCGGATGCACGACATCGCCTTGCCTTTCGAGAGCTATGGCGTCAGCCACAAGGGCTGCGTGCGCCAGCTCAACGAGGACAGTTATCTCATGGAGCCGCGCACCGGCCTGTGGGTCGTCGCCGACGGCATGGGCGGGCATGACGCCGGCGAGATCGCCTCGGCAGCCATCGTCAAGCACCTGGCGACGGTGGGCATCGCGTCTTCCGCGCCGGATCTGAGGGCGCGTTTCGAGGATCGGCTGAACAAGGCGCACGGCGAGATCCGCGCCGTGGCCAAGGCGCGTGGCGCAACCATCGGCTCGACCGTGGCGGCGCTGCTCGCCATGGACGGGAAGTTCGCCTGCCTGTGGTCGGGCGACAGCCGCGTCTACCTGGTGCGCGACGGTGCGATCCAGCAGGTTTCGCGCGACCACACCGAAGTGCAGGAACTGGTCGACAGCGGCATGCTGAGTGCCGCGGAAGCACGCCACTGGCCGCGCCGCAACGTCATTACCCGCGCCATCGGCGTCGGCGAGGACATCTGGCTCGACTTCCAGCAGGGCGACATCGTCAAGGGCGACGTCTTCGTGCTGAGCTCCGACGGGCTGACGGCGCATGTCGGCGACGACGAGATCGAGGCAGCCGCTTCGGGTTCGCCGCAGGCCGCATGCGAGAGCCTGCTCGAGAAAGTCCTGGAGCGCGGGGGGACCGACAACGTCACCATCATCGTGGTGCGCATGACCGCAGGGCTCGATCGCGCCAAGACCACCGGTGACCGTTACGAGGCACACCGACCCGCACTGTCAACGGCGGAATTCGAATGAGCACCGACGACGACAAGACGCGCATCGTGCAGGATACCGGGCAGACCGGACCGGGCACGCAGCTTAGCGGCATCTACGAGCTCGACGAGCGCATCGCGTCGGGCGGCATGGGCGAGGTCTGGCGCGGCCACAACATCCAGACGGGCGACCATGTCGCGATCAAGATCGTGCTGCCCGAATTCGCCCGTGACCAGACGATCCTGTCGCTGTTCCGTAAGGAAGCTTCGATCCTCAACCACCTCTCGCACGATGCGGTGGTGCGCTACCACGTCTTCACCATCGATGCCGGCATCGCCCGGCCGTACCTCGCGATGGAATTCGTCGACGGCCCGTCGCTCTACGACATCATGCGGCGCGGGCCGATGCCGGTCGAGGACGTGCGGCGGCTCTGCCATCGCCTCACCTCCGGCCTCGCCGCCGTGCATGCGGCCGGCGCGGTGCATCGCGACCTTTCGCCAGACAACGTCATTTTGCCCAACGGCCGGGTCGACCATGCCAAGATCATCGATTTCGGCATCGCCCGGTCCGCCAATGTCGGCGGCGAGACGCTGATCGGCGGCAAGTTCGCCGGCAAGTACAACTACGTGTCGCCCGAGCAGGTCGGCCTGTTCGGCGGCGAGGTCAGCGAACAGTCGGACATATACAGCCTCGGGCTGGTGCTGGCGGCCGCGCTGCGGGGCAAGCCGTTCGACATGAGCGGCTCGCAGGTCGAGGTGGTCGAAAAGCGCCGCGTCGTTCCCGACCTGTCCGAGATCGACGACGCCATGCAGCCGATCCTCGAAGCCATGATGCAACCCGACCCGCAGGACCGGCCGGCGAGCATGGCCGAAATCGCGCGCCTGACGCGGGAGGAGGCTCCGCCGGAATATGACGAGCCGACATCGAACCGCCCCACCACGCTGCGCGACCGCGCGCTAGGCGGTTCGTCTGGCTCGATCCCGCCGCAGCCGGGCTCGGCGCCGCCGCGCGGATCGACGCCGCCCAAACCGCCTTCCTTCGTTCCGCACCAGCCGCCGGCGCATCTTTCGCAGCCACGCGCGACGCCGGGGCAAGTCGCCGCCTTGCCGATGCAGGCCAAGCCATCGCACCGCGGCGCCGGCCTTGCAGCCGCGGCGGTTGTGGCTCTGGCCGTGATCGGCGGGGGCGGTGCCTATGTCGCCGGCCTGTTCGGACCAAGCGCGCCGACGCCGCCTACCGAGCAGCCGAAGGCGACGGAAACGCCGGTCGCATTGCAGCCGGATTCCGACAAACCGGCCAAGACCGAAGAGACGGCGCGCAACGCCGTCACCACACCGCCGGCGGAACAGCAACCGTCGGGCGACACACCGTCCCAAGCGGCAACGCCGGTCGGTGAGCCAGCCAAAGGGACGGCGACCTCCGAGCCGGTCGGGGAGCAGCCCGAAGGCACTGCGGAGACTGCCAGGACGACCGAGGACAAGCCCGCGCCCGTCGCCGAAAACAAGGCTCCGGAACCGGCACCGGAGTCAAAGATCGAGGCCGCCGCCCAACCGGAAGCAGATGCCACACAGCCCGGCGCGCAGGCGGGCGACGAGACCGACGTCGCATTGAACGTACCAAAGTCCGAGACGCCGCTTGGCAATCCCGCCGAGCGCGTGTCGTGGCTCACGGGCTACAGCGGCGGCAATTGCTTCTACGCGGGCGTCACCGCCGCCACCGACAAGACGATCGACATCGAGGGCTTCGGCAAGGCCGTCGAGCCGTTCAACGTCCTCGATGCCGCCTTCAAGGCGAAGTTCCACTTCGAGCCGGATATCAGCGTGCGGCTGATCGCGCCGAGCCAGTGCGAAGTCACCACGTTCCTGCGGGCGATGGGCGGCTCGACGGCGGAGAAGCCCAAGCTCCTGCTGGACCGCACCTCGGTACCGGACGGCGCACCGATCAGCGGCACTCTCGAAACCAGCGGCGGCCTGATCTCCAACGTGCTCCTGATCGACCACAAGGGCATGGTTTTCGACCTCGACGACCGCATCACCGTGCAGTCCGGCCGGGCAAGCTTCAGCATCCCGATCGGGCTGGGCGCCGCCGACAAGGCGACCGGCAAGGCGGTGCCGCTGGTGATGCTCGTCATCACCGGCCCGGAATCGATCCACGCCGCCGATTTCTCCAAGCCGAAACCTGTCACGCCCGCGCTCACCGACATACTGACGGAGATCAAGGGCAAGGAGCAGCGCTTCTCGGCGACGGCGAAATATTTCAGCCTGGGCGGGTAGCCGGCTGCCATGCGCCGCCGTCCGCCGCGCCCTTCCCGCAGCGAGAGCCCGCCGGTCGAATCTTCTCAACGCGCCCTGATTGCCGCGTTTCGCAAGCACCGAAAGTTTGCCACGGCAGCGATTACTGTCCTCGGCGCCGTGCTTTGCCCGGCTGTTGCGCGCGCCGAATTCACCGTCTGCAACCAGACGCTCGACGTGGTCAACCTTTCGGTCGGCCAGAAGGTAGACGGCGTCTTCCAGACCGACGGCTGGTGGACGGTCGGCGTCAACCAGTGCGTCAACGTCATCCAGGAAGAGCTGACCAACCGCTATGTCTACATCTACGCCACGGACGCCTTCGGCCACGCCATCCTGCCCGGCTCGACCGACATGTGCGTCGACAAGCGCCGCTTCACCATCCGCGGCATCGACGAGTGCTGGCAGCGCGGCCACATCGCCGCCCGCTTCTACGAGGTCGACACCCAGGCACAGATCCGCTGGACCTTCTTCCTCGCAGGCCGCGCGCCATGACGCACGGCATCGATGCTTCCTTCCGGCTGAAAAAAGAGGCGCGCGCCGCTCGGCGCCGCAGCGCCAAGCTGCGCCGGATCGCCGCCGGGCTTGCGCTGCTGCTGATCGCCGCCATCGGCGCCGGCATCTACCTCACCCGTGACCAATGGTCCTTCGGCGACGAGGACGAGAACCTGCAGCCCAGCGACGCGATGGAGGACCTGCCGGCCGGCGCGCCGGTCTACGTGCCGGCCATCGTCGACCTCGCCGGCGATCCGATGTGGATCACGCTGGCCAGCGAGGGCGGCGCGGCATCGAAGACGCGCACCGTGACGAAGCCCGACGGGCTTATCCAGCCGGGCATTTCGCCGCAGATCGAGGTGCTGGACGATACGATGCTGTCTTCCAGCGAGCGGTTCATGACCACCATTCCCTCGACGCAGGAGGACTTTGCGTTCTTCCAGGCGCAGCGCGCCGCGCCCGCGCCGTCCACCGCACCGGCGGCGAATGATGACGAAATGGATCTCGTTCCGGTCGAAACCGAGTCTCCCGTCACCGGCCAGCCTGCCGCCACCGGCAGCAGCGACGCCGCCGTCATCGACGATCCGGACGCGGGCTGGGGTGAGACGATCGACCAGGGTCAGGCCGACCTGCCGGCGTTCCAGAAGACGGCGATCGCCAACAACACCAGCGTCGGCATCGTCTCGGCCGAGACCGACCGTTTCGAATCCACCGAGGACACTTTCGTCAAGATCCTCAACGACCGCACGCTGGACAGCGTGGTCAGCGACGCGCATTTCGGCGCCGACGAGGCCAAAGCCGCCGGCGAGGCGCTGAAGGCGTTGTTCGCCATGGACGGGTTGACGCCGGGCGACGTCGTGGCGATGCGCGGCTTCCGCCCGCAGCGCAATTCCCCGGCACTCACCCTGATGCAGGTCTCGGTCTACGCGCATGACCGGTTCGTCGGCACGCTGGCGCGCAACGACCGGGACGCCTTCGTCTCCGGCGTCGATCCCTGGGTGCGCGACGACCTATTCAACTATTCCGGTGCATCGGAACAGAGCACGCTGAAGCGCCGCTACCGCCTGCTAGATGCGATCTATTCCACCGCGGCCCGAAACAACGTGCCGACCAGCGTTATCGGCGAGGCGATCATGGTGCTATCGCGCGGCCAGGACCTCAACGCCTTCGCCAGTTTCGACCAGCGCCTGGTGCTGATCTATTCCGACACGCCGCGCGACAAGGACGGCACGGCAGGTCGGGTGCTCTATGTCGGCGTGCAGGGCGGCGAAAAGAGCCTGGAGTGCTTCGTCTTCCCGCAGAGCGACGGCCAGTTCGCCTGCGTCACCGGCGCGGACGCGGTGCATTCGCTGAGCGCCGCCAACGGCATGGTGACGCCGGTCAGCGGGGTGATGACCTCGACCTTCGGGCCGCGCAAGCATCCGATCCTCGGCACGGTGCGTATCCACAAGGGCGTGGACTGGGCCGCCCCGATCGGCACACCGGTGGCCGCAGCCTATGACGGCGAGATCGTCTACCAGGGCGACGGCGCCGGCTACGGCAACGTCATCCGCATCCAGCACGAGGGCGGGCGCGAGACGCGCTACGCGCACTTGAGCAAGTTCGCCACGGCGGGCGCCGGCACGAAGGTGAAGGCCGGTGACATCATCGGCTATGTCGGCACCACGGGTCTCTCGACCGGGCCGCATCTGCATTTCGAGCTCTACCAGGCCGGCGCGGCGGTCGATCCGCTCGGCACCGTGACGGTGGTGGCGGCGGAGGTGGGCGACTCGGCGGTGGAGAGGCTGACCGACCGCATCGTCCATGTCGAGAGCGGCGGCAAGGCCCGCGCCAAGAACCCGCTGTCGTCGGCTACGGGGCTCGGCCAGTTCATCTCCAAGACCTGGCTGAGGATGATGAATACCTACCGGCCGGATCTTGCCCGCTCGCTGTCGACGCAACAACTGCTCGACCTGCGCTACGATCCGACCATCTCGCGCGAGATGGTGCGCAACCTGGCGCGCGAGGGCGAAGCCTATTTGCGGGCGCGCGGCCACCAGATCACCGCGGGCCGGCTCTATCTCTGCCACTTCCTCGGCATGGAGGGCGCCCATCAGGTGCTCGCCGCGTCCGGCGACGCGCTGCTGGTCAACATCCTCGGACCGCCGGTGATCCAGGCCAACCCGTTCCTGACCGGCAAGAGCGCCAGCTACGTCATCGCTTGGGCGGAGCGCAAAATGGGCGGCAAGACGCCGCCGCCTTCGGCAACGGCCACCGCGCCGTCCACCATCGAGGTGAAGCAGACATCGCCCGAATTCGAGCAGTACAAGCAGGCCATCGCCGGCATCATCGGCTCGCTTCAGACCACCGCGCTCTGAGGCTCGGCGTGTCGGCACCGCCGGCGTCGCCATGGCCCATGACCACCGCTTCCTTCGTCAACAGGCGATGACGGCCGTACCTACGAGCCTGCCGGACTTTTCGTCCGGATTTTCGTTCTTCTTCTTGGCCTTGCACTCGTCCTCGGTGCCGACGCAGACGCCGCGCGGCGGGCCGAGATCCTTCGCGGCGGGTTCGGCAGCCGGTTGCGACACCGTGACGGCGGCATTGGCCGGCAAGCATAGGAAAATCGTTAACAGGAATGCTGAAGCGACAAACCGCATGGCGGCGCCTCCAGTTGGGGCCGACAAGATACCGCATATCCGGCTGTCGACAAAGCGGCTCGACGAATTATCGCCTCTGCGCCTGCTTCGAGGAGAAAAAAGGATGTCGCCGCTATTTCAGCTCGATCTCGATGAAGGCGTATTCCGTCTCGTTGGCGTTGACGACGTCGTGCTCTACCCCTTCCTTGCGAAAATAGGGCACGCCTGCCTTCATCTCGCCGAAACTCTCGCCTTCGGCGGTCAGGAGCTTCAGCCGGCCGTCCATCAGCGGCACGATGACATAGTCGTGGCCGTGGCGATGCCAGCCGGTGCTGGCACCGGGCGCGAAGCGCCATTCGGTCACGGTCACCCGTTCGTTGTCGATGAAGACGGTCGACTTGGCGGTTTCCGACATGCTGTCCTCCAGCCTTTTGCCCATCGAAGGACGGCAGGGCCGCCAAAGCGAGGGCCAGTACGAGGAAAAGGCGCGGCCAGCAGCAAAAAAGCCCGGCGCGGCGGCCGGGCTCTTCATATTTGCTATTTCGCCGAGGCGCAAAGGGTCAGGCGACGGCGCCGCCGATCCAGTGCGACAGCGCGGTCTTGGGCGCGGCGCCGACCTTGATGTCGGCCACTTCGCCGCCCTTGAAGATCATCAGCGTCGGGATGGAGCGCACGCCGAACTGGGCGGCGAGCTCCGGGTTCTCGTCGATGTTGAGCTTGGCGACCTTGACCTTGCCGTTGAGTTCGGTGGCGATCTCCTCCAGCGACGGACCGATCATCTTGCAGGGGCCGCACCATTCCGCCCAGAAATCGACCACGACGGGCTCCTTGGCTTCGAGCACGTCGGAGCGAAAATTGTTCTTGTCGACCGTGACGGTGGCCATGGAGAGAATCCTTTCAAATTGACAGTCACACCAGATGTGGTGGCGGCGGGACAGGCTTTCAAGCAGGACTTGTGTCACGCCGTCGTGAGTCGGGCAAGGGCGTCATCCAGCGCTGTTTCCGGCAGTTCGATCAGCTTTGCCGCCTCGGTGAACAGCAGCGCCGCGGCAATGCGGCGACCCGGATAAAGCGGTCCCAGCAGCGCCCGGTAGAGCGCCAATTGCAGGACGTAGGCGGGCGGCGCTTCGGCGGCGGAGGCGGGTGCGGTGCGGTTGGTCTTGTAATCGACGATCCAGACCGTGTCGGCGCCGACCGCCAGCCGGTCGATCTTGCCGGAGACGGAGCGGCGCCTGCCGCGCAGCTCGATCTCGCCCATGATCGCCACCTCGGCGCGCGAGCCAGGCGAAAAGATCGGCGCGAAACGCGGATCGCCGAGGATCGCCTCGACGCGCGCGAGCGCCGTGGCGCGCTCGGCTTCCGGCCAGTCGGCGGCAGCACGGGCAAGATAGCGCTCCGCCGCCGAGCGGCGCGCCGCCTCTTCGATGCCTGGCAAGGTCTGCAGGAGCTTATGCAGCACTAACCCGCGCCTTATGGCAAAACCCGGTTCCTCCTCGGCATCCAGCACCGGCGAGCGGGCGTCGATCACCGGCTCGTCGGCTTCGTCGATGAGTGCCGCGGCGCCCGAGGGCGACAGTGGCCGCGGCAGTTCCTCGACCGACGGCATCGGTTCCGTCAAGGCGGTGGGCGGTGGCCGGAATGTCTGTGTTTCCGCCTGTTCGTCGGCTTCGGCGGCGACCGGCGGCAGGTTCGTGACGCGGAAGCGGAGGACCGGATCCTCGCCGCCGGCCGGATGCGGCCGCTCGACGCTGTCAGGCGCACCGGCCAGCGCGCGTGTAACCAGCGAATGCCAGGCATCGGCATGCGGCGCGCGCTTGCCGTGATAGCCGCAGACGATCAGCCGGTCCTCGGCACGCGTCATGCCGACATAGAGCAGACGTCGGTATTCGTCGTCGGCGAGATCCTTGGCCAGGAGTTCCGCAGTCCTGGAAACCGCATTGGCGGTGTCGCTGGCGGCGCGCCAGAGATAGCCCTTGCCTCGCCACCCCTGTCCCTCGAACGGCATCAGCCGCGGCAGATGCTGACCGCTGAACGGCGCGGAACCGCCGTCCACCAGAAACACCACCGGCGCCTCCAGACCCTTGGCCGCGTGAACGGTCATGACACGCACTTCGTCGCGACTCTGGTCCATCTCGCGCTTGATCTCCGGCCCGGCATTGTCCAGCGTCGCCAGGAAAGAACTCAAGCCGGGCAGACCAGTGCGCTCCTCGGCCAGGCAGAAATTCAAGAACTCGTCGAGGATTTCGCCTGCTTCCGGCCCGAGCCGCGCGATCATCTTCTTCCGCACGCCGTCGCGCGCCAGCAGATCGGCGTAGAATTCGAAGACCGGTCGGAAGGCGGCCTCGTTGGACCACGTGTCGAGCTGTTTCATGATCGCCGCCAGCGCCGATTCGTTCTCGGCCCGGCGGCGCAGCGAGCCGATCAGCGACAGTCCGGCGGGGCGGTCGGCGGCGAGTACCAGGAGCATCTCTTCGGGGACGTCAAAGATGGGCGAGCGCAGCACGGCGGCAAGGGAAAGATCGTCGTCGGGCTGGATCAGGAAACGGCCGAGCGCGGCCATGTCCTTGACCGCGATATGCGCCGGCAGCCGCAGCCGGTCGGCGCCGGCGACCGGAATACCCTTTTCCTTGAGGCTGCGCGACAGCGCGTGGACGAAGCGGTCGCGCTTGCGCACCAGCACCACGACGTCGCCTGCCTTCAGCCGGCGGCCCTTGCCCTCCAGCATCTCACCGCTCGCCAGCCAGTCGCGGATGGTGACGGCGATGTGCTCGGCTGCCTGGACGGCCGGCGCGCTGGCATGGTTGATCGGCAGCGTCCAGTCGTCCGGCTCCTCGACCGCCTCGGCGCCAAGCGAGGGCCAGACCTCGACATAGCCCGGCGCGTCGTGGCGGATCGGCTTATGGTCGAGCGGATCGGGATCGTGGCTGATGCCGCGCCGCATCGCAGGATCGGCGAAGACGCGGTCGACCGCCGCCAGCACGTCGCCGGTCGAGCGAAACGACCAGGTGAGCTTCAGGTCGGCGAAGGCGGCGTTGCCGCTCCGCACGCGCGCGGCGAACAGTTGCCGGCTTTCGTGGAAGGAATCCGGCGCCGCACCCTGGAAGGAATAGATCGACTGCTTCTCGTCGCCGACGGCGAAGACGGTCCGTGTGACGCCATCGCGCGCGCCCCTGCCGGCGAAGAACTCCTCCGCCAGCAGCCGCACCACCCGCCACTGGTCCGGGCTGGTATCCTGGGCCTCGTCCAGCAGGATGTGATCGATGCCCTGGTCGAGCTTGTATTGCACCCAGGGGCCTGCGTCGGCGCGGGCAAGCAGGTTCACCGTGCGCACGATCAGGTCGTTGAAGTCGAGGAAGCCGCGGCCGCGCTTGACCTGCTCGTAGCGGGCGATCAGCCAGTCGGCGATGGTGAGCGCGGCACGCGTTCCTTCCAGCATCCGGAACAGCGCCAGCCGGTCGGCGGTCTCGATGATCGCGGTTGCCGTGGCTAAATAGCGATCCGGCAGGTCGGGGAGCGCGGCAAGCAGCGCCTTCTTGAACGCCTTGGCGGGATCGTAGGGCGTCCGGTCGGACTTTAGGAAACCGTCGGCCAGGTGGTTCAGCCGGCGCACGGGATCGCTCTCGGCGAAGCCGAGCGCCGCATGGGGCAGGATGTTATTCAGTACCGAGCGCGCGTCGGTCGCCTCGGCGGCACGGGCGAAGGCGGTGAAATAGGCCGGCTCGAATCCCGGCAGCGGCCAGATGCCGGCAGCGATCGTCTCGGCTGTCTCATCGAAGGCAAAGCCGAATTCGTCAAACAGGAGCTGAAAACGGTCGCCGGTGCCGCCGATCTGTCGAATAAAGGCACGCAGTTCGTCGCGCTTGCGCACGATCTCTGAGAGCAGCGCGTCCAGGCCGAATTCGCCGGCCACTTCAAGCACGGTGGCGAAAGCCTCGGCAAGTTCGGGATTATCGCCAGCGCCAGCGCCCGAGATCATGTCGCGGCGCGTCGCGGCGAACAGCGCCCGCTCCATCTCGGGGTCGAGCATCTCGAAACTGGCGGCGATGTTGGCTTCCAGCGGGAACTGGTGCAACACCGCCTCGCAGAAGGCGTGGATAGTCTGGATCTTCAAACCGCCCGGCGTCTCCAGCGCCTCGGCAAACAGGCGGCGCGCGCGGCGCATGGTGTCGGCGTCGGGCGGCTGCCCGTCGAGTTCCGCGATCTTTTCGGCCAGCGCCTCGTCCGCAAGCGCCGTCCATTCCGACAGCATGGAAAAGACGCGGTTCGCCATGTTGGCCGCCGCCGCGCGCGTATAGGTCAGACACAATATCTTGGCCGGGTCGGTGCCGCGCAGCAGAAGCCGCACCACCCTGTTTGCCAGGACGTGCGTCTTGCCCGAGCCGGCATTGGCAGACACCCAGGCGGAATGCGCGGGATCCGACGCCCTGGCCTGGCTGGAGACCGTGTCGGCCGGGATGGGATAGCGCCGCTTCACGCCTCCGCCTCCCCTTCGCCGCCATCGCCGCCGGCCGACCATTCGGCGACGCGGGCGAGATGGTCGTAATTGCCGTCGGCTTCGCCCTCGCGCAGCGGCAGAGCGCGCGAAAGATAGCCGGCGTCAAGATTCCGGTAATGGTCGAGCAGTTTTTCCAGCCGCGCCCAGGCATCTTCCGCAAGGTCGTTGGCGCTGCGCGGCTGGCGATTGTAGTCGAGGATCGATTCCTGCATGACCTCGCCATTCGCCTTCAGCCGGACAAAGGCGAGGTCGGCCGGCTCGCGAGCGCCAAGCTTCTCGAAAGCGCCGCGCTTCAAGAGCGCGCCTTCCAATGCAAGCTGCGGCGCCAGCAGCGTATGCGCCTGCGCCTTGGAGGGCGAGGAGCCGGTCTTGTAGTCGAGAATGTCGGCCATGCCGCCGGCCAGAAGATCGACGCGGTCGGCGTAGCCCGACAGCGTCACGCCGGTTTGTCCCACCGGCGTCTTTTCGGCCCGCTCCTCGGCGAAGCGCTGCCGAACCGAGTCGGCACGCTTTTGTTCCCAGTCCAGGATGTTGGCCGCGAGCTTGTCGAAGCGGGGCCACCAGACCGCTTCGACATCGTCGGGGAGTGCCGCCTCGGCGAAACAGGCGCGGCCAGCCTCGATGAGCGCGGCGAAAGCGGCTTCGTCGCGAGGGTCGCCGACCGCCTTGGAGAAGCGGTGGAGGATGGCATGGAACAGCGTACCCCGCTCGGCCGCGCCCGGATCGCGCAACAGCGGCTCGACCGGCATCAGGCCGAGGATGCGGCGGGCATAGATGGCGTAGGGATCGCGGCGCAGCGTCTCGATCTCGGTGACCGAGAATTGCCGTGGGCGAAGGTCGAGCGACGGCTTCGGCTCGGGGCGCGGCGCGAAGTCGACGCGGTCGGATAAGTCCAACGCCCGTGACCACGAAAGCAGCTCGGCACCGCGCCGGCGCATCGCCTCGGCCTGCTCCTTGCCGAGGAAGGTCAGCAGCCTTTGCAGCCAGCGCGAGGGCGAAGCGGGTGCGTCGCCGGAGCGGGCGGCACGCGTCAGCACCAGCTTGGGCGCACCGGCCGCCATCTGGAAATCGTGCGCGGCGAGGCCGATGCGCCGTTCCGGCGGCTCGAGGTCGATACCGTTGCGCATCAGCCGCGAGAGAAACCGGTCGCCCTCGGGCTTGCGCGGCCACACACCTTCGTTCAAGCCGCCGACCACCAGCGTGTCGACGCTTTGCAGCCGTGCCTCCAGCGCTCCCCAGATGGCGACCATGCGGTCGGCACCCTGCGACGGCTTCACCGTTTCCGTCGCGACCAGCGCCTGCATGACGTCCGGCCATTCGCCCGGCGCAAGCGGGAAGGATTCGGTGGCGGCGACCAGTTCGCGCAAAAGCCCTGCGAGCTTTTCGCCGGCATCGCCCGCATAGAGCGTCGCCAGCGCGCCATCGGCGGAGCGGCCAAGATCCTCCAGCGCGACGACGCTGGCGCGCACCAGCACGGAAAACTCGACTTCCTTCTCCTCGCGCAGCATGCCAAGAGGTGCGGCGGCGGTGGCAAGGCGGCCAAGCAGCGTGCGGGCCTCATCGATGCGCGTCAACGACAGCCGGCCCAGCCAGAAAGGCGGCCGTGAGGCTTCACCCACTTTGGTCAGGCGCTGCTCGAACAGATCGGAGAGGGTCGCGATGTCGGGTCGGCCGGTACCGCCGCGCAGCGCCACCAGTTCGATCGTCCGCTCGGCGCGTCGGACCAGCGCCCGGTCGAGGCCGGCGGTCAGCAGCGGATGCTTTATGAGCGACAGCAGCGCCACCGGGTCGCCGGGCCGAAAGGCCGTCTCCAGCATGAGCCGAAGCAGCGTGGCCGGCGGCGTGTCGGCGAGCGGCGTGCCGCCGGAATCGTCGGCGGCGATACCGAAGCGCTTCAGTTCGGAGGCAACGCGACGCGCCAGCGCGCGATCGCCCGTGACCAGCGCAACGCGCTTGCCTGGTTCTTCGACCGCAAGCCGGAGCGCGGTCGCGATCGCCGCGGCTTCGTCACGCTCATTGGCGGCTTCGACCAGCGCGACATCGGCGAAGGCTTTTTCCACCTCCGGGCCGGCGAAGTTCCGGCGCGTATCGGTCCACAATTCGGTCGTCTCGGCCGGCCGCATGGCCTCCCCGAGCAGCGCGCCGCGCAGTTTCAGCGCCGGTCCTGCCGTGCCAAGTTCCTCCACGTCGCGCGGCAGCACGCCGAGCCTCCGCAGGAACTTGACAAGGCCATATTGCGGATGGCCGAGCACGGCGGGACGAACGGACGGCGCGGTGAGCGCGGCGAAGGTCGGCTGGTCCATCGCCGTGTCCAGCCCCGGCAGCACGACGGCGCCGTTGGCCAGGCCGGCGATGGCCGAGAGCAGGTCGGCGGTGGCGGGAATGGAGCCGGTCGAGCCGGCGGCGATGACCGGGCCGGACGGCGGATTGCGCCTCAGCCGCGCAGCCTCCAGCCGGATCGCGGCATTGCGGTGCGCGGCCGGGTCGGAGCGGCCGCGCTCGCCAAGAATGGCCGGCCAGTTCTCGGTGACGATCTTGAGGAAATCCAGCGTCACCTGCCACCAGCCGGCGAGATTGCCCTCGACCAGCCCGGCGAGTTTTGTCCAGTCGGAGCCTTCCGTCTCGATCTCGTCGATCAGGCGGGCGAGATCGCGCGCCAGCCAGATAGCGTCGGCGGTGGAGGCCGGCACCACCACCTCTTCCTCGAACAGCGCCGCGACATGCGCCGGCAGCCGCCGCTTCCAGGCGCGTACCAGCGGCGCAAGCAGCAAAAGCCTGTCCGTCGCGCCGATCGGCGGAGCGAGATCCAGCGTGGCGGCGTCTTCGGCGCCCGCATCGTCGAAGGCGGCCTCGTCCTCATCGACTTCGCCGAGCGGCCGGATCACGGGCAGGATCGCCGTACCCTTGCCGATACGGGCTGCGAACTCGGCGCGCAACGCTCGCGCCGCGCGCCGGGTCGGCACGAAGATGGTGACGTCGGCCAGAGCGAGCGGATCTCCGTCGAAGCGGAAGCCAGGCACGAGCCGCCCTGACAAGAGCGCCCCAACCAGCGAGGGAAGGAAGGGTGCGCCCGGCTGGATCGAAAAGACGCGGGGTGCGCTGTTCATGCCGGCCCGGCGGCCGCCGCGCCGGTCGCTTGCGCGCGTGCCCGGACAATTGCTGACTCGGCAGGCGCTATGGCATCCGGCGTGCCGACGGTGATCCAATGGCCCTGCATGACCGTGCCGAACAGGCGACCTGCGGCGATGGTCGAATCGAAATAGCGGTTGAGCGAATGCGGCTCGTCCGGCGCGGCTTCGAAGACGCGCGGATGGACGATCGCCGCGCCGGCATAGATCAGGCCGCGCGGATCCTTGTTGGCGCGGATGAGTCGCCCGTCGGCGGCAAGCATGAAATCCGTGCTGCCGCTGTGTCCGGTGGCCGATTCGAGAGATGCCAGCATGATGAGAATATCCATCCTTGCCTCGTCCCATTCAAGGGCGAGACGGGCCAGGTTGGAGCCGCCGGCGTCGATCCAGAACGTGTCGGCGTTGAGCACGTAGAAGGGCTGGCGCCCGAGTTCAGGCAACGCCTTGACGATCCCGCCGGCGGAATCGAGCAGGCCGGCGCTTTCATCGGAGATGACGATTGCGGGTGCCTTGCGGCCGGCCACGTGCGCGACGATCTGGTCCGGCAGGTAGTGCACGTTCACGATCGCCTTTTCGACACCGGCATCGGCCAGCGCGTCCAGTCCCCAGTCGAGCAGGGCCTTGCCGGCGATCCTTATCAGCGGCTTCGGCATGGTGTCGGTGAGCGGCCGCATGCGCTTGCCGAGACCCGCGGCGAGCACCATGGCGTTCTTCGGCATCACAGCGCCCGTTCCTCCAATATGCCGTGTTCCTCGTAGAAGGCGCGCAGCCCGGCCAGCGCCGGATGCGCCAGCGCCCGGCGCAGGTAGCCACGGATGCGCGGCAAATGTTTCAGATAGGCCGGCTTGCCGTCGCGCCGGTCCAGCCGCACGAAGATGCCGAGGATCTTCGAATTCCGCTGCGCGGCCATGATAGCGTATTCCTCGCGGAACTTCTCCTCGTCGAATCCGCCGCTTGTCCGGCGTGCGGCGACATAGGCTGCAAGCGTATCCCGTTCGATGACTTCAGGCACTGTCACGCGCGCGTCCATCGCCAGCGATGCGACGTCATAGGCGGCCGGCCCGACCAGCGCGTCCTGGAAATCGAGTATGCCCAGCCTGTCGTATCCGGCGCGCTCCTTGCGCCAGACGATGTTGGGCGAATGGAAATCCCGCAGCATCAGAGTGTTCTCTCCACCCTCGAGCCGGTCGATCAAGGCGTCCCATTCATGTCGAAAACCTTTGCGCAAGCCCTCGCTCGCCGGGGCGCCCGTAACGGCGGGCACATAGCAATCGACCAGCAGTTCGGCCTCGATCATCATCGCATCGCGGGCGAAAGGCGGGACACGGTGCCGAACGCCGGAGCGGACTTCGATATCGTAGGACCAGCGGCGGGTGTGCATGAAGGCGAGCAGTTCGGCGGCGGCGGTGTAGCGCTCCGCCACCGGCTTGCCCGCGCCGTCGAGGAAGTTTTCCGAGCCGAGATGCTCGAGCAGGGCGAAGCCGCGGTCGAGGTCGTCGGCAAGGATTTGCGGGACGCTGACCCCGGCCTCGGCCAAAACCTTGTCGATGGCGATAAAGGCGGTGATGGTGCGCGCCGTGTGGGCGATTTCGGCATAGGCCTTGTCGCCGCGCACCGGCGGCCCGAGCACCAGCGGCGGCGCGTTCATCAATACGCGCGGCGGCTCATTGCCCAGCGAAACGATCTCATAGGAGCGTGCCGAAGCGTCGCCGACGAAGCGGCGCCGCCTGGCCTCGCCCCAGCCGGCACCAGCCAGGAAATCGCGGATGGCCAGCGAGCGGGCGAAACGCGCCAGCGCCGTCTCGTCGCCGGACAGTCGTGCCAACCTGCCCTCGTCTTCGGCCAGCAATTCCACTGTCACAGCCGTCGTTGGCAGGTGGCCGGCAGCGCGCTCGGGCCATTCGACCAGCGCCGCGCCTTCCGCCAGCGCCTCGTCGAAGCCGAGTTCGTCCAGCTCGGATTCATCCGCCAGCCGGTAGAGGTCGAAATGATGCACCGGCAGGGCCGCGTCATAGCTCTGCACCAGCGTGAAGGTCGGGCTCGGAACCTCCAGCCCGGTGTCGTCGGCCAGCGCACGGATCAGCGCGCGCGCCAGCGTCGACTTGCCGGCGCCGAGATCGCCCTTCAGCGCCAGCACGTCGCCGGCTTTCAGCGCCATGGCAAGGTCTTCGCCGAGCCGCTCCGTCGCCGCTTCATTGGGAAGAAAGCGCTCCAGCCCGGCCATGCGGGACGCTACTCTGCGGCTTCGCGGATGCCCGACGGCGCGTCCGGGAAAGTGCAGATCACCGTCGTGCCGCGGCTCTCGCCGGTCTCGATGCGCACCGTGCCGCCATGCAGTTCGACGAAGCTCTTGACGATGGAGAGGCCGAGGCCGGCACCGCGGCGGCGGCCGCCATTGACGCGCGGCTCGAAGCGCTTGAACACCGTCTCCAGCACATCGGGCGGCATGCCGGGCCCGTCGTCATGCACGGAGAACTCGATGCCGGAAACCGTGCGGCGGCAGGTGAGCTGGACCGCGCTGCCTTCCGGCGCGTAGTTAGCCGCGTTGGACAGGAGATTGTAGAGGATCTGACGAACGCGGGTCTCGTCGCCGTGAAAGCTCTTCGGCGCGGATGCCGCATCGATGTCCAGCCGGATTTCGTGCTCGTCCAGCCGGTCGGCGACCAGTTCGGCGGCGGCGGCGATGGCGCGGCCGACCTCCACTTCGGAAATCTCGAGCCGCATGATGCCGGCGTCGACCGTCGCCAGGTCGAGAATGTCATTGACGATGGTGAGCAGCACCGAGGACGACGATCCGATGTGCTCGACATATTCGCGCTGCTTGGGCGCCAGCGGACCGGTAGCGGGCAACGACAGAAGCTCGGTAAAGCCGATAATGTTGGTGAGCGGCGAGCGCAACTCGTAGGAGACGTGCTGCACGAACTCGTTCTTCAATTGGTCAGCCTTGAGCAACGCCTCGTTCTTGTCCTTCAGCGCCCGCTCGACATTGACGCTGTCGGTGATGTCGACGAACGTAACCATCACCTGGCCGTTGGGCAGGTGGATGACGGCATAACGCAGCACATCGCCGCCCAGCAACTCGGTCTGGCCGCGACGGTCGCGCCGCTCCTCGTCGAAGCCGGTGATCGCGGCGACGAAGCCGGGCCACGGACTGTCCTTGGCGCCTCGGTCGGCGAGGTCGCGGATGGCGGAAACGTGCATCTGTGGCCGGATGCTGGCGGGATCGAGCCGCCACAGGGCGGCGAAGGCCGGGTTGGACAGGCGGAGCCTGCCGTCCGGTCCGAACACGGCCACGCCCTCGGCCAGATTGTCGAGCGTCTCGCCCTGCACGCGCACCGCCGTCTGGTAACGGCTTTCCAGGTCGATCTTTTCGGTGAGGTTCTCGAACACCCAGGTTACATCGCCCTTCGGCTGCGGATTGGCGACGACACGGATGGTCTTGCCGTCCGGCAGGTGCCACCAGTGTTCCTGCGGCTCGACGGCGCGGTAGGCCGAAAGCAGGTTTTCCTTCCAGCGCCGCCATTCCGGCTGTTCGGGGATCGTGCCCTCGGCGCGCAGCCGGTCGAGCACCAGCGCGTTGTCCGGCGCGCTGTTCAAGAAGGCCGGATCGAGCCCCCACAGCTTCTGGAAGGCCTGGTTGAAGAAGCGCAGCTTCTGGCCGGCGTCGAAGGTGGCGACTGCTGTGTTCAACTGATCGAGCGTGTCGGCGTGGCTGCGCACGGTGCGCCCATATTCCTCGCGCACCGCCTCGATCGCACTGACGTCGCAGGCGAGGCCGGCCGAGCCGCCCGATGCGGCGAAATCGGTGACGGCAAACATGTGCCGGTCGCCGCCGATGACCGTGGACAGCGTCTGCGCAAAAACCGGTTTTGCCTTGTGCTGCTGCGCGATCGTCTCGCGCGCCTGGCCGCCGAGGAACTCCTTGCCCTCGCGCAGCGCGGCTTCGCCGTCCGCGGCCTCCACCGCCTCGGCATAGGCGCGGTTGACCCATCTGAGCCGGCCATCGGCCGCGCGCAGCCAGGAAGGCATCTTCAGCGCGTCGAGCAGGCCGAGCAAAATATCATGATCCGCCGAAAGGCGCTGGTTCTCGATCTTCAGCCGCGCGCTGGCGCGCTGTGCTTCCGACAGCGAGACGAAACGCACCATGACATGCGCCGCGCTCTTGCGGCCCTGCACTTCCAGCGGCGCGCCGATCTGCGATTCGGCGACGAGGTCGAACGACGTGCCCTTCTCGCGCAGCGCGGCGACCGCGTGCTCCAGCGCCGCCGCCGAGCGCGGCATCAGCCAGCGGCCGAAGGCGAGGAAACCGGCACGGTCTTCCGGCGCGCCGCTGTCGAGCGGCAAGGCCCCGACGAGCTCGGGCTTCTTGTTCTCGGCCGACCAGACGACGACACGCTGGTCGCGCAGGTTGAGCAGCGATTCCGAGCGCTGCAGCGCGGCGTTGACGTCGGCGATACGGCCGCGGAGTTCCACGTTCTCATCGGCGATGCGCGCCCGCTCGCGGATGAGAACGATGGCCGACAGAAGGGCCGCGCCCATGACGCCGACAAGCATCGCAAGCTGAATGACATCCGTCGTGGTGATGGAAACGCTTCCCCCGGCGGCCTCGGCCGCGCCGGAGAACAGCACGACGGCGAGCGCAGCGCCGCCCTTCAACGCCGCCAGGCGCCCGCGCCGAAAGACATTGCCGGCGAAAGCTTCCGCCGTCGAATCCTCATGGCCGCCGGAAACGGCCCTTCCCGCTCGAAGCGGGCTTTCCCCCGGCATGTCTCGTTCCTCTCCGCCGCCTGAACAAAGAACCGCCCGACCCGGAATCCGTGATGCCGCGCCCCCTCGGACACGCACGGAACGCCTCGATACCCGGAAAGCCTTGCGAACTGAAAACGTCGCGAATCACGTCACCATAGCGCCTTGCCGAATCGGCGGGAAGATTCGTTGCGCGCAAAAATAAGACCGGGCGACTTGTCAATCGCCCGGCCACAATATGTTGTGATAGTTCGAAATTTAATTAATAGCGGTAGTGTTCCGGCTTGAACGGTCCCTGTGGCGTGACGCCGATATAGGCGGCCTGCTCGGAGGACAGCTCGGTCAACCGGGCGCCGAGCTTGTCGAGATGCAGCTTCGCGACCTTCTCGTCGAGATGCTTGGGCAGCACATAGACCTGGTTCTGGTACTGGCCCTGCTTGGTGTAGAGTTCGATCTGCGCCAACACCTGGTTGGTGAAGGACGCCGACATGACGAAGCTCGGATGGCCGGTGGCGTTGCCGAGGTTGAGCAGGCGGCCTTCCGACAAGAGGATCATGCGCTTGCCGTCCGGGAAGGCGATCATGTCGACCTGCGGCTTGACGTTGGTCCATTTCAGGTTGCGCAGCGAGGCGACCTGGATCTCGTTGTCGAAGTGGCCGATGTTACCGACGATCGCCATGTCCTTCAGCTTGCGCATGTGGTCCAGCGTCAGCACGTCCTTGTTGCCGGTGGCGGTGATGACGATGTCGGCGGTGCCGATCGCGTCGTCCATGGTGACCACCTCGAAGCCGTCCATAGCCGCCTGCAGGGCGCAGATCGGATCGGCCTCGGTGACTTTCACGCGCGCGCCGGCGCCCTTGAGCGACGCGGCCGAACCCTTGCCGACGTCGCCGTAGCCGGCGACGATGGCGACCTTGCCGGCCATCATCACGTCGGTGCCGCGGCGGATGCCGTCGACCAGCGATTCCTTGCAGCCGTA
>CAZBBT010000010.1:0-54483 GCA_964490065.1 uncultured Mesorhizobium sp. | reverse complement strand
TGGCGCTGAGGCGAAGGCGGTGAAGCGGCGCGGGTCGCACGACCACATGTCCCATTCCGTCCGGCCTTCGGTGACCCATTCGGCCAGCACCTTGCCGGCGCCGCCGGCCTGGGCGATGCCGAAGGTGAAGACGCAGGCCTCGAATGCGTCGGGCACGCCAGGCATCGGGCCGATCAGCGGGTTGCCGTCCGGCGCGTAGGGGATCGGCCCGTTGATGACCTTCGACAGGCCGGCCGTCCCGAGGATCGGCACGCGCGCGACGGCGTCGTTGAGATACCATTCCAGCCGTTCCAGATCGTCCGGGAAGAGCTGGAAGGAGAAATCGGCCGGCATCGGGTCGTCGGCGCCCGCCCAGTGGGCGCGGCAGTTGCGCTCGTATGGGCCGAGGTTCATGCCGTTCTTTTCCTGGCGCAGATACCAGGAGGTGTCGACGTCGCGCAGCAGCGGCAGCTTGCGACCGGCCTCCTTCGACCAGGCGGCGAGCTCGGGGATTTCCTCGAACAATATGTACTGGTGGCTCATCACCATCATCGGGATGTCGCGGTCGAACATCTTTCCGACTTCGGCCGCACGATAGCCGGCGGCGTTGACGACGATCTCGCAGCGGATTTCGCCTTGCGCCGTCTCGACCACCCATTCGTCCTTCTCGCGGCGAACGCCGGTGACGGGGCAGAAGCGCACGATCCTGGCGCCCATGTCGCGCGCGCCCTTGGCCAGCGCCTGGGTGAGCTGGGCGGGGTCGATATCGCCGTCGTTCGGATCGTAGAGCGCGCCCTTCAAGTCATGCGTGTCGATGAAGGGATAGCGCTTGACGATCTCGTCCGGGTCGATGACCTCGATGTCCATGCCCTGGTAACGGCCCATGCCCCTGGCGCGCTGGAATTCGCGCATGCGTTCTTCACTGTGCGCCAGCCGGATCGAGCCGGTGACGTGGTAGTTCATCGGATAGTCGACTGCCTTCGCCAGTCCGCGGTACAGCTCGGTCGAATAGCGCTGCATGTTCATCAGCGACCAGGAGGTCGAGAAGGTCGGCACGTTGCCGGCGGCATGCCAGGTCGAGCCGGACGTCAGTTCGTTCTTTTCCAGAAGCACGCAGTCGGTCCAGCCGGCTTTCGCCAGATGGTAGAGCGAGGAGCAGCCGACGGCGCCGCCGCCGATGATGACTACGCGTGCCCGTGCCGGAAGTTCTGCCATTTGGTCCTCCCGATTCTCGTTCAATACACCGGCGGGCTAACCACCCAGATCACCACCGCGGGCTCGGTGCCCGGATTGCGCCAGCGATGTGTCTTCTTCTCGAAGCGGAAGCTGTCGCCGGGGCCAAGGTGATGCCAGGTGCCGTCGATCTCGATCTCGAAAATGCCCGACACGACATAGCCGGCTTCCTCGGTCTGGCGCAGCGCGCGCGCCGGCAACTCGGCGCCGGGCGCGAATTCCGAACGCACCATCTCGAAGGAGCCGCCGAGGTCTGGAGACAGCAGTTCCTCGACCAGTCCCGTTTCTCGCGTGCCGAGGGCCCGGCGTCGACCAGCGCGCACGACCACCCCGCGCTCGGCCTCATCCGGCACGTCATGACCGAAGAACAGGCTGATCGGCACGTCGAACAGGGTGGCGAATGCGCGCATGTCCGCCAGCGAGGGCATGGACAGGCCCCGCTCGACCTGGCTGACCCAGCCGACGGAGCGGCCGAGCTTTAGCGCGATCTCGGACAGCGTCAGCCCGCGCGCCTTGCGAAGCGCCCTTATGTCGCTCGCTAGAACATGTTCCTGCGCTCGAGCGTCCGGCGTTGCGGCAGTTTGCGCCACGACCAACCTTCGTGAAAATTCTTAGCCGAATTTCATGAGAGGGTTTCTCGCTGAAAAAATCAAGCGAAATTTCATGGACCGCAAGATTTGCTTGCGGACAATCCGCGCTTGAGGCAAGGCACGGTCGCGAACGGTAGAGCACAGGCTCTTTGGGGGACGTTCGGGCGCGATTCCTGGCGAGAAAGGCACGCATGCTGGCGCCTGACAACAGAACTCCGGTCTCGGAAGAGACGGCTGCCGTCGACGAGGCGATCCTCTCCCGGCGCTCGGTGCGCGCATTCCTGCCAGATCCGGTCGACGACGATACGATTCGTGCCATTCTCGATGTCGCGGCCCGCGCGCCCTCCGGCACCAATATGCAGCCCTGGCGCGTCTATGTCGCCAAGGGCGCGGTCAAGCAGCGCATCTCGGACGCGATTCTCAATTCCGGCATCCGCGCCGAGAAAGCGGAATGGGACGAGTATAAATACTATCCCGACCAGTTCTTCGAGCCGTACCTGACGCGCCGTCGCGCCAACGGCTTCGGGCTCTACGGCGTGCTCGGCATCGGCCGGCGCGAGGTGGACAAGATGCGGGCACAGCACGACCGCAACTTCGTCTTCTTCGATGCGCCCGTCGGCATGATCTTCACCATAGATCGCCGGCTGAACCAGGGCTCGTGGATCGACTACGGCATGTTCCTCGAGAACATCATGATCGCGGCGCGGGCGAGGGGGCTGCACACCTGTCCGCAGGCCGCCTTTGCCCCCTATCACCGCCAGGTCCGCCCGGTGCTGGGTATCACCGACGAGGAGATCGTCGTGTGCGGCATGGCGCTGGGCTATGAAGATACGTCCAAACCTGAAGCCAGCTTCCGCACAGACCGTGCGCCGCTGGAGGAGTGGGTGACGTTCGGGGAGTAAGGGAATGGGTGAGTAGGGGAATAGGGGAGTAGTTGCGTTTCAGCATTGATTGCTGTTTCCCTTACTCCCTTACTCCCTTACTCCCTTACTCCCTTACTCCCTTACTCCCCTGTCCTGATCTCATTCCCGCTCACATGCGCACCGTCGCGCGGCGTCAGCCTGAGATAAGCAAACAGCGCGCAGAGCGTGACGACCCCCTCCATAAGGAACAGGATACGAAAGTCGCCGGCTTCGGCATGACCGCTGCCGGCCGAGAGCAGCGACAATGCGGCAGCCGCCGTCCCGACGCTGATGGCGACGCCGAGCTGCCACAAAATGTAGTAGAGCGCGCTGAAACGCGCGAGCTGCTCGGGTGCGATGTCCGAATAGGCGAGATTGCCGGTCGAAGCCCACTGCGCCGAGCGAAACACGCCGAAGACGAAGATATAGCCGAGCACGATCCACAACGGCGTTGTCGCGTCGAGCAGCGAAAAGCCGGCCACAAGGGCGGCGCAGATCGGCGTGTTGACCACCAGTAGCCGGCGGAAGCCGAGACGTCTGAGCACGGCCGGCATGAACAGCCTGACCAGCAGCGACCCGACCGCCGCGACGAAAGTCAGCGATCCTGCCTGCATCGCGCTCATGCCGAAGCCGAGCTGGAACATCAATGGCAAGAGGAACATCACCGAAGCCATGCCGATCGTGTCCAGCCCGCCGCCGGTGAGGAAGGAAATGCGGAAGGTGCGGATGCGCAAAAGCTTCAGGTCGAGGATCGGGTTAGGGCTGCGCAGGCAATGGAAGGAGGCGACCGCGAGCACAGCGGCGGCAAGCCCCATCTGCAACAGGATCGGCCCGGCCGCCAGATCCTTGGCGGCAAGCGAATCCATGCCGAAGACGAGCAGCACCATGCCGACACCCACCAGTCCGAAACCGGTCATGTCGAAGGGCGTGCGGATCGCCTTGCGAGCGTCAGGGAACAGCATTGCGCCCAGCATCGCCACCACCACCGCGATCGGGATGTTGATGAAGAAGATCCAGCGCCAGGAGATGTAGGTGGTCAGCGCACCACCGACCAACGGTCCGACCAATGGTCCGGACTGGCCGGCCAGCGAGATATACATGTTGATCTTCAGGGTGCGGCTGCGCGGGAAACTCTGCAGCACGGTCACCTGGCCGAGCGTGCCCATCAGCGCACCGCCAAAACCTTGCAGGGCGCGTGCGCCGACCAGCGTCCACAGGTCGCCGGCCATGCCGCAAAGCGCCGAGGCGACGCCGAATATGAGCACGGCAGCGCAATAGGAATTGCGCAAGCCGAAGCGTTCCGCCGCCCAGCCGCCGACCGGCATGGAGATGATAAGGCTGGCGACATAAACGGTGATGAGCAGGCCGAGCTCGCTTGACGGGCGCTCAAGGCTCTCGGCTATGCCCGGCAGCGCAGTCACGACCACGTTCTGGTCGAGGTTGGTCATGAAGACGCCGAAGGCGACAGTGACCGGAACCAGAAGCGACACGCCGCCCGGTTCGTCGAGGCGGTCAGGGGCCGTCGCCATGGTCTGGACAGTCATGAAGGCACGAGCCGGTTGCCGGGCGGGACTGCTGACGCATCGCCCTGATTCCGCGTGCATTATCGGCGCGGCGCCATTCGCCTCAAGCGACAGGACGAAGCGGCGATGATGCCAGCGGGACCCGTGGCGCAAATGCCGCTCGTCCGCTAATATCGCTTCGGATCGCCGCGGAGAGAGGGCCGTGCGTTTCTCGATGAAACTGGTGGCAGGTGCAGGGCTGTTCATGCTGGGCGCGGCGGCCGCCTGCACCACGGTGCCGGCCATCGACCCGGAAGACCCCGGCAGGGTTTCCGGCTATCTCATGGTCTTTTGGGATGGCGAAGACAATTTCATCTACTATCCCTATTACGCCGATCCGCTGACCTACACCTTGCCGAAGGCGCTTGCCGAGCGCCTCGGCTACGATAAGATCCGACCCGGCGCGATGTTCACCGACGGTGGGTCGATCCCCCAGGCGGTGAGGAGCTGGACCGGCCTCTCGCCCTGGGGCTACGGCCCGGCCTACATCGTGCACGACTGGCTGTTCATCGCGCGCCACTGCAACCGAACCGGCCAGACCGACCGTTTCGACAAGCGCGACAGAGACGAGGCGCACAAGGTTGAGGCGGTGGACTTCCAGCGATCGGCCGACGTGCTGGCTGCGGTCATCCAGGCGCTCGTGGCGCAGGACAAGGTTCCCAAGCGCGATTTCGCGCCGAAGGCGATCTACACTGCCGTCGATTCCGGAATTGCCAGGAACCTGTGGGACTCAAACGATCCGAAGGGCTGCAATCTCCCAAGCGCGAAGGTTCTCAAGGACATTCACGACAAGCTCGCTGCCGCCGGCAACAGGGCTTTTGTCCTGCTGCCCGGTGAGCCGGAGGGCCGCTCGACGCTGATCTACCAGCAGAGGTTCTGAACGGCGTAGAAGCGGAGTCCAGCGGCCTCCGTCACGCCACTTCGTAACCGACCTCCGCCGCGCTATGGCACAATGCGTTCCAGAACGAGCGCGCGAAGGAGCGGAAGACATAGATGTCGAACTGCTCGGCGGCGCTCCGCTGGATCTGCGCGAATACATCATGATGCGCGGTCGAGCGTCCGGCGCCGACTGGAAAGGCGGGAAGCGACAAGTCGATGGCGAAGAGTTTCGCCAGAACCCATTCGGCTTCCGGCCCCTCGATACGGATCACCGTGCGGCCATGCGACAGGTCGGTCACGGTACCGACGGCGGGCGTGACGGCTTTGGCGAAGGCCGCAGCCAGATCCTCGGTTTCGTCGCTGACCAGGAATTTGCCGGGTGCGATGCCGAACGCAGCCTTGGCCCCGTTCGCCGCGCCGGCCCCAGCGCCGTCAGGCAGTGACAGGCCCACCACCTTGCGGATGGCGTCGATCAGCTTCTTCTCCTGGCCTTGCCAGGCGGCAAGCTGGACGATCGAAGCCGGCGCGACCTCGCTGAGCGCGACGCCGACGCCGTCCTCGAAATTGCCGTGCGAGCCGGGGCGGTAGACCGGCGCCAGCGGTGAAAGGCGCTCAACCTTGCTAGCCATGCATGCGGCTCCCCTCGGGGTCGAAGAAGTGGTGGCTGACGATCTCGACCGGGCCGAAGCGGCCGCGCAGCGGGTCGGAGGTGAAGGCGCGGGTGCCGTGCCGCGACTTGCCGCCTTCGATCAGCGCCAGCCCGATATATTTGCCGAGCGAAGGCGAGTAGCAGACGGCCGTGATATGGCCGATCGAGCCGTTCGGATTCTCCTCGTCGAGTTCCTCGACGATGTGCGCACCGCCGTTCAGCGGCCGGTTGTCGAGGGAGACGAGCCCGACGAGCTGCAGCCGGTCTCTGGCGATCAGGCCCTCGCGATCCATCATTGCCGAGCCGATGAACGGCTTTTTCTTCGACAGCAGCCAATCGAGATGCAGGTCGCGCGCCGTGGTGCGGCCGTCGATCTCGGCGCCGGTGACGTGGCCCTTCTCGATGCGCATCGTGCCCAGCGCCTCCAGCCCGTAGGGTACGAGATCGAACGGCTTGCCCGCCTCCATCAGTGCCTCCCAGACATGCGTGCCCCAGTCCGAGCCGCAATAGACCTCGAAGGCCATTTCGCCGGAGAAGGAAAGGCGGCAGATCATCACCGGCACGCCCGCAATCTCGCCATGGACGATCCCCATGAAGGGCAGGGCCGCGTTGTCCACCGGCGTGCCCTTGACGCAGGCCGCCAGGATGGAACGCGCATTCGGCCCGCCGATCGCCGCGCCCGCCCACTGGTCGGTGACAGAGGTGACGGCGACCTTCAGTTCCGGCCAGATCACGTCGAGGAAATATTCCAGGTGTTGCATGACCTTGCCGGCATTGGCCGTCGTCGTGGTCATCAGGAAATCCTGCTCGCCGAGCCGCCAGGTGGTGCCGTCGTCGAAGGCGATGCCGTCCTCGCGCAACATCAGCCCATAGCGTGCCTTGCCGACGGCAAGCGTGGAAAACATGTTGGTGTAGATGCGGTCGAGGAATTCCGCTGCATCCGGACCCTGCACGGCGATCTTGCCCAGTGTCGAGACGTCGACGATGCCGGCCGAACCACGCGTGCCGGTCGTCTCGCGCACATAGGCCTGCTCGATTGTTTCGCCGGGGTGGCCGTAGATCTGCGGCCGGAACCAGAGGCCGGCGGGAAACATGGTTGCGCCGTGGGCGATATGCCAGTCGTGCATCGGCGTCAGCCGTTCGGGCTCGAGGTCACCGTAGCGGTCGCCGGCGATGGAGCCGAGCGACACGGCGGCATAGGGTGGCCGGAAACGGGTCGTGCCTACCTCAGGGATCGGTTTGCCCAGCGCCGCCGCCATGATGGCAAGGCCGGGCACGTTGGAGGTCTTGCCCTGGTCGGTCGCCATGCCGAGCGTGGTGTAGCGCTTGAGGTGCTCGACCGAGACAAACCCTTCGCGGTGCGCCAGGCGCACGTCGTCGGCGGTGACGTCGTGCTGGAAATCGACGAAGCTCTTTCCCGGCGCCGCGATTTCCAGGACAGGCGCGGGTTCCGGTCTGCCCGGTGCTGCCTCGATGGAGGGGATATCCACCGGCCGGGCCTTCCCGCCGCTCGCCGCGACGCCTGCCGCATGGCCTTCGACGATGGCGTCGGACGTCGAAAAGCTGCCGTTGAAGGCGCCGGCGCCGAGCCATTTCTGCGTCGGTTTCGGTGGAAGGAAGGCTTGCAAGGCCTCGTTCCACTCCGCCTTTGTACCCGCCTGGCTGGCAAGATGGATGGTCGGCGACCAGCCGCCCGACACAACGAGGCAATCGGCGTGGATACTGCGTGCCTCGCCGGACAACCCGCCGCTGGCCATCTCGAAACGCTGTACCTTGATGCCGGATAGCGCCTTGCCGCCCTCGGTGCCAACCACCGCATGGCCGGTGAGCAATTCCGTTTCCGCACGGCTGGCGATATCGCGCATCTCCGGAGAGATTTCAGACCGCACATCGATGATCGCAGCGATTGCCGCGCCAGCACTCTTCAGCGCCAAAACCGCGCGATAGGCGCTGTCGTTGTTGGTGAAAATGGCGATCTTCTCGCCCGGCAGCACACCGAATTCGTTGGCATAGCGCTCTGCGGCATTTGCCAGCATGACACCCGGCCGGTCGTTGCCGGGAAATACCAGTGGCCGCTCCAGGGCGCCGGTCGCCAGCACCACGGAGCCGGCGCGAATCGTCCACTGCCGGTGGCGCGGCTCGCCCTTGGCCGGTAGCGCCTTGTGGTCGCTGACGCGCTGTATGGCGGCCATGGTGTTGCCGTCGTAGTAGCCCCAGACGGTCGTGCGCGGCAACACGCGGACATTGTCGCGGCCCCGCAGGTTCTTGACGAGCGCGGCGGACCATTCAGCGGCCGGCTTGCCGTCGATGGTTTCTCCCGACCAGTTGGTCGAGCCGCCGAGACTGGGTTCGAGTTCGGCCAGGATGACGCGCGCGCCGCTATCCGCCGCCGCGTTCGCCGCTATCAGCCCCGCCGGCCCCGAACCGACCACCAGGACGTCGCAGAAAGCGTTGATATGCTCGTAGCGTGCCGTGTCGGCCTCGCGCCCTGCGCGGCCGAGGCCGGCGGCGCGGCGGATGAAATGTTCGCAGAACATCCAGAAGCGAGTGCCCTTCAGCGGTCCGACCACCGGGCCCATGAAGGTCTTGTAGTAGAAGCCGGCCCCAATCAGCTTGCCACCGAGCTGGTTGACGGCGCTGACATCCCACGCCAGCGAGGGGAAGCGGTTCTGGCTCTCGGCGATGAGGCCATCGTAAATCTCGACCATGGTGGCCGCAATGTTGGGGTCGCGGACCGAACCGCGCAGGATCGTCACCAGCGCATTCGGCTCATCCACGCCGGCGGTTAGCACACCGCGCGGCCGGTGATACTTGAAGGAGCGGCCGAACAGCGAAACGCCATTCGCCAGCAGCGCGGAAGCCAGCGTGTCCCCGGCATGGCCGGTATAGGCCACTCCGTCGAAAGTGAAGCGGATGATGCGGGTACGGTCGATGCGACCGCCGATGTCCGTGTGGCGCGGGCTCACGACTTCGCTCCATGGCGGGCGGTAGCATGGTGATGTCCGCGCACCGGCGCTGCGCTGGAAATCTCATGCGTCAGCGTGTTGCGCACCACTTTCAAGTGGATGCGGCAGCCGCTGGAATGCTGCCATATCTCGTTGTGATCGCCGGCCGGGTTGAGGCGGTCGTAGACATACTCGTTCCAGGCGTCGAGATCCTGCGAATTCGGGGCAGGGCGCTTGCGGTTGCCATCGCCCTGATAGGTGAATTCGGACACATCGCGTGGGCCGCAATAGGGACAGGTGATCAGCATTTTCTCGTAGCTTTTCGTTTGGCCATGATCTTGTCCGAAAATCGGGTTCCACTTTTCGCTTGCGCGGTTCTTCGGTTCGGGATCATGGCCTAATGCAGCCGTGGCGTCGCGCCCTGGCCCTTCTCGTCGATCAGGATACCGCGGTGGAAGCGGTCGAGCGTGAAGGCGGCGTTGAGTTCGTGCGGCTCGTCGCGGGCGATGGTGTGCGCGAAGCAGAAGCCGGAGGCCGGTGTCGCCTTGAAGCCGCCGTAGCACCAGCCGCAGTTGAGATACATGCCGGGAAGCGGCCCCTTGGTGATGATCGGCGAGCCGTCCATCGACATGTCGCACAGCCCGCCCCAGTTGCGCAGCAGGCGCAGGCCGGCGAGACCCGGAAACAGCGCCAGCATTTCGCTCATCACGTCTTCGATGATCGGGAGATTGCCGCGCTGGGCGTAGGAATTGTAACCGTCGATGTCGCCGCCATAGACCAGCCCGCCCTTGTCTGACTGGTTGATGTAGAAATGGCCCATGCCGAAGGTCACCACGGTGTCGAGGAACGGCTTGATCGATTCGGTGACGAAAGCCTGCAGCACGTGGCTCTCGATCGGCATCTTGTCGATGCCCGCCAGCCGCATGACGCGGCCGGTCGAGCCGGCGACGGCCACTGCGACTTTTTTGGCCCTGATCTCGCCGCGCGCGGTGGTGACGCCGACAACCTTGTCGCCGTCCCTGATGAAGCCGGTGACCTCACAGTTCTCGATGATGTCGACGCCGCGACGATCGGCGCCGCGCGCATAGCCCCAGGCCACCGCGTCGTGCCGGGCCGTGCCGGCGCGCGGCTGGATCAGGCCGCCATGGATCGGAAAGCGGGCCTTGTTGCTGATGTCGATGGCCGGCATCAGGCGCTTGACGTCGGCCGGGGTCATCAGTTCGGCATCGACGCCCTGGTGGCGCATGGAATTGCCGCGCCGGGCGAGGTCGTCGAGTTGCGCCGGGCTATGCGCCAGGTTGACCACGCCGCGTTGCGAAAACATCACGTTGTAGTTGAGATCGTGGGAGAGGTTCTCCCACAGCTTCATCGAATGCTCGTAGAAACGCGTGTTGGGCGGCAACAGGTAGTTGGAGCGCACCGTCACCGTGTTGCGACCGACATTGCCGGAACCGAGATAGCCCTTCTCCAGCACGGCGACATTTGTGATGCCGTGCTCCTTGGCGAGGTAATAGGCTGTCGAGAGGCCATGACCACCGCCGCCGATGACGATCACGTCGTAAGAGGCCCTGGGGTCTGGCTTGCGCCAGGCCGGTTTCCAGTCCTTGTTGCCGTTGAAGGCATTTTTCAGCAGCGCAAGCGCCGAATATTCCGCCATGGTGTTCTGTGTTCCGGTTCAGGCGTGGCGCAGACTATAGAGCAGGCGACATGGCCAAAGCCAATATTGCGCCATCGCTTTTCGACAGGCCGACTCCGATGCTTATGCGTAGACGGCAACTTGCCGGCCGTTGCGGCCATCTCTATCAATGGCCCACTCTCGTGTCGAATGCCCGTCTCCGTCGGACAAGCTTCTTGATGCTGCGTTTCCTTTGCCTCGTGCTGTTTCTCGTGCTCGCCGCTTCGCCGCTTGCGGGCGTCGGGATGGCGCAGGAGCCGATACAAGCTCCAGCCGCGCAGGGCCCGGCGGCCATCGCACCGACGGGGCTGGTCGCGGATCAGCAGAAGGCGGTGCAGGAACTCTCTGCCAAGGTCGACGCGCTCGAAAAGCAGATCGAACAGAGTAGGGAGGACGACGACAAACTGGTCGAGATCCGGCTACAACTGGAAGAACTTTCGCATCAGGCCTTGCAAAGCGCGCTGGCGTTCCGGCCGCGGCTGACGGAGATCAGCAAGCGGCTGGAACAACTGGGGCCGGCGCCGACCGAAGGGCAACCGGTCGAACCGGATATCGTCAGCAGCGAGCGTCAGGCGCTGGCTTCCGAAAAAGCCGAGATCAACGCGGTGACCGCCTCGGCCGAGGCGCTGTCGGTGCGCATAGGCAACCTCATCAACGAGGTCGCAACGACACGCAGCGAACTGTTCCGCAACCTCCTGACCAAGCGATACGCCTTGACGGATGCCTTCAGCAACAAAGTGCTCTCGGACGCCCGGGCCGGCGTGTCGTCGTTCTATAAGGCGATTTCTTCTTGGTTGGGTTTCGCGCTCAAATACAAGGCGCAGCCGATGCTCGCGGCGACGATGATGGCGTTAGTCGCCGCCTTCGTGCTGATGTTCGGCGGGCGCCGCGTCTTCGGCCGGCTGATCGATCCAGGCAGGGTCGAAAATCCGTCTTATCTAAGCCGGCTATCGCGCACTTTCTGGTCGACGCTACTGCCGACCATGGCCCTTGGCGTGTTCTTTACCGCGACCTTTTTCTTCTACGACTATTACGGCGTGCTGCGCGGCGACATCGGCACCTTCCTGGCCGCGGCCATGACCGTCATCGGCCTCGTCTTCTGCGTCAACCGACTGACCAATGCGGCGCTGTCGCCGGCACAGCCGCAATGGCGGCTGATCCCGGTCGAGCCGGAAGCCGCGCGCTGGCTGGTGCGGCTGACGACGGCCATGGCGATCGTCATCGGCGTCAGCAGCTTTCTCGCCATCGCCAACAGCCAGATGGGCTCGCTGCTGTCGTTGACGGTGGCGCGGAGCTTTCTGGCTGCCGTCATCGTCGGCATCCTGCTCATCCTGATGGGGATGGTGAAGCCGTTCCGCACGAAAGAAGGCGAATGGCGGCGCTGGCCGGTATGGCTGCGCACCAGCGCCTATGGGCTGGGCGTCTTCATCATAGGCGCGGCTCTGCTGGGGTATATCCGCCTCGCTACTTTCATGTCGCTGCAGGTGGTGGTGACCGGCACGATCCTGGTGACGGCCTATATCGGATTGCTGTCGGCCCGCGCGATCGGCGCCGAAGGCGGTTTCGGCAGTTCTTCCGTCGGGCGCTGGCTGGCTGAGAATTCCTCGCTGGAGGATACCACGCTGGACCAACTCGGACTGGTCGCCAGCATTGCGCTCAACGTGCTGATCGTGCTGATCTTTCTGCCGCTCATCCTGTTGATGTGGGGTTTTCAGCCTGGCGACATCCAGGCCTGGAGCTACAAGTTGGCGACCGGGCTCAGCATCGGCTCGGTGACCATCTCGTTCACCGGTATCCTTACCGGCATCGTCGTCTTCATCATTGGCTATTTCCTGACCCGCTGGTTCCAGGGCTGGCTCGATGGCTCGGTCATGGCGCGCGGCAAGGTGGACGCCGGTGTGCGAAACTCGATCCGGCTGGCGGTTGGTTATGCCGGCGTCGCCATTGCGGCGCTGGTCGGCGTTTCCGCGGCAGGTATAGACCTTTCCAATCTGGCGCTGGTCGCCGGAGCGCTGTCTCTCGGCATCGGCTTTGGTTTGCAGAACGTGGTGTCGAATTTCGTCTCCGGCCTGATTCTCTTGGCCGAGCGGCCATTCAAGGTCGGCGACTGGATCGTCGCGGGTGATGTGACCGGCACTGTCAAGAAGATTTCGGTTCGCGCCACCGAGATCGAAACGTTCCAGCGCCAGTCCGTCATCCTGCCCAATTCCAACCTGATCAACGGTGCCGTCGGTAACTGGACACACCGCAACAAGCTCGGCCGTGTCGAGATTCGGGTCGGCGTCGCCTATGGCAGCGATGTGAAGCGGGTGCACGAGGTCCTGCTCGATATTGCGCGCGGCCACCCGCTGGTGCTGAAGAATCCCGAACCATTCGTGCAGTTCGCCAATTTCGGTCCGGCCGCCCTGGAGTTCGAGATACGCGTTTTCCTCGCCGATATCCTGAACGGCGGAACGGTACAGAACGACATTCGGTTCGCCGTCGTCGAAGCCTTCGACAGGGAAGGCATCGAGATTCCCTCAACGCCCCGCACGGTGGCCGAGAAGAAGCCGGAGCCGTGGCCGACGGACGACGACAAGATGGAGGTGGAACTCGCCGACCGGCAGGCGCGGAAAGCTGCTACGCAGCGCGGCGCAAAAAGCCGAAGCAGGAGCCGCAAGCCCGACCCGCGCTGATGCCGATGCCGCCGGGAACCAATTGCGGCATGAACGTGGCATTCAGTTGCGGTTCAGCTTCAATCGCCTATACATTGATCCGCAACGGGCAAATGCCCTGAGCGGAAACAGGGGCGGTGAAAACACCGGGATCGGAATGCGGAAATCGCTCATTGCTGCAATCGCGCTTGTCGCCGCGGCGCAGGCTTCTTTTGCCGCGACGGCCGTCAACAATGACAAGGAGCCGCGCACGCTGATGGTGACGGAAGGCGGCGGTAAGTCCGAGCTGTCCCTTGCCGCTGGCGAGACAGTCGAATTCTGCCCCGACGGATGCTTCGTGACGCTGCCCAATGGCGATCTCGAAGCCCTGACCGGCTCCGAGACGGTGACCATCTCGAACGGTGTCGCCAGGATCAAGTGAAACCCTGATCTGGATGGTTCGCGGGCCGGGCGCATGCCCGGCCTTTTGTCGTTCGGCTCCGGGACACTTGGCTGGCTGGTCGCGTCGCTCGTGCGTCGTGTCGCAAACAGGCGGTAGCGCCGCCCTTGCCCTCTGCATATTGTGCGCCGATCGCGGAGCGCTCAGCGCGCTTTCCGCTTGGCACAGGATCATCCGGAGCAGCGCGCCATGGCAGAGTTTCCGAAAAAGGCGAAGGTCGTCATCGTTGGCCTTGGCGGCATCGTCGGCGCCTCGGTCGCGCATCACCTGATCGAGCGCGGCTGGGACGACATCGTCGGCATCGACAAGTCCGGCATCCCGACCGACATCGGCTCGACCGCCCACGCCTCGGACTTCTGCTACATGACCAGCCACGACTTCCTGTCGTGCTGGACCTCGCTCTATTCCATAGATTTTTATGAGAAGATGGGACACTACGAGCGCATCGGCGGGCTTGAAATCGCCCGCGTCGGTGACGATGCGCGCATGGACGAGATCAAGCGCAAGGTATCTTCCGCCAAGGCATTCGGCACACGCGCGCGGCTGATAGATCCGGCCGAGATCAAGGAAAAGTTTCCACTCATCGAAGAATCGGTTGTGCAGGGCGGCCTGTGGGACCCTGACGCGGGCCTCGTCATCCCGCGTTCCCAGACGGTTGCCGGCAAGCTGGTCGACCAGGCCGAGAAGGCCGGCAAGCTGAAGGCCTTCGCCAACACGGCGGCGAAGTCGCTGGTGATCGAGAATGGCCGCATCAAGGGCGTCGTCACCGACCGCGGCATGATCGAAGCGGATTATGTTGTGGTCTGCGCCGGCCTGTGGGGTCGCCTGATCGCCGAGATGGCGGGAGAGGACCTGCCGGTGATGCCGGTGGACCACCCGCTGACCTTTTTCGGCCCGTACACGGAATTCGCCGGCACCGGCAAGGAGATTGGCTACCCGCTGATGCGCGATCAGGGCAACTCCGCCTATATGCGCGACACCGGCGATCCGAAGACCTCGGAAGGCGGCATGATCGAGTGGGGCTACTACGAGGAGACGAATCCGAGGCTGGTCCATCCGCGCGACCTGCTGGAAAAGGACCAGGCGCGGCTGTCGCCATCGCAGCGCGACCTCGACATGGAACAGATCCTGGAACCGCTGCAGCGCGCCATCGAACTGACGCCGATCCTCGGCGAACTCGGCTATGACGAACGCCGATCCTTCAACGGCCTGCTGCAGGTCTCGGCCGCCGGCGGCGCGTCCATCGGCGAAAGCCAGAAGGTGAGGGGGCTGTGGTACGCCGTCGCCATCTGGGTCAAGGACGGTCCGGGCTACGGCAAGCTGGTGGCCGACTGGATGACCGACGGACGTACTCATATCGATCACAATTCGATCGATTATTCACGCTTCTATCCGCATCAACTCACGGAAGACTTCATCGCAGGACGCTGCGGTGAGGCGGCGCAGAAGATCTACAATCCGGCCATCCATCCGCGTGAGCCCTACGCCACTGGCCGCAACATCAAGCGATCGCCCTTCTACGAGCGTGAGAAGGAACTGGGCGGCTATTTCATGGAACTCGGCGGCTGGGAGCGCGCCCACGGCTACGCCGCCAACGAGCATCTTCTGGAAAAGTACGGCAACCGCGTGCCAGTGCGCGAGAACGAGTGGGACAGTCGCCATTTCTGGCGCGTCTCCAATGCCGAGCACCTCGCCATGAGCGAGGATTGCGGCATCGTTAACCTGTCGCATTTCTACATGTTCGAGGTGTCCGGCCCCGACCATGTCGCCCTTATGGAATGGCTTTGCGCGGCCAGGATCGGTGGCGACAACAACATCGGCAAAGGTATCTACACGCACTTCCTGGATGACGAGGGCATGGTGCGCGCCGACTTGACCGTTATCCGTATGGCCGACCGCTGCCGCGTCGTCGACGGCGCCGACGCCGGACCGCGTGATTTCCACTATGTGAAGCGGATGGCCGAGGAAAAGGGCTTCGACGTCACCGTCACCGACGTGACGGAGAAATACGTCACCGTTGGCATCTGGGGGCCGAACGCGCGCGCTACTTTGCAGAAGGTGGTGGAAGACCCGGACGGTCTTTCACCGGAGAATTTCCCCTTCGCGGCGATCAGGACGATCAAGATCGCCGGCAAGGACGTGATGGCCTTCCGTCTTTCCTATGTCGGCGAGCAGGGCTGGGAACTGCACATGGCTTATGAGGATGGCTTGGCGGTATGGGATGCGCTGCGCTCGACCGGAGTCGTGGCCTTCGGTGTCGAGACCTATGCCAATTCGCGCCGCATGGAAAAGAGCCTGCGCCTACAGAACGCCGATCTGCTCACGGAGTACAACCTGATCGAATCCGATCTCCAGCGTCCCAAGGTCAAGGAAGCGGATTTCCGCGGCAAGGCGAAGCACCTTGAGCATCGCGCCCGGCCGCACCAGCCGGCCATGCTGTGCACGCTGGTGATGACCGACAATCGCGATTCGAACGGCGTCGCCCGTTATCCGGTCGGCAACATGCCGGTGCTGGATCCCGATACAGGCGAGACGCTGGTGGACGAACTCGGCCGCCGTTCCTTTACGACCTCGGTCGCCTATGGCCCGACCATCGGCAAGAACATCGCGCTCGCATACCTGCCTCATGCCTATTGCCAGGAGGGGCGCGAGCTTCTGGTCGAGTATTTCAGCGAAACCTATCCGGTCGAGGTCGCGAGCGTCGGCTACAAGCCGCTCTACGACCCGGAAAATTTGAAGCCACGAAGCTGATCGGGATGGGCTTCGGTTGGCAATTATTCCGGCGCCGAGCGTAGCGTCAGCGGCGGAGCGTTCGCCTCCGCCGCTTCGACCCGACTGTCGTAGTTCGGGGCTATGGTCCCCAGCAGCCTGTCCCACAGGGAGAAATAATTCGCGAAATTGTATCTGAACTCCGCATGATGCTGGTCGTGATAGGTCGTGCAGAGCATTGGTGAGGGGAAACGCGCCGTCCTGGATGCGAAATATTCGAAGCCGGCATGGCCGAACGTGCCGTTGATCTGGTCGAATAGCCTGTTCGTCAGCAAGATGGCGGTGGGGATCGGCACCAGAAAGACGACGACGGCGTAAAAACCCTGCGAGAGGGCTGTGTCGACCAGCCCGATGGAATCGTTGCTCCATGCGGTCGGTGCCACGCTTCGATGATGCAGGCGATGGAAACGGTAGAAAAGGCGCGTGTGCAGCAGACGATGGGCGAAGTAGAACCAGGTGTCGAACAGCACCATCGTCAACAGGAAAAACGGCACGGCATTCCACCATGTCAGGTGCCAGGATGTCATGGCGACGTCTTTCCATTGGGCGAACAGCCCGATGGTCACGCTCAGGCAGGTGACGAGAATTGACGCCATGCTCTGCCTGATCTCCACCGTTCGTCGCGTATCCCCTCGGCGCGATTTCTGGATACGGCGATCGGGGTTGCGCCGGTTCAGCCATTCGATGCCGATACCGAGCATGAAATACAGCGCGACGGTTGCCCCGTAGATCGCGACGAGCAGCGCCAGAAATTCGACGATCGCATTCGCGATGATGTTTGCCACAACCCCTCCCGCCTTACCTGACATCTAACCGAAGCGCCCGGTTTCTGGACGGTGCCGATGTTCGGTGAGAGTCCCTGTATGTCCTACCGGACGCGTTGCCTCCAATACAGTAGCACGGAGAACTTCCTTGACCATAATTGTTGCTGTCGGCTCGCTTGACCTTTCTTGCCGGTTGCAGAATTGAACTTGCCGCAATAGCCTGTCACAGCCGCGGCCCGCGGGGGCCGAACCACGCCGTGGGCCTCCATGTCTGGAAGTCAGAGCCTGCTCTTTGCCGCTCCACCGCTGCGGCTGGCCGTCGCGTTTCTCGGGGCGGCGGCATTGGTGCTGGCTGCCGACCGCCTGGCGATTCCGCCGCGCGGCCGCGCTTCCGTGACTATTCATCGCCCGCCCGGCCGGTGGGCAGGAGATCAGCTTCTGCGGCTTCTGTCCGTCACCTATGTCTTCTTGTTCTTTTTTGCCTTCTCGTGGCGGCCACTCTACGGTGCGGTGGCTACAACGACGTTTTGTGCTGTCTTCACAGCCATTTGCTGGGCAAAATTCAACTTCATACGCGAACCGCTGATCTTCTCGGATATTGCCCTTCTTCCGCATTTGCTGAAGCACCGGGAAATCTTCTACGCGACCTGGCTCAATGCCTTCGTGTGGATCGCGGCATTTCTCTACATAGTCGGCGGAACGGCACTGTTCTTGCTGCTGGAAGACAGTCTCCTGCCCGCGCGCCATGAGGTTCTTGCCTATGGGGCCGGCATCCTGGCCTGGTTCGTCCCGCTCGCCTTCACGCTGTGGAAGCCGGCACCGCAGGCAGTGGCCCGTGCGGCGGAACGTGCGCTGCGAGGGCAGGGACCGGTGGTCGCTACCATGCGCTACGGCGCTTTCCTCCATCTGGTGCTCGGGTTCGCAGCATGGTGGGGCGCGGACGATCCCGAGATGTCAGGCGTACAATCCAAGGTAGACGCGAAGGATATAGAGACGGCCGGTGCGCCGCTCATCGTTGTCTGGCAGTCGGAGTCCTTTCTCGACATGCGGCGCCTCGGCATCTCGAACTTATCGCTCCCCGCGCTGGATGCGTTGCGGAAAAGGGCATGCCGTTGGGGCCTTCTCGGCAACGTCTTCGAAGGCGGCTACACGATGAGGACGGAGTTCGCGGTGCTGAGCGGGCTCGATCCCGGCCAGTTGGGCAACGATGCCGGCCATCCCTATCTCAGCGCGCGGCGATACGGCAGGCTCGCCTGGCCGAGCCGTCTGCGTGAAGCCGGATGGCAGACCCTGTTCGTCCATCCTTACGACAGAACATTCTTCATGCGGCATCGTGCGCTGCCGGAGCTTGGTTTCGACCGGCTGATCATGCTGGACGACTTCAATCACGCCGCAAGCCCTGAGGCGCCCTATATCACCGATGCCGACCTCGGCAGACGGGTGGCGCAACTGTGCCTGGAGGCCGATCAACACCAGCCGGGCCTCGTCTTCGTCGCTTCCATGGGCAACCATGGCCCCTGGCAACCCGGCAGGACGGCCGAACGGCTCACCGATCCTCTCCGGATCTACTGCCGGCTGCTGGAAGCAGCGGACGAGGCGCTGGCCGCTTTGGTGCAGGAATTGGAACGCCTGGAGCGACCGGTATGGCTCGTCTTCTACGGCGACCATGCGCCTCTCTTGAAAAGTTTCGCCGATCCATTTCCCGATCCCCGTACGGACTATGCCATTGCGGCCTTGGGCACAGCTCGAATGCCGGCAACCGGCGAAGTTGCGCGCGTCGATGTCGAGCCCTGGAACCTCATGTCTTTGGCGATGCGGTTGGCCGCGACATCGGCCTCCTCCGCCGAGGTCGCTGCACAATGAGCGGGCAAGGCGTGGGCGGCACCGACGAGTGGCGGCACTTCCTGTTCCTGCAAGGACCGTCTTCGACGTTGTTTGCCAAGATCGGCAGGCACCTGGATGACAGAGGGCATCGCGTCAGCCGCATCAATATCTGCATGGGCGACTGGATGTTCTGGCGTGGCCGCTTGACGCGGAACTACCGCGGAACCCTGGACGAATGGCCGCGCTACGTCGAGGATGTTCTCGACCGCGAGCAGGTGACCGATCTCGTGCTGCTGGGTGAGGAGCGACCGCATCACAGACTGGCGCGCTCGGCGTGCCGGGCACGCGGTATCGATGTCTACGTCATCGAGATGGGCTATTTCAGGCCCGACTGGCTGACGCTGGAGCGCGGCGGCATGTCGGCCAACTCGCACTTTCCCGACGATCCGGACCATATAGTAACGGCGGCGACTGGCTTGCCGCGCCCCGATTTCACCCAGCTCTATACGCAGAGTTTCTGGGTCGATGCCGGCTCGGACCTCGTCTTCAACCTGTCGAACGTGTTCCTGTGGTTCTTCTATCCATACTATCGGCCGCACGCCATCGACCATCCGCTTGCCGAATACGCCGGGTGGCTGCGCAAGCTCCTGCTCCATCGCGGTCGCCAACGCGCGGCGCGTCAAGCGGCGAATGCACTATGCCGCGATCCGCGACCCTTCTTCCTCTTTCCACTGCAACTCGAGACCGACTACCAGATCAGGACGCATTCGCCATTCGGCAGCCAGGTCGAGGCGATCGATCTGGTGTTGAACGCCTTCGCCGCGGGCGCGCCGCCAGACCGTCGTCTGGTCGTGAAGACGCATCCGCTCGACAACGGCCTGCGCGACTGGCGGGCGATCTGCCATCGGGCGGCGGAGCGGCACGATCTTGCTGACCGGCTCGTTTTCCTGGAGGACGGCGATATTTCAACGCTCGTGCAACGCGCCGAGGGCGTGGCGACCATCAATTCCACGGTCGGTATCCGCGCCCTTATGGCGGAGCGTCCCGTCAAGGTTCTGGGAAGCGCGTTGTTCGAGATCCAGCGGTTGACCGACAGTCAGGAGTTGGAAGCGTTCTTCCGCCATCCCGCTCCGCCCGACCCGGCCGTGCTCGACGCATTTGTAGGGCTTGTCGCCAACACCATACAGGTGCGCGGCAACTTTTACTCCAGGGCGGGAACGGATGCGGGCGCAAAGGCGGTCGCCGCCCGCCTGCTGGCCCGCACGGTCAATGAGCCGGGCGCTTTCGTCGATCCGCCGCCGAGAAGCCGGAAGGTGCGAATGCCTTCGGACTGGTGAATCGTGCGGTGGAGGTTGCAGCCAGATTTCAGTTCTGCTTCTCGTCGTCGGGATGGCCGAGATTGACGAACCAGCCGCCGAGATGACGTGCCGCCGGAGTGTCCGGATCGGCCGGCGGCAGGCGGGACTCGACCTCGACGCGATGCGGCTCGGTGCTGTCCTGCGGCTCGAAGCCGATATGCCCGGCCAGTCGGTTGTCGACCATTTGGTGCCGGTTGTTGGATGTGCCGTATATGATCGAATGCGCCACGCGGGGCGCCGTAAGACTGGCTTCGATCAGCCTCACACAGTCGTCGAAGGTCAGCATCGACCATAGCATCCGCCGGTCCGTGTACTGGTCGAAGGACGAGAAGATACGGCAGCACACCGTCTCGATGCCGAACTTGTCCCAGTAGAGTCGGCTCAGATCCTCCACGAAGCATTTCGACACGCCGTAGAGGCTGTCCGGCCGATGCGGGGCATTGGTGTCGATATGGTCTTCGACCTTGTGGTAACCGATTGCGTGGACCGAGGAGGCATAGACGACGCGCCTGACGCTGTTTTTCCGCGCGCCCTCGTAGATGTTGTAGCTGCCGCGGATGTTGGCATCGAGGATCGTCTCCCAGTTCGTCTCCAGCGCCGCGCCGCCGAAATGCACGATAGCGTCGACGCCTTCGGTCATCTTGAGTACCGCATCGGCGTCGGCCAGATCGCAGATCGCGGCCTCCTCGTTCGGCTGCAGATCCGCAATCTCCGTGCGGTCGGAGACGCGCATGCGCCGTGCCAGCGGCGTCAGCCCCCGGCGCAGATGGGTTCCCAGCCGGCCGGCGGCCCCGGTCAGCAGAATGGTATCGAAACGTGGGCTCATGCGGCGGCCTCGGCAGGCTGGAGTGCGGCCACTGCGCGCCCGATGCGCGCGATCGCTTCGGTCAGGATCGCGTCGGACGTCGCCGTCGAGATGCGGAAGAAGGGCGACAGGCCGTAAGCCGTTCCCGGAACCGAACTAACGTGCCCTTCGGCGAGCAGATAGTCTGCCACGGCCGCGTCGTCGGTGAGCACGGTGCCCTTCGGCGTTCGGCGGCCGATGAGGGCGGCGCAGCCGATATAGGCATAGAACGCGCCCTCCGGCGGCGGCAGGGTCAGGCCTTCGATTTTGGAAATGCCGGCGACGATGAGATCGCGGCGGCGCTCGAAGGCGGCGCGGAACTCGGCCACGCAATCCTGCGGCCCGGTCAGCGCGGCAAGGGCGGCTGCCTGCATGGGGGCGGCGACGGAGGTGCAGGACTGGCTCTGAACGGTGTTCATCGCCTTGACGAGCGGGGCAGGACCGGCGGCATAACCGACGCGCCAGCCGGTCATGGCATAGGCCTTGGCGACGCCGTTGACGATCAGGGTGCAGTCCTTGAGGTCCGGACAGGCCTTGCCGAAGGACACGAATTTGCGGTTGTCGAAGATGATGTGCTCATAGATCTCGTCGGAGAGCACCAGCACGTTCGGATGCTTTGCCAGCACCGCGCCGAGCGCCTTCAGGTCGGTCTCGGAATAGACCGCGCCGGATGGGTTGCCGGGCATGTTGAGGAACAGCCATTTGGTGCGCGGCGTGATCGCCGCCTCCAACGCTTGCGGCGTCAGGCGGAAGCCGGCTTCGGCCGAGCATTCAGCGATCACCGGCACGCCGCCGAGCAGCTTCACTATTTCCGGATAGGAGACGAAATAGGGCGCCGGCAGGATCGCCTCGTCGCCCGGGTCCAGCGTCGCCATCAATGCGTTGAAGATGATCTGCTTGGCGCCGTTGGCCACCACGATGTCGTCCGGTCCGTAGGAGAGGCCGTTCTCGCGGGCGAATTTTTCGGCCACCGCCTTGCGCAGTGCCGGTGTACCGCCGGCGGCGGTGTAGAGCGTCTCGCCGGCAAGAGCCGCCTTGTAGGTCGCCTCGACGACATGGACGGGCGTCGGGAAATCGGGTTCGCCGAGGCCGAGGTCGATGACGTCCACGCCGGTCACCCGCAAGGCCTTGGCGGCCATCGAAGCCGCCATGGATGCGGAAGGTTTCACCGTCGACAGGCGGGAAGCGACATAGCTCATCGATCGTCCTCCATCAGATACCCGCGTACATTGTCCTCGGCCCGTCTGTCGGCGGTGCGCCGCGCCGGATCGCCGTAGCCGCCGCCGCCGGGCAATTCCAGGATCAGCCGGCGCCCGGCTGGCACGTGCTGCCAGCCCTTGGGACGCATCTTCGTGCCGTCGTCAAGCTTGACTACTCCGGGGACGCCGTCCTTGCCGCCGTTGCGGCCCCGGGCGGCGTGGTTGACGCGGTCGAACATGGCCGAGAAGTCGAATTCGTGGCCTTCCATCGGGGCGATCTCAATGATCTGCCCAAGCCCGCCGCGAAACTCCCCGTCGCCGCCCGAGCCGGGGCGCAGTTCCTTGCGCCAGATGACGATCGGCCCGGTGTGCTCGGTAGCCTCGATCGGCATCGTATGGACGCCGGAGGGGAAGGCTGTCGCCGACAGGCCGTCGAGGCCGGGGCGCGCGCCCATGCCGCCGGAATTGAACATCAGCACCTCGGCGGGGCGCCCTTCGCCGAGCACGGTCGGCCGAACCGAGATGTGGATGTTCCACAGCGCGCCGGCGCCTTCCGCCAGTATTTTTCCGGGCAGCGCCTTGGCCAGCGCGCCCAGCACGAGGTCCGGCACCATATGGCCGAAGATATGGCGCAGCGCCACCGGCGCCGGCCTGACCGCGTTCAGGATGTTGACGGGCGACGACACGGTGAAGAAGGCGAGCGACGCGGAATTGTTGGGAATGTCGGGCGCCACCACGCATTTCAGCGCATAGCAGGCATAGGCCTTCGAGTAGATGATGGGGCAATTGATGCCCCAGCGGCTCATCGGATCGGTGCCGGTGAAATCGACCTCGACATGGTCGTCGCGGATCGAAACTTTCGCCGCCAGCCTGACCGGGTCGTCGTAGCCGTCGGTGGTGAGGTCGTTCGACCAGTTTCCCTTCGGCAGTGCCGTGATACGCTCCAGCATCGCCTCGCGGGTGCGCGAGAAGATGAAGGCGCCGAGGTCGTCGAGCGATGTAAGGCCGATCTCCTTCATCATGTCGACAAGCCGGCGATGGCCGACTTCGTTGCAGGCGGCCAGCGAATAGAAGTCGCCGACGACCTGGTTCGGCTCGCGCACATTGGCGCGCAGGAGGCGGACAAGGTCCATATTGACCTTGCCCTTTTGCGCGAACTTCATGATCGGGACCTGGATGCCTTCCTCGTAGACCGACTTGGCGTCGGCGCCGAAGCCGCGGCCGCCGACATCGACGACATGCGCGGTGCAGGCGAAAAAGGCGACCAGTTCGCCGTTCAGGAAGGACGGCGACACCATGGTGATGTCGTGCAGGTGGCCGGTGCCCTTCCACGGATCGTTGGTGACGTAGGTGTCGCCTTCGAACATTTCCTCGCGTGGAATCTCGTTGATGAAGTGCAGCACGGCCTCGGCCATGGTGTTGACGTGGCCTGGCGTGCCGGTGACGGCCTGCGCCAGCATCTGGCCGCGCGGGTCGAAGACGCCGGACGAGAGGTCGCCGGATTCGCGCACCGAGGTGGAGAAGGCCGTGCGCAGCAAGGTCAGCGCCTGTTCTTCCACCACGGAGATCAGCCGGTTCCACATCACCTGCATGCGGATTTCGGCGATGCTGTCGTTGCCGGAGTTGCCCATGCCCTGGTCGTTCATGCCGGGTTGCCTTTGCGCATCAGAAGGATGGAACCGTCGCTCTGGACGACGGCGTCGAAGGACGTGGTGACGACGGTGGAGGTTTCGCGTTCGACGATGACGGCCGGACCAGCAAGGTGATCGCCGGCTTCAAGCGTATCTCGCTCGACGATTGCATAGGATTGCGTCGATCCGGTCTCGGGATCGAATACCGCGCGCTTGACGGTCGGCTGCACGGCGCGTTTGCCTCCGGTGAGATGGTGGCGTTCGACAGCCGATCTTTCATCGGTCGCCTTGACCGACCATGTGACGATCTCGATCTCCAGCCCGTCGAGTCCGTCGATGGCACGGCCGAAAAATTGCTCGTAGCTGGCGCGAAACATTTTCTCGATCTCGCAGGCGGCGTCATCTCCGAACGGTTCGTCAGCCATCTGTACGGGGATTTCCCAGCCTTGCCCCGCATAGCGCATGAAGGCTGTGGTTTCGTAGAATATGCGGCCGTCGGTGCCGGCGCGCACGAAGCTTTCGGCCGAAGTCTTGAGATCGGCGAGCACTGCATTCGCGCTGGCGGCGTCGAATTGCGACAAACGGGTCAGCCGAGAAGCCAGCGCCTCGTAGCCGAAGGGCGCCTTCAAAAAGCCGATGGCCGAGCCGACGCCGGCACCCTGCGGCACCAGGCACCGGTCGATGCCGAGCTTCTCGCACAGTCGCGCCGCGTGCAGTGGGGCAGCACCTCCGAAGGCGATCATGAGGTTGTCGGAGATGTTCTTGCCATTCTCGACCGCATGGACGCGCGCAGCGTTGGCCATGTTCTCGTCGACGACCTCGCAGATGCCGAAGGCCGCCGACATTGCATCGAGGGAGAGCCGTTCGCCGATGTCGCGCAGGATCGCCCGTTCGGACGCGCCGGCGTCGAGCCTGATGGCGCCGCCGGCGAAATTGTCCGGATCGAGCTTGCCGAGCACGAGATCGGCGTCGGTGATTGCCGGGCGTTCGCCGTCGCGGCCATAGCACGCAGGGCCGGGCTCCGAACCGGCGCTTTCCGGTCCCGTCTGGATGCGGCCCATGGCGTCGACCCAGGCGATAGAGCCGCCGCCGGCGCCGATCTCGATCATTTCGATGACGGGGATCGAGATGGGCATGCCGGAGCCCTTGGAGAAGCGATAAGTGCGCGCCACCTCGAAGGTGCGGGCCGTACGTGGCGCGAAATCCTCGATCAGGCAGATTTTGGCCGTCGTGCCACCCATGTCGTAGGAAACGACCTTTTCCAGGCCGAAGCGGCGGGCGATGTCGGCGGCGAAGATGGCGCCCCCGGCGGGGCCGGATTCCACCAGCCGGACCGGAAATTCCGATGCCGTCTCCACCGAGATCAGGCCACCGCCGGAATGGATCATGAAGACCGGGCAGTCGGCGCCCATTTCCTTCAGGCGCACTTGCAGGCGGGCGAGATAGGCAGCCATCTGCGGGCGCACATAGGCATTGGCGCAGACGGTGTTGAAGCGCTCGAACTCGCGCATCTGCGGCGAGACTTCCGCGCTGATCGAGATCGGAACGTCAATCTTCGCCGCGAGGATCTCGCGCGCGCACCGTTCGTGCGCCGGGTTGGCGTACGCGTGGATGAAGCCGATGGCGACGGCGCCGAAACCGCCGCCGGCGATCTCGTCGGCGAGTTCTTCCAGCCGCGCTTCGTCCAGCGGCTGCAACTCCTGTCCCTCGGCGCCGATGCGGCCCTTGACGGTGAAACGGTGTTCGCGCGGGATCAGCGGCGCCGGCAGCTTGAGGTTCAGGTCGTATTGCTCGAACCGGTTTTCCGTCCGCATTTCGATGACGTCGCGAAAGCCTTCGGTCGTAACCAGTGCCGTCTTGGCGCCGCGCCGCTCGATCAGGGCGTTGGTGGCGAGCGTCGTGCCGTGAATGACGATGCCGATGTCGGACGCCGGGATGCCTGCCTCGCGGATCACGATTCCGATGCCGTCGAGAATGGCCTGCTCGGGCGCCGCATAATTGGTCAGCACCTTGGTTGAGAATATCCTGCCACGGACGTCGAGGGCGATGTCGGTGAACGTTCCCCCGATATCGGCACCGAGGCGGATGTCGTCCTTTCTGGATGTCATAAGTCAAGCCTGCCTTCGCAACTGAATTCCCGCGCCATTCGGAGCATGAATCGCAGCCTTGCTGATTTCACTGCCGTTCGCGACCGTGCCCGCAGTCGCGTCGCGGCGAAACGAAGAAATATCGCCCATTCGAAAGTTTTTCTTTCCGGTTTGCATCGCACCGGAATCCATGGTCCATCGCGGTCACCGAGATGGCTATCGCTCGCTCACCGACATGCGCCGTTCGAGATAGGCGCCGTAGCGGGACAGGCTGAAGACGAAAACGAAATAGATCAGGGCGATGAAGGCGTAAACCTCGACATAGGCGAAGCGCCATTCGCCGGTGCCGTAGGCGGCGTTTCCCGACGCCAATATCTCGAAGAAGCCGACGATAACCACCAGCGAGGTCTCCTTGAAGGAAATGACGAACTGGTTGATCGTCGCCGGCAGGGCATTGCGCATCGCCTGCGGCAGAAGGACGAGGCTGATACAACGCCAGTAGCTGAGGCCGAGCGCCATGGCCGCCTCTTCCTGTCCCTTCGGCACGCCTTGCATCCCGCCCCTGACGATTTCCGCCTGGTAAGCGGCGAAGAACAGCGCCGAGCCGACGATCACCCGGTAGAGCTTGTCGCCCTGCAGCCATTGCGGCAGCGCGAAGGGCAGCACGATGGCGAAGGTGAAGAGAATCGTGATCAGCGGCAGCGATCGGACGGAGTCGATGATGATGCCCGTAATGCGGGAGATCCAGGGCAATTCCGAGCGGCGCATCAGGGCGAGGCAGATCGCCAGCGGAAAGCCGATCAGGCAGGTGGTGACGAAGATGAACAGGGTGAGAGCCAGGCCGCCCCATGACTCTTCCCCGACATGGGCGAGGCCGAAGGTTCCGCCTTTCATCAGCACGTAGAAGAGAGCCGTGCCGATCACCCACACAGCCGAAAGGCGGCGGCCGGTCCAGAAGGCCGGAATGCAACTCAGCACCGTCATGGCCACCACGGTCACGCAGGCCAGCGCCGAGCGCCACTGCTCCTCGAAGGGGTAGAGGCCGAAGAGAATGATGCGCCAGCGCGCGGCGATGACAGACCAGCAGGCGCCCGATGCGGCATGACAGGCTTCCGGCCCGCCGTCATCGGTGAAGACGGCGGAAAAGAGTGCCCAGTCAAGCAGCTTCCAGACAATGAAAACAAGCATCACCATCAGGACCACGGACAGGATGCCTTGAAGCGGAGTGGCGAAATAGCGTCTTCTCAGATCCTCGAACAGCGTCGGAACGGGCGGAGCAGCCACGTATTCCATCTCGACTCCGTCCATGGGCTTAGCCCCCCAACTGGTTGCCCTTGAGGGCGATGGCGCTGTTGATGCGGTTGAATATCGCAGCGAGGGTCAGGTTTATCGCCAGGAAACCGGCCATCAGTATGCCGATCGCTTCCAATGTCTGGCCGGAATGGTTGATCGTCAAAGCGACGATCATGAAGAAGTCGGAGAAGCCGACCGCGATGCCCATGGTGGTGGCTTTCATCAGCCAGACATACTGGTTGGCGAGGATTGGCAGCATGGCCCGCAGGGCAAGTGGCAGGCGCACCAGCGTGAAGACCTGCCAGTACGTAAGCCCGAGCGAATTGGCGGCCTCCATCTGGCCCTTGCCGACGGCCTTGAATCCCCCGCGCACGATCTCCGCGATATAGGAGCCGCCATAGATCGCGATGGCCACGGCGAGCGCGGCGAACTCCGGCGGAATGCGCAGCCCGCCCCGCAGGTTGAGGCCCTTCAGCGCGGGAAAGTCGAGGAACGGCGTGCCGGTCAGCCGGCCGAGAAAAAGGATGAGCGCCGCACATGCCAACGCGGCGGCCGCGGCCGCCAGTTGGACGGGAAGTCTCCGATCCAACGGGCGGTCGATGCGGGACGTCCGCCCGAGCCACAGCGGCAGGGCGATGGCGGCGACCACCGCCACGGCGGCAGCGGCCAGTGGCAACGGGCCGACATTCGGCGCCGGAACGTAAAGTCCACGGCTGGTCAGGAAGGCGCCCCAGCTTTCCTGTGCCTCGCGCGGCGAGGGCAGGTGGGTGATGACCGCATACCAGAAGAAAGCTTGCAGGATCAGCGGGATATTGCGGAAAATGTCGACATAGGTGCGCCCCAGGAGCCTGGCCAGATCGTTCGAAGAGGTGCGCGCAAGCCCCACGATCGTTCCCACCACTGTCGCCAGCACCAGGCCGAGCGTTCCAAGGAACAGCGTGTTGAGGATGCCGATCAGGAAGTACCACCAATAGGGGTCCATCGCAGTCGCCGGCAGCAGCGAGAAATTCAGGTTCCAGCCGGTCGACTTGAACAGGAAGCCGAAGCCCGAGGTGATGCCCTGGGCCGCTAGGTTCTTCCGCGCGATCAGCGTCGCGGCGAGGATCAGCCGGCCAAGCGCGCCGACATAGAGCACCTGCAGCAATGCGTTGCGGACCTTCTGATTGCTCAGCAGGTTTCCCATCGATCGGCCTTTCGTGGAAAGGGATGCGGGCTTCGCCGATAGTCGTCCGACGAAGCCCGGTGACAGCTCAGTCGACGACCAGTGGGAACAGCACGCCGCCATTGTTCCACAGGTTGGTCAGTTCGCGATCCATCTTGTAGGGCGACTCCTTGCCGAGATCGCGGTCGAAAATTTCGGCATAGTTGCCGACCTTCTTGATGACGTTGTAGGCCCAGTCGTCGGAGAGCCCGAGGCCCTTGCCCATGCCCGGCGTCGCGCCGAGGAACTTGGCCACCTGCGGTGAGGTCGGTTTGGCCTTCATCTCGTCGACGTTCTTGGAGGTGATGCCCTCCTGCTCGGCGAAGAGCAGCGCCGAGAGCGTCCAGTTGGCGACGTCGACCCAGTTGTCGTCGCCCTGGCGCAGGATCATCACTTCCGGCTCGACGGCGAGCACGTCGGGCAGGATGACGTGGTCCTCGACCTTGCCCTTGGCCGTTCGTGCGATCGCCAGCACCGGGCCCCACTGTACGTAGAGGTCGCAGCGACCGGAGAAATAGGCCTGTTCAAGTTCCTCGGTCTTTTCGATAACCACGGGTTCGAGCTTGATACCCAGCTTCTGCGCGTAGGCGGCGGTCTGCTGCTCCTGCGTGGTGCCCGCCGGAATGCAGACGGAGCCTCCGTCGGCATCCTTGAGCGAGCTGAGGTTGAGCTCCTTGTGCGCCATCACCTTGGTGGTTCCGAGGTAATAGGACATCGAAAACTGGAGGCCGAGTTCGGTGTCGCGGCTGAGCGTGCCGCCGGAGGCCTTGATGACGATGTCGACGTCGCCCGACTGGAGCGCCGGCCAGCGCTGCGCCCAACTGATGGGAACGATCTTCAGTTTCGCGGGATCGCCCAGCACTGCGGTCGCAACGGCACGGCATAGGTCAATGTCCATGCCCTTCCATTCGCCCTTGTCGTCCACCTCGGCGAAGCCGAGATAAGAGCCGTCATGTCCGGTGCAGTTGAGCACGCCGCGCGCCTTGACTGCTTCCAGCGTCTTGCCGCCCTGGGCATGAGCCGGGGCCGAAATCTGAACCAGGCCGAGCGCAAGGGCGGCCGCCCCCCATTTGAATGCTTTCATGGCTATTCTCCACTGTTGAGGTTGTTCCATTTTCTTGTTGTTGGGGCCGTTCGCCGGCCCATTCGAGAAAGCCGACTTCAGTCGGTGAGCGGTATCGGCTTCGGTAAAGGAGAGGCATCCAGGTCGCTTCTCCAATCCTGCTGGGTGAGCCATCGGTGGAGGGAGGCGACCGCCTTGACCCGAAGGTGCCCCTTTGGGACGACGAGATAGAAGCCCGGCACCTCCTCGGGCTTCATGTCGGTCAACGCGTCACGGCCGAGCGGCGCGACCAGGGCGCCGGAGCGGAAATCCTCCTCCGCATCGATCACCGAGACGAGGCCGACGCCGATGCCCTGCAGCGTGGCGCGCCGCATCGTCGCGGCATCGTCGAAGCCGATGCTGCGGTCGCTGCCGGTCGTCTCGACGTTAAGATGGCGGAGTATGTCCGGCCAAAGACGCTTGGACTTCACCGTGTCCAGAAGGGTGAAGTGCGTCAGGTCTTGCGCGGAGCCGATCTTTTCGGCGATCGCCGGTGTGCAGCAGATGATCTTCGGGTCGGGTACGAGCAGCGTCGTCTCGTAGTCCTGCCATTTGCCGTAACCCCACTGCACGGTCATGTCGATATCGTCGCGCCCGAAGTCGGGCAGGTCGACCATGGTCGTCAGCCTGAGGTCGGCTCCCGGCAGGATTTCCCGGAAAAGCGACAGGCGCGGCAGCAGGTAATGCGTGGCGAAATAGGGGCTCGCATTGAGGTTGATGCGGTCCCGGTAGCCGGATTTGGTGACACGGCGGACGCCTTCCGCGAATTCCTCGAACCCGGCCTTGATGTAGTGGGAAAGCAGGATGGCCGACTCCGTCAGTTCGATCGAGCGTCCCTTGCGTTCGAACAGCGTCACCTGCAGCGTGTCCTCCAGCAGCTTGATCTGCTGGCCGACGGCCTGAGGCGTGACGAGAAGTTCGTCGGCGGCCTGGCGAAAGCTGCGGTGCTGCGCGACGGCATGAAAGACCCGCAAGGCGTTCAAGGGCGGAAGGCGCAGCTTGCCGGTCATCGTCAATTCCGCTCCTTTCCCTTTGGATCGCGTCATGCTCCGACGGCGGCCGGCGGAACTTCTTCCTGTTCCTTCAAGCGTAGATGTAACCGCCTGATACAATGACTTGTTCGCCGGTCATGAAGGTGTTCTTCGGACCACCCGTCATGAGTACCCATTCGGCGATTTCCTTGGGCTGGGCGCCGCGTCCGAGCGGACTGGCCTTGGCCAGTTCGTCAAGGAAGCCGAGTGCCTTGGCCTTCTCGGTCGCCATGCCGGCCGGGGCGACCGAATTCACCAGGATGTTGTCCTTGGCGACATGATGAGCGAACGAGCGTGTTAGGCTGACGATTGCCGCCTTGGTGGCGGCGTAATGCGCGTTCTGGGGATGCGCTTTGAAGGCGTCGACGGAGGTGAGGTTGACGATGCGTCCTCGCACATTGCCTTTCGGCTCCTGCTGCTGCATGTGCCGGACCGCTGCAACCATCATGTGGTAGGTGCCCTTGACATTGATGCCGTTGGAGGCGTCCCATTCGGCGTCGGTGATCTCGAGCAGCGGGCGGCGCGGATAGATGGCCGCGCAATTGATCAGCGTATCGATGCGTCCGAGCTTGGCGGTCACTGCACCGAAAGCCGCATGGCATTCGGGCCCAACCTGGATGTCGCATTTGGCGCTCGCTGTGGGCAGGCCTTTCGCGCGCGCAGGCTCCAGCGCGGCTTCGGCGGCTTCCGCGTTTATGTCGATGATGCCGATCCTGGCCGCGCCTTCGTCGACGGCCATGCGGGCGAGCAGGGCGCCAAGGCCGGAACCACCGCCGACAATCAGTACGGAAAGATCCTTCACTTCGGTCTCCTATTTGCTGCCGCTGGGCGTGGTCGGGCGGGTCGGCATGATGTCGAGGCGGGTGACGTCGGCGGAGGCGGGCAGAGCGAGAAGGGCCGTCACCATGCTGGCGACGTCCTCCGGCTGCACGGCGACGTTGTCGGCGTACATGGCCGCGCGCGCCTCGGCGTCGAGGATATCCTTGTAGAGCTGGGTTTCGACGCGACCAGGCACGATCTCGGTGACGCGGATGCCATACTGGGAAAGGTCCGCGCGCAAAGCCGCCGCGAAACCGGCGATGGCTGCCTTGGTCGCGGCATAGACGGCGACATTCGGAAAGGCGGCGTGGGCGGCTGAGGAACCGGTAAAGATGATGTGGCCGGATTGGCGCTCGCGCATCTGCGGAACCACCAGCCGGGTGAGCAGGATCACCGCGCTGAGATTGACTTCCAGCGTCGTGTCGATGTCGGCGATCTTCATGTCGGCGAAATTGCCGAGCGGCGGCATCATTCCAGCATTGTTGATGAGAACGTCGATATGAAGGTCCGAGAGGACCAACTCCAGGCCGTCGCGATCGGTGACGTCCATCGCGATCGGCACGATGAGGGGATGCGCGCCTTGCAGTTCCTTCAGCGCGGCTTCGCTGCGCCCCATCGCATAGACGTCGTAGCCGGCCTCGCTGAGCGAAACGGCCATGGCCCGCCCGATACCGCTGGTGGCACCTGTGATGAAGACTGTCGTCACGTCGCGTCTTCCAGTTTCTGCCAAGGGAGTGTGCTGCCTCGGCTGTCGCAGGGGAAACAAGAAAAGCAGGGAAAAGGAAAGATAAACTTTCCAATCGATCTAAATGAGCGCGCAGAGCATAGCTCAAAGCCAGGCCTCATTGCCTGCCTCCTCATATGGAAATCATGCAAAGAACGGCTTTCAGGCCCGAATACGGGCTGCGATGGTCAATGCGCTTAAACAAAACTGAACTTTCGTAAAGCGCGTCGTTGAGACGTGCAGCTTCAGGGCTGCGTGCGGTCACCTGCGGGGAGAGACGCCCGAACTTCCGAGATCGGCAAAAAGTGCCGCCGCCGCCAGCTTTTGTTCGGCTTCCGTCGCCCCGACACCCGATGCCTCGGCGAGCGCACGCACACGGTCCAGACTGTTGGAGAGATGCCTACGCATGGCACGCCGTGCAGCCGTGGCGTCCTGCTTTTCGATAGCATCCACGATCGAGCGGTGCTCGGTGTGAATGCGAGCGTAGTAGCTTTCCTTGCGGTCCGGCTGCACGACATAGTCGAGCTGGTAGCGCGGAACGATTATGGGTCGCAGATAGCTCAGAAATCCAAGCATGTATTCGTTGCGTGCGGCCTTCGCGATGGCCAGGTGGAAATCGTAGTCGTAATGGATCTGGGTCTTGGCGGGGTCGGAATGCCTGGCGTCCACCTGCTCCATCAGAGCGCGGATCGCGGCCGCGTCGGCAGCCGTGCGTCGCTCGGCACTTAGTCCGGCCGTCTCGACCTCGACGCTCAACCGCAATTCGAGCAGGGAGATGGTTTCCGGCAGGGTCTTGAGCGCGTCGTCGGGAATGGAAAAGATGCGTGGCTTCGGCGTGTCGCTGACGAACATGCCGCGCCCCTGCTGCGGCACGACCATGCCATCGGACCGCAAGCGCGCGACCGCTTCGCGCACGACGGTACGGCTGACGTCATACTGGGCACAAAGCTCGGCCTCGGTCGGCAGTCGAGCGCCAGGACGCAGCCGACCGGACCGGATTTTTTCCGCCAGGCTTTCCGCCACGACAATGGATAGCGGTTTGCGCTTCGTCATCGATCTCCCTTCTTGCCGGTCAGGCCGGCGGGGCAGAGCGGATCGGATTGCCCTGCAAATAATGGGCATAGGGTGCCTGCACGAGCCATCCGGCATCGACGGGCAGGGTGACTCCCGTAATCGCGGACGCGCGGTCCGAGCACAGGAACAGTGCTGCTTCCGCCACGTCGCGCGGCTCGACAAAACGGCGCAGCGCCGTCGTTGCCTTGATCGCCTCGGGATTGCGCTCACCCTTCGCGATCTTGTCCTTCAACCCATCCGATAGCGTGTAGCCTGGCGCCACGGCGTTAACGCGGACACCATGCGGCCCGAGTTCGGCGGCGAGCATTTGAGTCAACGCCAGCACCGCATGTTTTCCTGGCGTGTAGGCGGGAAGGGAAAGCGGCGCGAAGGAGGCTAGAGAACCGACATTGAGAATGGCGCCGCGACCGGCGGCCGCCATCAGCCGGCCGAACACCTGGCAGCCGACGAGAGTACCGCGATAGTTCACGCGCCACATTTCCTCGTCTTCGTCCAGCGCCTGATCCAAAACCTGTTTGCCGCTCTGCAAAATGCCGGCGCAATTGACGGCAACATGCGGTGCGCCGAATACGCTTTCCACGGCGGTGCCCAGCGCCTCGACTGAATCCGGATCGCTGATATCCGTCTCGATATAGCGGGCGGCGGGCGCACCGGCAGCCTTGCAGGCTTCCACCGTATCCTCGCCCCGCGCGATGCCACGCCCGGCGATGGCGACATTGGCGCCGTCTTCGGCGAAGCGGAGAGCGATCGCCCGGCCGATGCCGGACGTGCCGCCGACCACCACCACCGTGCGCGGGTCAGCCATTGGCGCGGTCCTTGCGCTCGATGTCGAAGAACGCGGCCATGGCCTCGACCTGGAAATCCATCATCGGCAGTCCGGGCTGGATACGGCAGCCGATTTCCTTCGCCTTGCGCAGTAGGGCCGTTTCAGCGGGTTCCATGATGATGTCAACCACCGTCATCTCCGGCGTGAGTTTGCTCACGTCCATCGGCAGCGGATCGCCGACCTTCAGTCCGGACGGCGTGGCGTTGATGGCTATGTCCATGCCGGAGGGATCGGCCTCTCCGACAGCGATGCGGCAAGCCGGGAAGGCCTTGGTCACCAGTGCGGCCAGTTTCTCGGCCCGGCCGGGATCGATGTCGTTCAGCCGGATTTCGGCCGCACCGGCCTCCGCCAGGCAATAGGCCAGCGAGGCGCCGGCGCCGCCTGCGCCCACTTGCAGGATCTTGCGGTCGGCGATCACGTGGCCGCCCGCCTTCAGCCCATCAATGAAGCCGACGCCATCGAAATTATCGGCATACCAGGTGCCGTCCTTCTGCCTGCGCACCGAATTGGCGCTCTCGACGCGCGCGGCGCGGTCATGGGCTGCGGTGCATTTGTGATAGACCGCCACCTTGTAGGGTACGGATATGATGACGCCTCGAACATTCTCCGCCGCAGTGAGCCCCGCCCAGAACATGTCGAAATCCTCCGGCTTGCAACTCATCGGCACCATGAGGCTATCGAGGCCCTTTTTCTCGAAAATCGCGTTGAACATGCCCGGGCTCTTGGCATGGCCGACCGGGTGAGCCAGCATCACGAACACGTCGGCCTTGCCGGTTCCGCGCATAGTCGAATCCTTTCGCTCGAAATTTCGGCCATTCGGAATTCCGGCTGGGGACTCTGCCCCTCTTGAACGATATTCCGTTGCGGCTGTGTTGGCTTGTATGATATAGGACATCATACAAATTTCAATACGCGTTCCCTTGGAGATTGTCGGCATGCAGGAGCGCCAGAATTCCCTCAAGGTGGCGGTCGCGGCCGGCCGGTCGCATATCGGCCTTTGGTGCTCGCTCGCGTCTGCCTTGACGACAGAGATCGTCGCGGGGTCGGGCGCGGGTTGGCTGCTGATTGACGGTGAGCATAGTCCCAACGACCTGCGCACCATCATGGCGCAGTTGCAGGTGGCCGCCGCCTTTCCTTGCGAAGCCGTGGTGCGCCTGCCGTCGGACGATCCGAACCTGATCAAGCAGGCGATGGACATCGGCGCGCGCAGCCTGATGATCCCCAATGTGCGCAGCGCGGAGCAGGCCCGAACCATCGTGGCGGCGATGACCTACGCGCCGGGCGGCTTCCGAGGCTTTTCGGTCGGCCACCGCGCCAACCAGTTTGGCCGCATCGCCGGCTACCATGCCAACGCGCGAGCCCAGCAACTGCTTGCCGTGCAGATCGAGGACGAGACCGGCGTCGCCAACGCCGCCGAGATCGCGGCGGTGGAGGGCGTCGACGTGCTCTTCGTCGGGCCGGGCGACCTGTCGGCCAATATGGGCGCCATGGGCAATCCCAATGCAGAGCATGTGAAGCAGGCCATTCGTTCTGTGCGCGAGGCGGCGGTAAGCGCCGGCAAGGCGAGCGGCATCCTGGCGCCGGTGAAGGCGGACGCCGACCGTTATCTGGCCGACGGCTTCACCATGGTTGCGGTGGGTTCGGATCTCGGCCTGCTCGCGCGCGGTTCCGATGCGCTGGTCGCCTCCTTCATATCCTGACGTTGGAACAACTCGATGGCCATCCCCCCCTACAAGGCGCCGGTTCGCGCCGCTTATGACATCGTTATCGTCGGCGGCGCGGCCGTTGGTTCCTCGACAGCCTACTGGCTCAGTCAGGCGCTCGGCCGGACGGCGTCGATCCTCGTGGTCGAGCGCGATTCGAGCTACGAGTTCTCCTCCACCGCGCTCTCCACCAGTGCGATCCGTCAGCAATATTCCAATCCGATCAACGTCAGAATCAGCCAGTTCGGCATAGAGATCATTCGCCGCTTTCCGGAACTGATGGCGCCCTTCTATCCGAACGAGCCGGCGCCCGATCTCGGCTTTCGTGAGCACGGCTACCTCTATTGTTGCTCGCCGGAGGGCGTAGAGGCCGCGAAGGCGCGCGTCGACTTGCAGCGCGGCCTGGGTGCCGGCACTGTGTTTCTCGAACCCGGCGCGCTTAAGGAGCAATTTCCCTGGCTCAATGTCGACGATCTCGGCGGCGGCTCATGGGGATCGCGCGACGAAGGCTGGTTCGATTCCATGGGAATGCTCAACGGCTTCCGCCGTGCGGCGCGCGGTTCGGGCGTCGAATACATCGACAATGCCGTGGTCGGGCTCGATATAGTGAACGGACGTGTCGCGGCGGCGCGCCTTGCTACCGGCGAGACGGTGTCGTGCGGCACGCTGGTGAACGCGGCGGGTCCCAGGGCGCAACTCGTCGCCGCCATGGCCGGCCTGTCGATCCCGGTCAGGCCCTACAAGCGCTACAGTTTCGTCTTCGCCAGCGCCAACCCGATCCCCGGCCGAATGCCCAACGTCATCGACCTTTCCGGCACCTTCGTGCGGCCGGAGGGCGAGCTTTTCCTCACCGGCAATACGCCGCAGGGTGACGGGCCCGCCGATTACGACGATTTCGAGATGCGCCACGAGGAGTTCGACGATTATATCTGGCCGGCGCTCTGGCACCGCATTCCGGCCTTCGACGCGCTGCGGGTGCAGACCTGCTGGACCGGCCATTACGAATACAACATGCTGGACCACAACGGCATCGTTGGCTTCCACTCCGAGGTGTCGAACTTCATGTTCGCCAACGGCTTTTCCGGCCATGGCCTGCAACAATCGCCTGCCGTCGGGCGTGCTGTGTCGGAACTGATCGTCCACGGTGCCTTCCAGACGCTCGACCTCTCCTCCTTCAGCTACGAACGCATCCCGCGCAACGAGCCGTTCCTGGAAGAAGCCGTGATCTGAAGCGCTTGAAGGCCTGGAATTGTCCGGCTTCAGAGATGGAAGCCCGGCCAGACGACGCTGCTCGCGTTACAGCCTCTGCCGGGCAGAGTGTTTGCGGATGGCGGCCGAGATCGCCGCCAGTCCGCCACGCAGTTCATCCTCCAGAGGATAGAGGAAGCCGATGCGCATGTGGTTGCGCGGCATCTCGAACCAGTGGCCGGGGCCGACATAGGTGCCGTAGCTTTCCAGCAGGTCGGCGTAGAAATCGTCGAAATCGAAGCCCGGGCCGTGACGGAAGCGCGGGAAGCAGACCACGCCGCCCTGCGGTTCGACCCATTCGATCAATTCGTCGGTCGCCACCCAGTCGCGCATGATGGCGAGGCGTTGCGATAACACCGGCGCCTGCGCCGCAAGGAACGCGTGGCGGCCTTCCAGAATGCGTGCGCCGATCCATTCGTCCACGACGCTGCCGCAGATGCCAATCTGCTCCTTGGCCGCGAGAAAACGCTCCATCAGCGCGGTGTCGCGGGCGACGATCCAGCCGACGCGGATGCCGGGCACACCATAGGCCTTGGAGAGCGAGGCCACGCTGATGACGTTGGAAGAAAGCGATGCGGCAAGCGGCGGCATCTCGCCGTGCGTAAGGTCGCGGTAGGTCTCGTCCACCAAGAGCCTGCACCCTGCCTTTTCGAGCAGCGCGATCAGGGCGTCGAGCTGCGCTCTGTCGATCATCGTGCCGGTCGGATTGTGTGGACAGGTGATGCTGACATAGCGCGTGTTCGCCTGGATCGCGCTCGCGACTTTCTCGATGTCGAAGGCGAAATCCTTGTCGAAATCGAGGTCGATGAAGGTGATGGCGCAGCCTATGGCACGCGGCGTCTCGATGTTGGTGGCATAGTTCGGCCGCACCACCACGAGATGGTCGTCGCGCGACAAAAGCGTGGTCGCGATGATGAACAGCGCGCCGGCCGCCCCGGCGGTCACCAGCACGTCATTGGCGGCGAGACCTTCGCCCTGTGCCGCGACGAGCGCGCGGAGTTGCGGATCGCCGCGATGCTCGCCATAGGGTAGCAAAAGATCGGGGACCGTCAGGCCGAAGTCGGAGAGCTTGCGGTCGCGCACCGAGCTTTCAGAGAGGTTGAAACGGATGCGGTCGTAACCGTATTCCTCCGGTGATTCCTTCTCGATCACCATGCGCGCGTAGTTCATGGTTTTCCCTCTCAGGCTGCCAGCCGAGCGACGGCCTCGACGGCCCGGTCGACTTCTTCGGCGGTGGTGTAATGTGAAAGGCCGAGCCGGGCGACGCCGCCTTTCTGGCGCAGGCCAAGCTGGCCCGAGGCTTCATGGGCGTAAAAATCGCCCGCCCAGCCGAAGATGTTGTCTTGCGCCAACGCGGCGGCGATCTCCTGGGGCGAGCGGTTGGCCAGCCGGAAGCTGAAGGTGGGCACGCGTGCGTCCAGCCGGTTGCGGCTCGTGATGCCGTAGAGGGTAAGACCCGGAATGGCCGTGGCACCTTCGAGGAAGCGGTCCATCAGACCCGCTTCATAGGCGGTGGCCGCTTCCAGTCCGGCGACGATGCGCCGGCGCAGGGGCGCCTCGGCGTCGATACCGGCGCAGTGCTCGCCAAGCCAGGCGATGTGCTCGATCGCCGCTTGCGTGCCGGCCTGTGCCTCGAAGGAGGGCGTGCCCGGCGTATGGCGCCATGGCATGTCCATGGAAGCCGGCCGCACCTTGAGCGGGGTCAGCCGGTCGCGCAGGGCAGGGGCCACGAACATCACCCCCGCATGCGGCCCGAAAAACTTGTAGGCCGAGCAGGCAAGCAGGTCGCAGCCGATCGTCGCCACGTCGATCGGAAGATGTGGCGCCGATTGCACGGCATCCACCATGGTGACGGCGCCAACTGCCTTGCCGGCCGCCACGATACGGGCGACGTCATTGACCGTGCCGAAGAAGTTGCTGGCATGGTTGCAGGCGACCAGCTTCGTGCGCGGGCCGATCAGGCCATCCAGCATGTCGTAGCGGTATTCGAAGCTCTCGGGATCGAAATCCAGCCAGCGGACGGTGACGCCGCGCTCTTCCGCCGCGATCAGCCAGGGGCCGACATTACCGTCGTGGTCCATGCGGGTCAGCACGATCTCATCGCCCGGCTGCCAGTCGCGCGCCACCATGCGCGAGAAATGGAAGATCAGCGAGGTGCTATTGAAGCCGAAGACGATTTCGTCCGGCCGCGCGCCGAGGAATGCAGCGACCGCCGCGTGGGCCTCTGCCATGATGCGGTCGGTGTCCTTCGACGTGCGGAAGGCGCCGCCATCGTTGGCGCAGCTTCTCAGCATCACTTCAGCCATGCGCTCGACCACACGCACCGGCACCTGCGAGCCGCCCGGCGCGTCGAGATAGGTTCGCGGTTTGCCGTCGTCGCTGATCGCCAGCGCTGGAAAGGCTGCGCGGACGGCCTCGATGTCCCATCGTGCAGTCGTCATGGTATATCCCCTCAGGTTTGCCGCGCGGACGCGATCGCGGCCGTCAACTCGTCATAGTCGAAATTGCCGCCGCACAGCACGACCGCATTGACCTGGCCGCGATAGCGTTCCGGCTGCTTCAGCAGCCCGGCTAGCGCCAGGCCGGCGGCGCCTTCAACGAGGAGATGCTCTTCGACCGCCAGGCGGGCAAGCGCGCCGGCAATCTCCGCTTCCGAGCAAACGATCACGTCATCCACGACCGAGCGGGCAAGGCCGAGCGTGACCGAATCCTCGTCCATGCCGCCGGCGACGCCGTCAGCCAGTGTCGGCAGGTGTTCGACGTCGATCACCTTGCCCGCCTCCATCGCCGCCGCCAGCGCCATCGAGTTGGCTGCGGCGCAGCCGATGATTTTCGTGCGCGGGCTGAACGCCTTCATCACCGCGCCGATGCCGCCGATCAGCCCGCCGCCACCCATGGCGATGAAGACGTTGTCGATGTGCGGATGCTGTTCCAGCAGTTCGAGCCCGATCGTACCCTGGCCGGCAACGATCTCGGGATCGTTGTAAGGAGACACGTAGACGAGGCCCTTTTCGTCACCCAGGTGACGGGCGTGCAACTCCGACTGGCCGCTTTCGTCGCCGTACAGGATCACGTCGACGCCGAAGCTGCGGATGCGGGAAAGCTTGGCCTTCGAAACGTTGTTCGGCAGCACGACTGACAGCGTTCGGGACAGCCGCGAGGCTGCCAGGCTCGATGCAATGCCGTGATTGCCGGACGAGGCGGTGACGAAGGGCTGGTTGCCGGCCGTCTCATCCAGTGCGGTCAGCTTCGAGAATGCACCGCGCGCCTTGAACGAATTGGTGAGTTGGAAATTCTCGCATTTGAACAGCACGGTGCTGCCTACAGAATCGCCGACGGACGACGAGCCAAGCAGCGGCGTCTTCACGATATGGTCGCGGATGCGGGCATGCGCCTGCACCGAGCGGGCGGCAGCGGCGGCGGTGTCGCCTTTGTTCGGCATGATTGTGTCCCGATCAAGAGGTTGCGGCGAGATCGACGCTTGCAAGGACGGCACCGGCGATCGCCGCATCCTCGGCGCCGAGGCCGGTGAGGTTGGCGATGCTGATGGCGTCGGGTTCGCGCGTCAATGAGCCAGCTTGCAGCGATGTGCCGACCTCGCCGATCCGCTCCGCTGCCGCGAGCCCGGCCGCAGCGGCATGGGCAAACTCTCCATGGTCGATGCTTCGCCCATTCTGCCGCTTCGATGATGGGGCTTCATCCTGGTCTGGTCGCGCGGGCTATCCTGCTGGGGCGATGCCCGTGCTCGATCCGCTGCCCCAGGCCGATCTCGCGGGAACCGAGGTCCTGGCGATCAGCGGTCAACAGGATCCGTATGGGGCCAATGCAGCCGAGCTTGTCTGGTGGTGGAACGGCAGGGCGCAAGCATCGAGCATCGATCGGTTCCCGGCGGACATGAATTGACGGTCGAGGACGAGACGATCGCGCGGACATGGTTCGAAACCAGGGAAGGGAAAGCGCATGCCTGATGTCGAGATCACCAAGGAATAGCGGGACAGCCGGCATGGACGCTACGTTGCTCGCATCGCCGGCGTGGAAGGCGAAGGCGAAATCACCTTCACTAACCGCGGGCCGCATCTGATCAGCGCCGATCACACCGGCGCTCCCGAGACGATGCGCGGCCGCGGCGCTGGTCGTCTATATGATCGAGGATGTCCGCCGGAACGGGTTCAGGATCATTCCGATCTGCCCCTATGTCCGGGCGCAGTATCGCAAGCACCCCGATTGGGCCGACGTCATGACCGTCGCGCCGGGCGAGGACCCGCAAGCGCTCGCGCGTGGCGAGACGCCATGTGGAACACCCATTTGGCTCTATCACTTAGCATTTCCTAATTTGTGATAGGTGCTTGAAAAACAATGATAAAAAGAAGCTTGGCTGGGGAACCTGGATTCGAACCAGGACTAACGGAGTCAGAGTCCGTGGGTCTACCGTTAACCTATTCCCCAACGGGCGCCATATAAAGCGTCGTGGTGAGACGGGCGGTTGTCTTCCAAAGATTGGCAACAGCGGCACGGCAAGCCGCGGGCCCGTTTCTGCGCTGCCTTGTAGCCATCGTCCTGAAATAGTCAAGCCCGTGTCCGGGTTTGCAGCACACAAGACTTGTCGGCAATATGGAATGTCGATACGGGCCTATTTCCTCGCTGGACAGGTCGAGCGAGGACTTGGGCTCCAGGCGCGGCAGTTGCAGTTCCGGGCGGAAGGGCAGGGCACAGGCACCCAGCCATGCAATGCTGCACTGCAATATCGCATCTTGCATTTCGTCGCCGACTCCGCCATATGCGGCGGCATAGGCGCTTGGGCCGGACAAGAAAGCCGGCTTTCTCCACGATTTGAGACTGGTTGCGTCTGTTTCTCCCTTTCCGAGCCTCGGTAAAGCGGCGAACAAGCCCCGCGGCATGATGCCGACGGGCACGACAGCGCAGCCGCGCGGACATTCTCGTCCGCCGCCTTGTCGTTCCATGATGAACTTCCGACGGCAGGTTGCGCCCTGACGCCTTTGCTGTTTGCGGTGAAAGACCCGCATGAAAGAAGACTGTTTTGACCAATGAAAAACCCGCGGAATCCTTTGGTTCTGCAAGACAAAACAACGCGGAACTTTCAGGTTTCGCCAAACTCGGCATCGCCGGCCAGTTGCTGAGGGCCACCCATGCCGCCGGCTTCACCGAGCCGAAGCCGATCCAGGAGCAGGCTATACCCGCGCAACTCGAGGGCCGCGACATCCTCGGCATCGCCCAGACCGGCTCGGGCAAGACGGCAGCCTTCGCGCTGCCGATCCTGTCCAGGATCATCGCACTGGGCACGAAGCGCCGCCCGAAGACGGCGCGCGCCCTGATCCTGGCGCCGACGCGCGAACTCGCCGTGCAGATCGAGGACACGATCAAGCTGCTGGCCAAGGGCGCGCATGTCTCGACCGCGCTCGTTCTCGGTGGCGTCTCGCGCTACAGCCAGGTCAAGAAGGTCGCGCCCGGTGTCGATATCCTCGTTGCCACGCCCGGCCGCCTGACCGACCTCGTGCGCGAACGCGAGCTTGTGCTTTCCGACACCCGGTGGCTGGTGCTCGACGAGGCCGACCGCATGCTCGACATGGGCTTCATCAACGACGTGCGTCGCATCGCCAAGGCGACCGCGCCGGACCGCCAGACGGCGCTTTTCTCGGCCACCATGCCGCAGGAGATCGCCGAACTCGCCAAGGGCCTGCTGAAGGACCCGCTCCGTGTCGAAGTCGCCCCGCAGGGCACGACGGCTGCGGAGATCGTGCAGGGCGTGGTGCTCGCCCGCACGAAGCAGAAGCGGCAGGTGCTTGCCAGGATGCTGGCGGACGAGAAAATGTCCTCGGTCATCGTGTTCTCGCGCACCAAGCACGGTGCCGACCGTGTCACCAAGGACCTCGAGCGCGACGGCTTCAACGCCGCCGTCATCCACGGCAACAAGTCGCAGAACGCCCGCCAGAAGGCGCTGAACGGTTTTCGCGACGGTTCGGTTCGCATCCTGGTCGCCACCGACATTGCCGCGCGCGGCATCGACGTTCCCGGCATCAGCCATGTCGTGAACTTCGACCTGCCGGACGAGGCGGAAAGCTATGTCCACCGCATCGGCCGCACCGGCCGCAACGGCCAGGACGGCGTGGCCGTCACGCTGGTCGATCCTTCGGAGAACGGCAAGCTGAGGCAGGTGGAAAAGATCATCCGCACGAAGCTGGCGGTCGTCGCCGACCATCTGGGCGAGCCCGATCCGCAGCGCGCGCCGCAGGGCGAACGGCGTTTTGAACCCGCCAACGACCGGGACGAAGCCGAGCGCGGGCATGGCGCCCGGCAGGGCAGGGGGCAACGCAACGGTGGAAAGCCGCGCGGCGACGGCTTCGGCAACAAGCGATTCGGCGCGAAGGGCGCCGGCAAGTCGGCTTTCTCGAAGCGGGACGGCGAGCGCGGTCATGCGGGCAAGCCGCAGGGCGAGCATCACGCCGCCGGCCGGCCGGGTGACCAACAGCGCAAGCCGGAAGGCCAGCGCAAGCCCGACGGAACAAAACCGTTCCGCGGCAAGCGTCGCTTCGGCGGCCGCAACCGCGCCGCGCGCGCCGCATAACAGGGCCGGCGGCAATCCCGCCGGCGCGTCCGATCTTCGTTCCGGCATCGCGCCCGCTGGCCGAAAGGCCGGCGGGTTCTTCGTTATGTCCGGAAATGAAAACCTGGCGGCTAACCGCCCGGTCTTGGTGCCGGCGTTTCGTGCGTGTCCCTTACCGGTTTGTTTTCATCACTCGGGCCTTGCGGCGGCGGTGCCGGTTTCCCGGATTTGTCCTTTGGCACTCTGGGCTTTTTCTCATTCTCGTCGGGCATGGCGGCCTCCTTGCTCGGCACAACCGTTGCGCCGATCGAAGGTTCCCAACACGCCGGGACGGTGCGCAAGGGGGTTGCCGTTCCGGTCGACGGGTCGGCTTTTGCATCGACGATGTCCTAGGAAAGAGCGGAAAGCAGCAACCGCACCTCTTCCGCGGCCAGATCGAGTGTGTACCGGAATCGCGATCCGTCATAAAGACCAGCCGCGACAAGCAGGAGCGATGCGCCACCTTGCTGGCGAGGGCGGACATCATCTGAGGTCAAAGAACGGTCGAAGATGATTTTCACGTGATCGTCCCGCTTTGCGGGCTGTACGGAAATGCGCATGACCTAGGCCCTCCTATCCCCAAACGGGAATTTAGCCCAGGGCCACTCGGATCGTCATTTCACTTTGATATATAGCGCCCGCCGACATCTTGTGCCGGAGAAGCCCGCCCCATGATGCAGGGCAGGGTCGTTGAAGCGCGCGCCGCCCGCGGGCTTAGCCATATGGCAACCATTCGGGAACGTGTATTCGAAGCGGGCAAAGGAAAGTTTTCGGAACGGCGCTCGCCGGCTTGACGCAAAAACTCCCGCAACCTATTGAAGCGCCGTGAAACGCTGGGAGCGTCGAGGCCTCGTGGCGGAGTGGTTACGCAGAGGACTGCAAATCCTTGCACCCCGGTTCGATTCCGGGCGAGGCCTCCAAAATTCCCGATCGTTGCATAGGCCGTCGATTCACTGAAGCAGTCCCCAGGAATCTGACGGCCGTCGCGGGATTTTTGCTGCCCGGTGTGGCAATGTCCGGTTCAAGGGACAGTGCGGCGCTAGCGCCGGGAGCGGGACCGTCAGGGGCATGAACAGCGATTTTTCCGAGCATCGCATCAAGATGGTCGACGGCCAGATCCGCACCACGGATGTGACCAGCACCCCGCTGCTCGAAGCCTTCCTGACCGTGCCGCGGGAAAAATTCGTCGGCCGGGCGAGCACGGCGCTCGCCTATATCGACGAAGATGTTCGTGTCGCAACCAGCCCCGAGGGGCCGCGCTACCTGATGGAGCCGTCGCCGCTCGCGCGGCTTATCCAGCTTGCCGATGTGGAATCCTCCGACAGCGTGCTCGATATCGGCTGCGGCACCGGTTACAGCAGCGCCATCCTGTCGCGGCTGGCGCGTTCCGTGACGGCGCTCGAAAGCGACACGCAACTGGCCGCGCTGGTGTCCGCGACGTTGTCCGCCCTGGGCTGCGGCAATGTCGAGGTCGTGACCGGCGCGCTGCGCGAAGGGCTTGCCGCGAAGGCGCCCTACAATGTCATCCTGATCAATGGCAGCGTCGAGGAAGTGCCGTCGGCGCTGCTCGACCAGTTGGCGGAGGGCGGCCGGCTGGTGGCCGTCGAAGGGCACGGCAATGCCGGGATCGCCCGTCTGTTTTTAAAGACTACTGGTGCCGTTACCGGGCGGCGTGCATTTAATGCGGCAATTAAGCCACTACCCGGGTTTGAACGTACACGCGTTTTCGAGTTCTGAGTGTTTTGCCTTGCGGCCGCCGTGTTACCGTGTTGGCTAGGTTTGAATGATCGTTGCTGGCTCGATCCGGTTCGGGTTGAGGCTGGACGGCAGGGACCATGAGGGATGCGGTATCGGCCACGGCGGAGGGCCCGGTTCTGCGCCGGTTCCCGTGAAGCGAATGAGGGACGTACCGTGCTTTCTGTAAACAAGAGTCTTTTCGCCGCCCTGCTGGTTTCCGCGTTGATGTTTTCGCCGCTCCCGGCCACGGCGGAGACCATATTCGGCGCGCTCTCCAAGGCCTATCAGAACAATTCGCAGCTCAACTCGGCTCGTGCCGGTGTGCGCGTCACCGACGAGGGCGTCGCCATCGCCAAGTCGGGTTACCGGCCCACCGTGGCCGGATCCGCCAGCATCGACTACTCCAATACTAGGAGCGGAAACGGCTCCGTCAGGCTGGCGACCGGCAATTTCGGCGTGCAGATCAACCAGACCCTGTTCGACGGCTTTCAGACCCGCAACAACGTCGCTGCCGCCGAGGCTCAGGTCGAGGCGTCCAACGAGAGCCTGCGCAACACCGAGCAGAACATCCTGTTCAACGCCGCCAGCGCCTACATGGATGTCATCCGCGACCGGCAGGTGGCGGCGCTGACGGAGCAGAACCTCAAATTCCTGACCGAGCAGGTCCGTGCGGCGCGCTCCAGGCTGGAAGTAGGCGAGGGCACCCGGACGGACGTGGCCCAGGCTGAAGCCTCGCGTTCCCAGGCTCTGGCACAACTGAGCGCCGCCCGTGCGCAGGCCGAGGCCAGTGCCGCGACCTATCGCCAGATCGTCGGCGACGATCCGGGCAAGCTGAAGGGTGCCTCGCCGCTTGCCAAGCTGTTGCCGAGGAGTCTCGATTCGGCGATGGCGATGGCCGCCGACGAGCACCCTGCAATTCTGGCTACCCAGCATCTGGTCGATGCCGCCGCCTTCTCCGTCAAATCGTCGGAAGGCGCCTTGCTGCCGCAGCTTTCGGCATCGGCGGGCATTTCGCAGAGCTACCGCAGCCAGTCGCCGGAGGGCTTCACCAATCCCAACGGCGATTCCACATCGGCCAGCATCGGTGCAACGCTGACGATACCGATCTACCAGGGCGGGCGGGTCTCGGCACAGGTGCGGCAGAAAAAGGAATCGCTCGGCCAGGCACGCATCGAGGTCGATGTCACCCGTGATCAGGTGCGTCAGGCCGTGACCTCGGCCTGGACGCAGTATACGGCCGCGCGGGAAGGCGTGGAGGCCAACCGCGCGCTGGTCTCGGCCGCGCAGCTTGCGCTCGACGGTGTCATCGAGGAGCGCAATGTCGGCCAGCGCACCACGCTCGACGTGCTCAACGCGCAGAACGACGTCATCACCGCCAAGATCAATCTCGTCAGTTCGGAGCACGATGTCGTGGTGGCCAGCTACGGCATCCTGCTCGGCATCGGTCATCTCAGCACCGAAAGGCTGGGCCTGCAGGTGGCGAAGTACCAGCCGAAGGAACATTACGAGGCCGTCAAGGACAAATGGTACGGCCTGCGCACGCCCGATGGCCGCTGAGGTCCGCGCTGTAATCTGTTGAAATCCCACGCGTCCCCAGATTGGGGATTCTCGGATGGCCATCCGTCCGCTACGCTTGTCGCATGATTCGAATCCGGCTTCGCCCGGAGGAAATCAGCGTAACAGGTCACAAGGGCGGCGGATGTGACGATGGCCACGGCAAGCAACGCGCAACGCGAACCTTCCATGGAAGAGATTCTCGCTTCCATCAGGCGGATCATCGAAGACAGCGATGGTGGCCGCAGGGAGCCCCTCGACACGACCGAGCCGATGTCGGCGGCCGAAGCGCCGGCTGACGATACGGTCGCCGACGACGCGAGCGCCGAGGCGACGGCGCCGGAGGTCGAAGTCTTCCGCGCGGAATTGCGTGCCAGTGCGGACGCCCCTGTGCCGGACGCAGGCGGGAACGAGCCGAAAAAGCCGATTTCACTGGCAGAGGTGCAGGCGCAACTCGCGTCCGGCCAACCGGCGCCGGCAGCGCAGGAGGTCCGAGGTTCGACCGACGCGACACCCGCGCGGCCGGCCACGCTTGCCGAGGTGGGTGCCCGCGTAGCGGCCGAAGGAACGGCCCAGGAGACACCAGCGCCTGCAGCCGCCGCAGGAGATGAGAAGGACGCCACGACACCGGCAGCGGCCGTGCAACAGGATGCCGGCGTCGAAGCATCGGCGGACGAACCGCAGATCGAGATCGGCGATGACGATCTTGTCCTCGAGGAAGAGCCTCTAACCGAGACCGCGGCCTTCCGGCCGGCGCTGGTCTCGGAGCAGACGAGCCGCCAGGTCGCCGCCGCCTTCGGTGAACTGTCCGAGGCCTTCGCCGCGCGCGGCAAGAAAAGCTTCGACGAGATGGCCGAGGGCATGCTGCGGCCGATGCTGCAGGATTGGCTGGACAACAACCTGCCGACCCTGGTCGAGCGCCTCGTGCGCGAGGAGATCGAGCGCGTGGCGCGCGGCGGCGCCTGAGCCGCGCAGCGCCGGAACGTCAGCCGCCGACCCGCTTCATCAGCGCCATCGCGCCGAAGGGCGCGCGCACCTTGCCCTCGGTGATGAAGTAGACGAAGACGTCGCGCGGTTTTTCTTCTGCCGTTACCTTGCCGTCGGCCTTCGGCAGATCCGCGGGTTCTCCGCCGGCCGCCCAGGTCCTTGCCCGTTCGGCCCATTCGTCCAGGCGCCTGGGCTCATAGCAGTCCGGATTGTCGTCCTTGCCGGTCTGCAACCGCACATAGACGAAATCGCCGGTCACGTCGGCGATGGCGGGGTAGGCGGCATGGTCGGCATAGACGATCGCCACGCCATATTTGCGGACAAGCGCCGGAAATTCCGGCACCACGAAACTGTCGTTGCGCACCTCCACCGCGTGGCGAAGCTTCACGCCGTCCTGTTTGTCCGGCAGCAGCTTGAGGAAGGCCTCGAAATCGTCCGGATCGAATTTCTTGGTCGGCGCGAACTGCCACAGGATCGGCCCGAGCTTCTCGCCGAGCGCCGCCACGCCCGATTCGAGAAAGCGCATCATCGATTCGCCGGCCTCGCCCAGCACGCGCCGGTTGGTGACGAAGCGGTTGCCCTTGAGCGAAAAGACGAACCGGTCGGGCGATTCGTTCGCCCATTTCATGTAGGTCGGCTCCTTGAAGCTGGAATAGTAGGTGCCGTTGACCTCGATGGTCGGCACCTGCCGCGAGGCGTAATGAAGCTGCTTCGCCTTGGCGAGCTTGTCGGGATAGAAGGAGGTGTCCCACGGCTCGAAGGTCCAGCCGCCCATGCCCGCGCGGATCGTTCCGGATTTGGCCATCGATTTTCTCCTGTGGCGAGACCGCTTCCCGCGGCGGCTCCCTGGCCGCGAAACGACGGTCTCCATCGCCGGTTCCACCGCATAGAAACCACGGCCGCTCCGATCTTGCCACCGGGAATTGCCGGCCTGCTGAACGCTGCTGCCAAACGGCGCCGCATCGCCCGAGCGTGGCGATCGATCGTGGTCCGACCAATTTCGGAGACATAACCCAAATGGGGTATGCGCAACCCTCCGTTGAGGACTATGAGTCATCATCCACGATCCCGGTTCTTTGGCTCGGGGGCGACGAACGGAACCCAACGACCGTCCGTTGCTATACGCTGGGGGCTGAGCGGATGGGCTGGGCGGCCTGTCCGCTCTTTTTTTGGCGGTAGCCGCCGATCGTCCTGTTTTCTCGGCACAAAGCCGGCGGTCAGGACGTGTCGGGATGCGTCATGGTCCAGAACGCCAGGCCGTGCGTGGCGCCGAGGATTTCGTCGATCTCGTGACCTTTGCGCCGACTTCCGGGGCGTCGCGCGCCCGGCGGAAGTCCCGGTTTCAGGGGCCATATGCGGCGGCACTTGCCCGCCTTTCCGTTTTGCGCGCGTGCGGCGACAGGAAATTCTTCCTTTTGCGCGCCTGCGGCGACAAGGGATTCTTTGCCTTGCGCGCCTGCGGCGACACGTTCTTTTTCCTCCTGCGCGCCTGCGGCGACAGGAAATTCTTCCTTTTGCGCGCCTGCGGCGACGCGGTTGCGCCAGCGCGCGAAGCGCCTGGCGTGGCCCGGCAGGTCGTCGAGCGCCCGTTCGAGCGCCTGGAGCCGCAGGGCGAGCCGTGTGGCGTCGATCGGATCGTCGGGCGTCGGCGGCCGGCGCGGCGCGATCGGGAACGGCCGGGTGAAGCCGGGCGCCGAGATGCGCGGCACGGCGCTCTGGCGTGGCCGGCGGGGGCGATAGGGTGGCAGGGGATCGAGGAGCGGCAGGCCCGGAACGCGCGGCCGGGCGGCGCGTAGCGCAGCTCGGCGCTCGGCGGCCCGCCGGGCCGCGGCCGCCGCCTCGATATCCGCGCGAGACATCACCACGGCGATGCCGAGGCTACGCAGCAGCGGCTCCATGGTCTGCGGCTCCGGCTTGCGCGGGCGCGGCCGCATGGGCGGCAAGACAATGCCGCGCGCGGCCATGATGACCAGCCTGCGCGTCGCCGCCTCGGCCGGGCGCAACAGGCGCAGCACGGCGAGGCGGAGATGGCGGGGGAGGAAGCGGCAGCCGCCGGTCGGCGATGGTCCATCGGTCCGACTATCGGCATTAGGCCCGGATTCCGGCTGCCCGCTCGCGACCGCCGACCGGCCGTTCATCCCCGCCATGGCGACGAGCGAGGCCACGACGCGCTTCAGCGCCGCGCGGTTCATCTCGATTGCCAGCTTCCAGTCCATCGCCGCCTCCTTTCAGGGCGACGGGATTTTACCGCGGGTTTTGGGGGTGGGGATAAAATCGCGATTGAAAGTGGACAAAAAACACCTGCAACGGTTGAAACGGTCGCATAAGCTGTTGTGATGATTCCTGGGCGCGCGATCATGGGGAATTCGAAGGGGGACTGATGGCGCCGATGACGCTTGCCGAAGCGGTGTCCGCCTATGGCGCATCGTTGAAGCCGAAGCTTTCCAATCCGGCGATCGGCGGCCAGCCGGAAGCCCAGCTTCGTGCGCCGCTCGACGCGCTGGTTCGGGCGCTGGCAGAAATCGGTGGGCTAGCGACCGGCTCTGTTCACCTTACCGACGAGGCGCCACTCGCCGACATCAAGACCCGCCCGGACTTCGCCGTCACCGCCCACAAGGCGCTGGTCGGCTTCATCGAGGTCAAGGCGCCGGGCAAGGGCGCCGATCCGCGCCGGTTCACCGACCCGCATGACAAGGAGCAATGGAGCAAGCTGAAATCGCTGCCCAATCTGCTCTATACCGACGGCCAATCGTTCAGCCTGTGGCAGGACGGCGAGATCGTCGGCAAACTGGTGACGCTCGACGGCAATGTGGAGAGCGACGGTGCGAAACTCGCCGCTCCAGATGCGCTGCTGCCGCTGATCGTCAACTTCCTCACATGGAAGCCCATTCCGCCGACCAACGCCAAGCAACTCGCGCGCATCTCGGCGCGGCTCTGCCGGCTTCTGCGCGACGAGGTGATCGAGCAGCTTGAATTGAAGAGCGCGGGCCTGACGGCGCTTGCCAAGGACTGGCGCAGGCTGCTGTTCCCGGAAGCCAACGACTACCGTTTCGCAGACGGCTATGCACAGGCGGTCACCTTCGGCCTGCTGGTCGCGCGCGCCATCGACATTCCGCTTTCCGGCGGCATCCATCAGGCGGCGTACCAGTTGCGCGGTTCCAATTCGCTGATCGGCACCGCGCTCGGCCTGCTGACTGACGATCCTGAAAATCAGGAGGCGCTGAAAACCTCTCTCGACACGCTGACGCGCGTGCTGAACGAGGTGAACTGGCACACGATCAGCAAGGACAAGCCGGAGGCCTGGCTCTATTTCTACGAGGATTTCCTGGAGGTCTACGACAACGATCTCAGGAAGCTGACAGGCTCTTATTACACGCCGCCGGAAGTGGTGGCCGCGATGACGCGGTTGGTGGACGAAACCCTGCGCGGACCGCTGTTTTCGCGCGCCGCCGGCCTCGCCTCGAGCGATGTGACGCTGGCCGATCCGGCGATGGGCACCGGCACTTTCCTGCTCGGCGTCATGCGCAGGATCGCGGCAAGCGTCGAGGCCGACCAGGGCAAGGGCGCGGTGCGCGGCGCGATCGAGGCGGCGATGAACCGCCTGATCGGCTTCGAGCTCCAGTTCGGTCCGTTCGCCGTGGCCCAGCTTCGCCTGATCGCGGAGTTACAGGCGTTGGCGACGCCGGGCGCCGCAACGCCGCCGAAGCTGCCCGACCTGCAACTCTTCATCACCGATACGCTCGGGAATCCCTATGTCGAGGAAGACACGCTGGTGCAGAGCGGGCCGATCGCCCAGTCACGCCGCGACGCCAACCGGATCAAGCAGCAGCGCGACATAACCGTGGTGCTCGGCAACCCGCCCTACAAGGAGAAGGCGCGCGGCATGGGCGCCTGGATCGAGCAGGGCAGCGGCGAGAAGGATCTGGTCGCGCCGATGGACTGGTGGGCGCCGCCGCCGGAATGGAAAGTCGGCGCGCACGCGAAGCATCTGAAGAACCTCTATGTCTATTTCTGGCGCTGGGCGACGTGGAAAGTGTTCGGCACCGGCAACCGCGCCGCCACCGGAAATCCGGACCGCGACGAGGAAGGCATCGTCTGCTTCATCACAGTCGCCGGCTTCCTCAACGGGCCCGGCTTCCAGAAGATGCGCGACGATCTGCGCCGCACCTGCTCCGACATATGGGTGATCGACTGCTCGCCGGACGGCCACCAGCCGGAGGTGCGGACCCGCATCTTCCAGGGCGTGCAGCAGCCGGTCTGCATCGTGCTGGCGGCGAAGCCGCTCGGCAAGGATCGCGACACGCCGGCGAAAGTGCGCTTCCGCGCGCTGCCGAAGGGCCGGCGCGAGGAGAAATTCGAGGTGCTGGACAAGCTGTCGCTCGACGCGCAAGGCTGGCAGGACTGTCCGACCGACTGGCGCGCGCCCTTCTTTCCGGCGGCGAGCGGCGACTGGGCGACCTTTCCGCCGCTCAAATCCTTCTTCGCCTATGACGGCTCCGGCGTGATGCCGGGGCGGACATGGATCATCGCGCCGGACCGGCAGTCGCTGGAGGCGCGGTGGCAGACGTTGACCGGCGAAAAGGATGCGGAAAAGAAGGAGCTTTTGTTTCACCCGCATCTGCGACAGGGGATACCGGGCGACAAGCATGTCCGTAAGACGGTCGCGGCTGGTTTAGCCGGGCATGAGGAACGCCGCGAAGCAGTCATCGACGATGGTCTGCCGGTCATTGCGCCGGTGCGGTACGGATTCCGATCTTTCGACCGGCAATGGATCATTCCTGACGCCCGGCTCATCAACCAGCCAAATCCAGCGCTGTGGAGCGGCTATTCGCCCCGACAGGTATTTCTGACCGCGCTAGAAGCGCATTCGCCTACTTCTGGTCCGGCTGTCACCTTTACAGGTCTCATTCCAGACCTTCACCACTACAAAGGCTCCTTCGGCGGCCGCGTTTATCCCCTCTGGCGCGCCGCGGCAGCCAAGGTCCCGAACATCCCGCCGAAGCTGCTCGGTCTGCTGGCCGAGGTCTACGGCCATCCTGTCTCGGCCGAGGATGTCATGGCCTATCTGGCGGCGGTGATGGCGCACCCGGATTTCACCGAACGCTTCCAGGAAGACCTCGTGCAGCCCGGCCTGCGCGTACCGCTGACGGCCGATCCGGCGCTGTTCGCGACAGCGGCGGAACTCGGCCGCGAGGTGATCTGGTTGCACACATACGGCGAGCGCTTCGCCGACCCCGCCGCCGGCCGGCCCAAGGCGCCGCCGCGCATGGCGAAAGGCCAACGGCCGTTCATTCCGGAGGGCGGCGGCATTCCGGGCGCGCCGGAGCCGCTGCCCGACACGATGACCTATGACGCGGCGAAGCGACGGCTCTCTGTCGGCGCCGGCTTCGTCGACAACGTCTCGCCGGCCATGTGGGCCTACGAGGTTTCGGGCAAGCAGGTTATCTGGCACTGGTTCAGCTACCGCCGCCGCGACCGCTCGCGCCCGCAGATCGGCGACCGGCGGCCGCCTTCGCCGCTGGACAGGATTCAGCCCGACCACTGGCCCGCCGAATACACCAGCGACCTGATCGACCTGCTGAACGTGCTCGGACGGCTCGTTGCGCTGGAGGCGACGCAGGCCGATCTGCTGGAGCGCATCCTGGAAGCCGAACTCATCAAGGCTGCTCGCCTGAAGGCGACGCTTGGCGCCGAAGCCAACTGACAGGTTTCGTCAGGAAAGCGGGGATAAGTCGGGTGTCGGCCGTGGTGTAGCCAAATTGGCTGCGGCATGGTGCGGGTACGAATCGTACCGGCAGGACCATGGCCAGGAACCAGCTCGACCTTTTCGGCGCCGACCAGCCCGAGCTTTTCGACGAGGACGCGCCGACCGTCTATTACCACGGCGATCCCGACCGGGTGCGCGCGCGTGTGCTTCGGCTGATCGCCGAGGCGCGGGCCGCCGACACGCTGCCGTGGGACGACGACGACGTGCGGCTCTACAGGAAGATCGTGCCGCAGATGGTGCGCTGGCTGCCGGAGGACGAAGCAGCCCAACTCTGCTTCGAGTTCGAGACCGAAATGAAGCGGCTGAAGGCGGCTTAGGCCTTACTCCGCCGCCTCGCGCTTCTTTCCGCCCGGCCTGCGCTCCAGCAGTTCCTTCAGGAACTGCCCGGTATAGCTGCGCTTCTCGGCCACGATGTCCTCCGGCGTACCGCTCGCCACCAGTTCGCCGCCGCCGTCGCCGCCTTCGGGGCCGAGGTCGAGGATCCAGTCGGCGGTTTTTATCACTTCGAGATTGTGCTCGATGACCACCACCGTGTTGCCCTGCTCGACCAGTTCGTGCAGCACTTCGAGCAGCTTTGCGACATCGTGGAAATGCAGGCCGGTGGTCGGCTCGTCGAGGATGTAGAGCGTCTTGCCGGTCGCCTTGCGCGACAGTTCCTTGGCGAGTTTTATGCGCTGCGCCTCGCCGCCCGACAGGGTTGTCGCCTGCTGGCCGATATGGATGTAGCCGAGGCCGACCTGCTTCAGCGTCTCCAGCTTGTCGCGCACGGCGGGCACGGCGGAGAAGAACTCGACGCCTTCCTCCACCGTCATGTCCAGCACGTCGGCGATCGA
>CAZBBT010000009.1:0-56033 GCA_964490065.1 uncultured Mesorhizobium sp. | reverse complement strand
ATGTCTGGAAATCCGAGAGGGTCAGGCCATCCTCCTCGGCATCGAGCAGATGACCCATCGGACCATCGACGGTGTAATGGCGTAGCGCGTCCTTGATCTCCCGCATCTGCACGCCCGACACGAAATCGGAGAGCGACCGGCGAGACGATGCGGCCATGAGCTCGATCTGCTTGGCGATCGCATTGCGGTGGTCGGGCGTCACCTTCACACCCTGTAGTTCGACAAGTGTTTCCAGCCACCCGGCCGCCCAGGCCTTGTCGCAATCATCCTCCAGCAGGGAAAGTGGGCAGAAGGTCAGCGCCTCCCCTGCCCCGACATCGTAATGATCGCCGCCAACAGCCACCGTTAGCGGGTACATCGACTTGCCCTTGTCGAAGGCGAAGAGCTGCGCTCGGTCGTAACGGCGGAACTGTGCCGCGATCAGCGCCAGAAGCGTCGACTTGCCCGATCCGGTCGGGCCGAAGATCAGGGTATGACCCACGTCGCCCGAATGGAGGTTCAGACGGAACGGTGATGATCCGCTTGCGACTTGCATCAGCGGCGGCGAGCCGTCGGGATAGAACGGGCACGGTGCAACCGGGGAGCCCGACCAAACCGAGTTGAGCGGCACCAGATCGGCAAGGTTGCGGGTATTGACCAGCGGTTCGCGGATGTTGGCGTACCAGTTGCCGGGCAGGCTCCCAAGAAAAGCCTCGGTGGCGTTTAGTGTTTCGATGCGCGCGGCAAAGCCTTCGGCCTGGATCAGCCGGCGCACGCCTTCGGCCCTTTCGCGAAGCCGCGCCTCGTCGTCATCGAACATGACGATGACCGGCGTATAGTAGCCATAGGCGACGAGCTGCGAATTGGCCTCGGCGATGGCGTCCTCGGTCTCCGCGACCATCATTGCCGCGTCCTGGTCGATAGCGCCGCTGTTTGTCTGGAACAGCTGGTCCATAAACGGCCGCACCTTTTGCAGCCACTTCTTGCGCGTGCGCTCGAGCCTTTGGCGGGCCTCGATCGGATCCAGGAAGACGAAGCGGCTCGACCAGCGATAGGTGAGCGGCATCAGGTCCAGAGAATTGAGAACGCCCGGCCAGCTCTCGGCCGGAAAACCGTCTATCGCCACGACCACCAGATAGCGGTTGTCGACCAGCGGCGAGAGACCGTGATGGAATTCGGCCGTGACGACGAAGTCGAGATACATCGGAATATCGGGCAGCCGAACCGCATGGTTTTCGCCGACAATGCAGAAGCGGGCGAACTGCAGCAGATCATCATATTTGGCGGTACGGGTTCCGTCGCGCTCCTCAGTCTCCTGCGTGACCATGCGCCGGATCGAGACGACGTTTCCCATATATTGCTCAAATTCGCGGATCGAACGCCGGAAGTGATCGAGCGCGCGGTCGGCAAAGGTCGTCGCGCGGGACTCATCGTCGGAATAGACATATTTGACGAGGCCGGACTTGCGTTTCTCCGGTTCGCGATAGGTCAGGATGATGGCGTGCCGGCTCTCATAGTGCCCGTCCGCCGCCTCGAAACGCTTGCGCCGTTCCTCATCGATCAGAGCACTCACCTTGTCAGGGAAGTGGCAGTTTTCCCGTGCCGGATAGGCCGTCGCCGGCACGCGCACGGCCTCGACCTGGATCATCCAGCCCGATCCGAGGCGGGCGAGAATGGAATTGATCTGGCGGCTGACCTCGTTGCGCTCGAAATCGGTCGAGCTTTCGCTATCCGGACCGGCGAAATACCAGCCGGCCATCAGACTCCCGTCCTTGAGCAGGACCGTGCCGTTGTCGATCAGGGCCGCATAGGGCAGCAAATCGGAAAAGGACGGGCCGGAATGGCGAAACCTCTTGAGTGCAACCATAAGTCAGAACGTCCGCCAGGGCGTGGAGGTCGGCCGGTAGTAGGACCGGTATTTGATGTGGCGCAGGTAGACGCGGCGCATCAGCGGATCGGCTTTCGCCATCATGCGCAGTAGCCCGACAACCACGATCCAGATGACCGTGCCGAGCAGCGCCGATACGGTCGTCAGGATGACGAAGACCAGGATGACCGCGGCGAGTCCGGTCAGAAGCACGAGCTCACGGTCAGCCCCAAAGAGCAGCGTCGGACGCGAAAGGGCACGGTGTATTCGCGCCGTCGCCAGCCGGCTTTCCCTTTCAGCCATGCGGGGCAACCACCGGCGCTTGTTCGTGCGCCTCGAGCGGCACACCGATGGACGAGCCGCTGGAGCCGAAGAGACCGACGATTTGCGTTGCGCCGAGGAGGATGCCGGCGACGAGCACGATGTAGCAAAGCCGGCGGGCGAAATCGTTCAACTCGCCACCGAAGATCAACATGCCACCGGCAATGGCGACCGCCGCGAGCGCGATGGCGCCAGCGACCGGGCCGGTGATGGATTCCTGAATTTGCTCCAGTGGCCCTTCCCAGGGCAGGCCCCCTCCCCCGCTGGCGAGCGCCGGTTCGATCATAACGAGGGATGCGGCCGCGAGGCCGAGGAGAAGTGTGAGAGCCTTCTTAGACGACATGAAGATTTCTTCCCTGGATGGATTCCGATTTCGACGCGCCGACCGGCATGGTGAGGTATCGCCCGTCGCGAAAACCTTCGACCCTCAGGATCTCGCGAACGGTTCGCCCGCCAGGGGCGCGTTCGATCGAAACGATCAGGTCGACCGCCTCTCCGATGACTTCCGGCATTGGCTGGGAGCTGGCTTCGGCGACGAGTTGTTCAAGGCGGGTAAGGGCAGCGGCGGCCGAGTTCGAGTGAACCGTCGCGATGCCGCCCGGATGGCCAGTGTTCCACGCCTTCAAGAGAGTGAGGGCCGCGCCGTCGCGGACCTCGCCCACGATAATGCGGTCTGGACGCAGCCGCATCGTCGACTTCAACAGACGGCCCATATCGACCGTGTCGGTGGTGTGCAGGATCACGTGGTTTTCCGCCGCGCACTGGATTTCGGCAGTGTCTTCCAGGATCACCAGCCGGTGTTCCGGCGTGGTCTCGACCAGCTCCGCCAGGATTGCATTGGTGAGTGTGGTCTTGCCTGTTCCGGTGCCTCCCGACACGACGATGTTGAGCCGGTCCACGATCGAATTGCGGATCACATCCACCTGCTCGGGCGTCATGATGCCATCGGCGACATACTGATCGAGTCGGATCAGCATCGAGGCACGCTTGCGGATCGTGAACATCGGCGCGGGCGCTGCCGGCGGCAGCAGCCCTTCGAAGCGATGCCCGCCAAGGGGCAGTTCCCCAGAAATAATCGGTCGGTCCTGGTCGACTTCGGTCTTGAGGGCGTGCGCGACCTTGCCGATAACGGTCTCGGCGTCATGGGAGGCCATCCGCCCGGCAGCCGCTATCCCCTGCCCTACCCGCTCGATGAATAGATTGCCGTCCGGATTCAGCATCACCTCGACGACTTTCGGATCATCGAGCGCGCTCGTGATCGTGGCGCCGAGTGCGTCCTGCAGGCCGAGGATCAGACGTCGCTTCGACTCGTTCATGAACCACCCCCTTGCCCGGCTGCTCAGGTCAGGCCGCGGCTTCAACAGCGGCGGGAAAGAAGGGGACGTAGCTCGACGGCCGCACCAGTTCGAGGCTGGCTTCGTCGGCGTTCAAGAGGCCCGCGACAGCAATGGTATTGCCAACAGGATGTGGAGCGCCTAGCCGCTCCAGTGGCCACTTCGCCCGGTTGAGAATGCGCTCAAACCGAACGTCCGTAACAGTGACGATCCGGTCGAACCCATTGGCCACCGACCATTCGATAATGCCGGCGAACAGAGTGTGGGTCGCATCGCGTAGTCCGCTCGCGGAAACGATGTCGCTGCGTTCGGTGTCGATGCAAAAGCGCGAGCTCTCGACAACGCGGGTCGATTTGGGCACGCGGGAAGCACCGGCCAGGAACGGAAATGTCTGACCGAGCATCGTCGGTCCGGTGGACGGAAGCAGCCGGGCGCAACCGATCACCTGACCATCGTTGCCGACAAGCACAAGATAGGTCGGATCGAGCCGATCGTACTCATCCTTTTCCTGGTTTTGCTCTACGTGGACGTCCCAATCCAGCCTGTGCTTGAAGACCCTTGCGCGCAGCTCGTGCATGCGCTCGAGCAGACGTTGTTCACTACTTGAAGCACTCGTACGGCAAATGGCGATGACGCGCATGACCCAATCCTCAACCCGTTGAATTGCGGTCTCTTGAATCCGGTACGGCCGCGCATCGCCAGCTGTGAAAAGTCACAGGGGATCGAGAGTCGTCGCTGTGATAGACAGTCGGGATTGCCGAGGCGCCGCTGCCGCACTTATGGCTGAATTGCCATGCAACTCGGAATTGAAACCACTCGACTTGAGGACGAAAACACCCGGAGAGGACACTTGCCGAGCAGAGCCTTCGACGAACTGCGAGACTCCCTAGAAACAGCCCGAGGGATTGGTCCGGTCAAAGCCGCGGTGAAGGAATTCGCCGGCCAATTGGGATTTGACTGGTTCGCCTATCTCTCTGTCTGCGGGCCGGAGATCGACACGTTTTCGACGTACCCGCGCGCATGGCAAGGCCACTATATCAACAAGAAATATGCGACCATCGATCCCGTCGTGCAGGAAGCCCGCCGTTCCGAGCGCTGTTTTGCGTGGTCCGAACGCGATCTTGCACGAGCATTGTCGCCGGACCAGGTCCGCTTCCTTGGAGAAGCGAACGATCATGGTATCGCATCGGGGATCTCTGTGCCCGTGTCGGCCGGATTCGGCAGGACAGTATTGTTCACGCTCGCGTCGTCTAACCGGTGTGACAATTGCCTGGTGGAATGCCCCTTCCTTGCCGCTTCGATTGCATCCCACGTTGATGTCTATGCGCGACGTTGGATGCTCGATCCAATGCCTGCTGTCACCGTCAAGCTAAGCCCCAGAGAGAGGCTCTGCCTGAGCTGGATGGCAAAGGGCAAGCGTATGTCCGAAATCGCGCAAATCGTTGGAACGAAGGTCCGGACGGTGGAGTACCACCTGCAAAATGCGCGTCGGAAGCTCGATGCCACCAACGTCACCCACGCCGTTGCGCTTGCTGTGCGTCAACAGTTGATTTGATCCTGTTCACCCAGCGGGAGCGCGTTTCCGCCTCTTCGTCGGTAAGTGTGCTTGCCGGCGGCGAGAGAGACGTCCGCGATGGTGCCTGCGCCCCCCTACCCTGCCCGGCCGGCCGTTTGAGGCATATTCGGGGTCGCGTCCTGATCGGTGGCCGATATCGGCAAGGGAGATCGGCACCCAATATCGGCAATTGTGCTGACCTGGTGCCTAGAAAGGCTTGCATTGCAGGCCATTGAGGTACGGTGGAGATCGGCAAAGAATGCTTGAAACCCCTGCCCACAGGCGCAGCAGCAATTGCCGGTGATTATGGGCCCCTAGACTGGATCTGGACCTTGGCAGCGACGGGCGAATAGCCCCGTTGGACTTTGCGCGCCAGCCAGGCCTCGAGTGCTTCGCCGGCTTCAGCGGCCGACGCATAGAGGTCGAGGCGTTGTCGGCCGCGCGAGCCGATCCGCCCCCACGTGCGAACAAGCGCCGCGTCACCAAACAGCGACGGTTCTATCGCGAGTACATAAAATCGCGCTACGTTACGCGCGCAATCGCGGCGCTGAAGGACAACTTGGAGCTTCGGCTCGACCATGTCCGATTGTCGCCGACTTCCGGTGCCCACGTCCAATTCATTGGTTGAATCGTTCAGGCCTGAGGGATTCACGTCGGTGATAGTTGCCTCTGCCGAGAAAGACGATCGATCGGAGGGGATTTGTGGTTGTCTACTCGCTGCCGTTTCCGCCGGTCCATGATCTTTGAGCCACCGTTGGCGCCGTATGGCCGGCTAAGGGTCAGGTGTTCTCGGGTGAAAGTGAGTCGCCGCAATGGAGCGGCGATCGCGCCGACTCACCCAGTTTGACGCAATCCACGACTGTGAAACTTCTCAGGGTTCCGCATGGATCAAGCCAGCGGCACGTGGCATCGAAAGTTCTCTCGGAATGGCCAACCGTGGAGCAAGTAAGCGATTGAAAACGCAATGGAAAGCGTAGTTGCCGACGCTGCGGATCCAGACCATGAGGCTCCGCTGCGTAATCTCATTGGAGTGGACCTGGGCATGTCGTTAAGGTTTCGTTAACCTAAAATTCCTTGCCAGAGAACGGGAATCGCCCATACTGGCGCCAGATTGGCCAAAAGGCCGAATATGGCGCTATTTTCTCGTTCGGGGACAAAGCGGAGATGACATTTCTCCCAGGTTTTGAGTTTGACGACAAGATCCTTGCCCAGGGGGCCGAGATCTCGCGCAAGCTCGACCAATTGCGCGTCGAGAAGTTTCCGACAGAGGGGCAGAAGACCCTTCGGCGGTTCTCGATGGCCGAGGTCGCTCACTATCTTGGTATCAGCCCGAACAATCTGAAGCGCCTCCATCTTGAAAAGAAGGGTCCTGAGCCTTTCGTCGGTGCCGGCGGGCGGCGCTTTTATGCGGCCGAGCAAATGACCGAGCTTCGGGACTATCTCGACAAGCACGGGCGATCGGATTCCAAGAAGTATGTGCCATACCGCAAACCTGGCGAGAAGCTGCAGGTCATTGCGGTCGTCAACTTCAAGGGTGGATCGGGAAAGACCACCACCACGGCGCACCTCGCGCAGCATTTGGCGCTCACCGGTCACAGGGTCCTGACGGTGGATCTCGATCCGCAGGCTTCGCTTTCAGCCCTCCATGGCTTCCAGCCGGAGCTCGACAAGAACCCTTCGCTCTACGACGCGATCCGGTATGACAACCCCGCCCCGGTCGAAGATGTCATCCGCAAGACGAACTTCCCCTTGCTCGATATCATCCCGGCGAACTTGGAGCTGCAGGAATATGAGTACGAGACTCCGCTTGCCATGCAGTCTCCGTCTCAGGAAGGAAAGCGGTTCTTCACGAGGGTCGCCCGGGCGTTGGATTCGGTCAGTGAGCGCTACGACGTCGTGGTTGTCGATTGCCCTCCACAGCTTGGCTATCTGACGCTTTCGGCACTGTCGGCCGCCACCTCGGTTCTGATTACCGTCCACCCTCAGATGCTGGATCTGATGTCTATGAGTCAGTTTCTGCTCATGCTGGGCAATATCATGAAGTCCATCAAGAATGCTGGCGCGAAGGTCCAGCTGGACTGGCTGCGCTATCTCATCACCCGATACGAACCCACGGACATTCCCCAGGCACAAATGGTCGGCTTCATGCAGTCTATGTTGGCTGAGGAAATCCTGAAGAACCCGATGCTCAAATCGACGGCGATTTCAGATGCCGGCCTCACCAAGCAGACGCTCTATGAGGTCGAGCGATCGAACTTCAATCGAGACACATACGATCGGGCAATCGACAGCATGGACGCCGTGAACTTCGAGATTCAGGGGCTGATCCACCAGGCATGGGGACGGCTGTGATGTTGACTGCCGTCAAAACCGCCAAAAAAATACGCGGTTTCAACTGCATAAGCCGCTTAGGGGGGTGCTAGTCAAATGGCCCGAAAAAATCCCTTTGCCAGCATCATGGACAAGGGAGACGCTCCCGCGGAGCGGACAGTTGCGCGGGATTACACCTTCAAGGGCGCATCACGCTCGCTGATCAGCTCGATCGATGAGATGGCCGCCCAGGCCGGCAAGCTACTCGAGGGCGAGACGATCGTCGAGATCGACCCCGACCTGGTGGACCAATCCTTTGCCAACGACCGGCTCAACGTCGACCAGGGTGATTACGAGGCCGACTATGCCCAGGTGCTCGAGTCGATCCGGAGTTCCGGTCAGAATTCTCCGGCACTCCTTCGTCCTCATCCGCAGAAGCCGGGCCGTTACATGCTCGTCTTCGGACGCCTGCGTTGGCGCGCCGCAAAGGAGCTTGGTCTCAAGCTTCGCGCTGTCATCAAGGAGATTTCCGAGCGCGATCATGTGATCGCGCAGGGGCAGGAAAACAACGCGCGAGCCAATACCTCCTTTATCGAGAAGGCGCTGTTTGCCGCTGACATCGTTCAGCGAAAGTTCGACGAGGACAACGCGACCGCCCTCGCCGCGATCGGGGTCGATCGCCCGACGCTCTCAAAAATGCTTTCCGTCGCTTCGATTCCCAAGGATCTGCTTGAGGCGATCGGCCGCGCAAAGGCTGTCGGCCGCGATCGTTGGTATGAGCTCAAGCTGGTCCTCGACAAGCCGGGCAATGTCGACGCGGCCCTGGCGCTGGCGTCGGCTGCCGATTTCCAGCAGTTGCCGAGCGAAGCACGGTTCGATGCGATAGTCGCGAAGCTAAAGGCGTCAAAGCCTCGCCGGCGCGCGGCGCAGGCTCCATCCAAGCGCACATGGGCGCCTTCTGACGGACGTGTCGCGGCGGAGATGATGGCTAGTGGCAAGAAATTCACCATCGCCCTCAAGGCGAAGGGGACCGACGCAACAGCGTTCGGTGACTACCTCTCGGAAAATCTCAATGAGTTGTATGAGGCTTTCCGTCGGGAAAAACGAGCAACCACAAACGGAGATTGACCGCAAAAGAAAAAGGCCCCCGAAACGGCGTTCCGGAAGACCTTCTCTATTAGTTTGGCGACTGAGAGAATCCCACTTCCGCGAATCATAGTCAAGACCAGTCAGGTCGGTTTGAGCGCCGATTCGGCGAGCAGGTTTCTTTTGCCTAGCAATAGGTGAAGAAAATGCAGACGCATACCCCAACGACGCCCTTTGGGCGGCGCACGATGTCGCTTGCCATGATGGCAAGTCAGGCCGTGGCGAAAGCGGTCCCGGAAGGCGCACGGGTTGAGAAGTGGAAAGCGTTCCATTCGATCCGGGAAGCGCGCGAGCTCATCGGCGCTACGGACCGTTCACTCGCCATTCTCAACGCCCTGCTCTCCTTTCATCCGGAGACTGAGCTTTCGGGTGACGGTGAACTGATCGTATGGCCATCGAACGAGCAGCTCATGGCCCGCGCCAATGGAATGCCCCCGACAACACTCCGCCGTCATCTGGCCGTCCTGGTTGAATGCGGGCTGATCATCCGCCGGGATAGCCCGAACGGCAAGCGCTTCGCCCGCAAGGGCCGGGGAGGGCAGGTCGAACAGGCCTACGGGTTCGATCTGTCCCCGATCGTTGCCAGGGCCGAGGAGTTCCTCGAGCTGGCGGAGACAGTGCGGGCCGAGAAGAACGCCTTTCGCCGTGCCAAGGAACGGCTCACGCTTTTGCGCCGCGACGTCGTCAAGCTTATCGAGACCGGCATCGAGGAGAACGTTCCCGGCAATTGGGGCAGGGTCTACCAGACCTATCAGGCCATCGTCGGCCGCTTGCCGCGCTCAGCGCCGAGACAACTCATCGAGGATATCTGCTGCGATCTTCACGGCCTCTACACGGAGATCCTCGAGGTATTGGAATCATTTGCAAAAATACAGAATCCGGACGCCAATGAGTCCCATTCTGGTCGCCACATACAGAATTCAAACCCAGACCCCCTATTTGAATCTGAAAACGGCTTAGGAAACGAGGAAGAAGCGGGCGGCAGCGCCGCGGAACACGACAACCTGCGCAGCCTGCCGAAGCGAGAGCTGCCTTTGGGGATCGTGCTGGACGCCTGCCCCAACCTGAGGGAGCTCGCGCAGGGCGGCGGTATTCGCCACTGGCGCGATTTTCTGGCCGCGGCCGAATTGGCGCGGCCTATGCTGGGGATCAGCCCTAGCGCTTGGCGGGAAGCCCGCGAGGTCATGGGCGAGCAGCACGCCGCGATTACGCTGGCCGCGATTTACCAGCGGACGGAGCAGATCAACAATGCCGGTGGCTATCTGCGCAGCCTGACCGACCGCGCCCGGGAAGGGAAATTCTCGACTTGGCCGATGATCATGGCGCTGGTGCGGGCGAAACTCGACGCGCAAAAAACGGAAAGCAAGGCTTCCAGTGCGCGCGCGCCGGCCGACAGGGGCGACGGTTCCAGGCTCCAGGTCTCCCCGGCGTTGCTGAAGAGCCTGCAAAAGCCGCGGTGAAGATGATGCGGCGTTCTGCAAGAGGTCGGCGCGGGTCTGGCTTCAACCGCGATCAAACAGGCGCGGCCGTCTGGTCGACGCCGAGCGGTGCGAAGGGGCGCAGGTTTACGCCGCTTCGGCATCCAAAAGGTGCGCGCCCCGGGCTCGATCGAGGAGGTTCTTCACCGAGGAGGGCGACCATTTGGTGCCGCCGCGCGGCGTGCGTTCGTGGAGGCGTTCGAGCTGGCTCGCGATCTCGCGCAGCGTAAGGTCCGGATTCGAGGCATGGATGCCGGCCACCAGCGTCATCAGCCGGTCTTCCGGCAGACGGGGAGGGGACTTCCTGAGCAGGCCGGGATCGGCCAGATGCTCGGCGACCAGCCATTTGACGGCCCGGCGAAGCCGCTCGGGAGTCCAGTCGAAACCGCGCTGCTTCAGCACGCGGGCAATGTCGTCCCAGGTATGGTCCGGCCGCATGCGCCGCACAGTCGGCAGCCACTGGTTGGCCGTCGCCTGGATGCGCGCGCCGAAGGCGGCGTTCTGTGCCGCCCTCATCTTAGCCAGCGCCTCCGGCCGGCGCTCACGGATACCGGGATTTCCCGGCAGCTTGCCTTTCGACTTCGCCGCCCTGATGCCGGCCTTCGTGCGTTCGGAAATCAGCGCGCGCTCGAGCTGCGCGACGGCGCCAAGCACCTGCAGCGAAAACATGCCCTGCGGCGTCGTGGTGTCGATTGGATCCCGTAGCGACCGAAAATGCGCTCCCCTGGCCGCGAGATCCTCGATCACCTCGAGCAGATGGCTAACGGATCGCGCCAGACGGTCGAGCCGTACAACAACGAGCGTATCGCCGGCGCCGATCTCGTGCAGCAGCTTCGTCAGGGCAGGGCGGGCACGCGAGGCGCCGGAACCGTGCTCCTCGACGATCGTGTCGCAGCCGGCCGATTGCAGTTCCATTTCCTGCGCCTGGGTCGCCTGCTCGTCGGTTGAGACGCGCGCGTAGCCGATTTGCCGGCCCTGTGGTCGACGGGAAGCTCGATTTTGCGTGTCAGCGGCCATTTGCAGCGTCTGAGAGCTCGGTCTGGAGGCGGTTTTCCAAACTCAAAGGATAAGGATAACTGATCGTTTGTAAACGTCTCTTAGGCGTCTTTTCGGTTGCTGAGAACCGTGCAAGGCCCGGGAAAACGGGCATTCTCGTTGATCTGAGCCCAGGGCGGCGCGCCTCTGTTCAATCCGGAAGGCCTGGCGCGTCTATATAGAACGCGCGCGGGAAAATGCGTCGCTATGACGGAAACGAAAGCCGTGATAACTTCCGTATGACGAATAATGCGAAGCGAACGCAATGGGTTACACGGTTGAAAGTTTGCCCCTCCAGACCCTCTTGCCAGCGATCGGCAGGGCAGAGGACCTGTCGGTTTTACTTCCCGATTTCAATTGAAACGCTAAGGTGAAAATCCAATCCTCCCGAACCGCCATCCGGCGACCGAAAATGGGGGAGGGCTTTTCTACAGCCCCGAGGCCTTGGTGAGATTGACGCGGAACCGGTCACGCCGCCTCTGATACTTCCGGGTCATCTCGGCGCTGGCGTGGCCAAGCTGCTTCTGGACATACCGCTCATCGACCTCGGCCGAGGAGGCGAGGCCGGCGCGGAGCGAATGGCCGGCAAACATCATGCCGCGTTGGCCTTCGGGCAAATCGCCACGCACGCCTGCCGCCAACGCGGTTCGCTTGACGAGCCGGGCGACCTCCTGGTCGTTGAGCCGGTTGGCGCCGACCGCCTTGCCCTGGCCGGTGACGCGCCGGAACAGGGGACCGTGAGCGATGCGTGCGAGCTTGAGCCAGGTCTGCAGCGCGACAACCGGGCAGGTCGCATCGGACGAGCCGCGCCCGACTTCGACCTCGCGCCAGCCCGTCTTGCCGCGCAGGCGCAACAGCATGCCCTTGTCGAGGATCTCCACCCAGCCGGAAGAATCCTCGGTCTGGTCGCGGCCGCAGTCGAGGCCGACGACTTCCGAGCGGCGCAGGCCGCCGGCGAAGCCGAGCAGCAGCATGGCGCGGTCGCGCAGGCCGCGCAGGGTGCCGCGGTCGAGCGTCTCCAGCATGGCGATCAGATCCTCTGGCAACACCGCCTCCTTCTGCCGGGGCGGCGCGGCGTGCTTGTTGCGGATGCCGGCCATGACGGTGGCGATGTGGCGGTCCTTCCTGTCGAGAGGCTGACCACGCTGCGTATAGTTCCACGTCAACGACGAGAGCCGACGCTCGATGGTCGACACGGAGTTCGGCTTCTTGTCGCCGGTCGCCTTTCCCGAGGCGCATGCGGTGATGTAGAGCCCGACCACCTGGGGATCGGGCGGAAACATCTCGACGCCCTGCCGACGGCACCAGCTCGCGAACTGCTTCCAGTCCGAGGTGTAGGCGCGGCGAGTATTGGCCGAACTCGCCGCTTCGACATAATCGCGCGCGCGATCGGCCAGCGCGTCGAGATGCGCCGGCAGGCGCGGGTTCGAGACGACCGGAAGGGAAGGGGAGGGGACTTCGGCGGACGGCTCTTCCGGCGCGCGGCCCATCTCCAGGACGACATCGATGATGTCGGGCATGTCGTCGACGATCGGTGCCTCGTGCTCGGCCGAGCCCACCGACGTGGTCTGGTCGACACCCGGGGGCGCCTCCTGTGATCGAGCGGAGCTGTGCGGAGCACGATTTTCGAGGTTCTGATCGACGATTCGGGCCATTCTCTCTATAAAGAACAAAACGACGGATAATGCAATTTTATCAGTCAATATTTCAAATCGACAAGCTGTGCGGATAAGGGCAAAAATCCTCGCCTAAACCGCACATTGCGTTTACACTGTTCGCGATGAATCGGCACCCCCAACCCGTATCCCTCGCTGCTCTCCCCTTTCCCCGCGTGCCGGCATGGGCGACACCTCGCGCGCGTAGCGAGGACCCGGCCGAAGCCGCCTTCATGGCCGGCAGCGCCTTGAACGCGCTCGATAATCTCGTGCGCGCCGAGCCCGAGTGGGGTGGGGCGTGGCGGCATCGGCTGGCGCTGAAGGCCGCTAGCGCCTGCATGAAGCTGCTCGGCCGCGCCGAGGATGAAGCGGCGTTGCGGGACGCCTGGTTGCTGCGCCAGCCCGGCGACGAGGCTGGACCTGCCGGCAATGTGCTGGCCGCCTGGCGCCGACTCGTTGGCCGCTCGCTGCCGCCCGCCATCGAGGACCTGCAGGCGGGCGTCGCCTTGCTCGGCGTCGGCTCCTCGGACGGTTTTGGCGACCTGATCGACGTCGCGCGCGACGAAGTCCGCGGAGGTGCGCCGGCGCCCGCGATCGCCGCGCGCGTCGCTGCCGCCGTCATGCGGGAAGACCCGAATGCCGAACTCCTCGCCTGGTGGCTGGCCGACTGCGCCCTGTCCTGGCGCATGGGCTGGCGTCATGCCGTGCCTATCCTGACTGCCCAGATGCACGCGCCGCTGTTGCGGTCTGGTCCTAACGGCCGGCGCGCGCGACCGGACAGCGACGGGTTCGAGCAGGCCGTGTTCATCGCCGCGGCCCTTGGAGCGGCGGAGGCCTGCCGGCTGGCGGCCGAGATGGCGGCGCAGGCCGAGCGGTTGCGCGCCGCCGCCCCAAAGCTGCGATCCAAGGCTGCCGGCGAGGTCATCGACCGGCTGCTCGGCGACGACGCGGTGTCGGGCGCGTTGACGACCAAGAACCTGTCGCGCTGGGCCAGCCGGCGCCTGTTCGATCGCCTGGTCGAACTCGGCGCGGTCCGTGAGCTCAGCGGCCGCACGACCTTCCGCCTCTACGGGATCTGATGACCATGGCGGAGGCGACGCGCGCAAGACGAACGAAGGGCCGTCCAAACGGAGGTCGATCAGCTGACCAGCTGTTTGACCGCGAGCTGGATCACCTGCCGCCCGATGCACGCTGGCGCGAGTGGATGAACCGGGTCGAAGCGACCATCTTTGCGGCGAGCGAGCCGGTCGGCCGCGAGACGCTGGCGCGGATCGTTGGAAAAGGCTGCAGCATCGATCTCCTGATCGACGACATCCGCGAGGAGCTACGTGGCCGCCCCTACGACCTGGTCGCGGTCGCCGGCGGCTGGAAGCACCTGACCCGGCCCGCCTATGCCGACGCGATCCGCACGGCCGTCGGCGGAAGCGAGCGCGCGGTCGATCTCACGCAGTCCGAACTGCTCGTGCTGATGTGCATCGCCTACTTCCAGCCGATCACCCGCGCCGAGCTGTCGAGCTTTTTCGGCAAGGAGATCAGCCGCGACCTGATCGGCAACCTGCGTTCCTTCGGGTTCATCGCCTCCGGCCCGCGAGCGCCGCAGCCGGGTGCGCCCTACACCTATGTCACCACGCCGGCGTTCCTGCTCGAGTTCGGGCTCGACACCCTGCGCGATCTTCCCGACCGCGAGGCGCTCGAGGACGCCGGGCTGCTGTCGAAGGAAAAGCTGCTGGCCGGCGACATCATGCCGGGGTTTGCCGGAGACGAACAGGAACACGTCGCGGCGGAGATCGAGGACTAGCGGCCCGCTTTCGATCCTTGGGTGCTGGACTCTTCCCAATATGTCGATTAGTCTCGACATATGGAATCAGATCAAGCCATTCTTGCTTTCGCCGCTCTTGCCCAGCCGACACGCCTCGACGTGTTCCGGCTGCTGATGGAGCACGAACCTGACGGCCTGCCCGCCGGCGATATCGCCCGGCGCATGGACGTTCCCCACAACACCATGTCGACGCATCTCGCGATCCTCACCCGCGCCGGTCTGATCGAAGCCGAGCGGCAGAGCCGATCGATCATCTACCGGGCGAAGCTCAATGCGGTTCACGCGCTCACCAGCTTCCTCGTCAAGGATTGCTGCGGCGGCCGGCCCGAGATCTGCGCGCCGCTGATCGCCGACCTCACCCCATGTTGCCCACCGCAGAAGATTGCCGCCAGGGAGGCGGCCCGCCATGACTGAACGCATCTTCAACGTCCTCTTCCTCTGCACGGGCAATTCTGCCCGTTCGATCCTTGCCGAGAGCATCCTGACCAAAGACGGCGGCGGTCGCTTTCGCGCCTTCTCCGCCGGAAGCCAGCCCAAGGGCGCCGTCAATCCGTTCGCGTTGAAAGTACTGCGGGCCTACGACTATCCGGCCGACGGCTTCCGCTCGAAGAGCTGGAAGGAGTTTGCGCGGGCCGACGCGCCCGTCATGGATTTCGTGTTCACCGTCTGCGACAATGCGGCCGGCGAAGCCTGTCCGGTCTGGCCCGGTCAGCCGATGACGGCCCATTGGGGCATCGAGGATCCCGCGGCGGTCGAAGGCGCGGACATCCGGAAGGAAGCCGCCTTCGTCACGGCCTTCCGCTATCTCAAGACCCGGATTTCCGTCTTTGCCGCGCTTCCGATCGAAAGCCTCGACAAGGCCGCCCTCGGCACGAAGCTGCGGGAGATCGGACGAAGCGAGGGATCGACGTCCCCGCGGCCGAGCGCGGCGTGAGGCCCGTCATGGACGTCGTTATCTACCATAACCCCGACTGTGGCACGTCCCGCAACACGCTGGCGATGATCCGCAACGCCGGCGTCGAGCCGCATGTCATCGAGTATCTGAAGACGCCGCCGAGCCGGGCGATGCTCACCCAGCTCATGGCGCGCATGGGGATTACCGCCCGCGCCCTGCTGCGCGAGAAAGGCACGCCCTATGCTGAACTGGGGCTCGATGATCCAAGCCTGACCGACGACAAGCTTGTCGAGGCCATGCTGGCGCATCCGATCCTCATCAACCGGCCGATCGTCGTCAGCCCGAAGGGCGTGAGGCTGTGCCGGCCCTCCGAAGACGTGCTTGATCTGCTGCCGCCGCAACGGGGCGAGTTCATCAAGGAAGACGGCGAGCGCGTTGTCGACCAGCACGGCCGCCGCGTGGCGACGGCGTGAGGAGCGGTCATGTCCACCTTTGAACGCTATCTTACCCTCTGGGTCGCGCTTTGCATCGTCGCCGGCATCGCGCTCGGCCACGTCATGCCCGGCGTCTTCCACGCCATCGCCGCGGCCGAGGTCGCCAAGGTCAATCTGCCGGTCGCGGCGCTGATCTGGCTGATGATCGTGCCGATGCTGGTGAAGATCGACTTCGCCGCACTCGGCCAGGTCAAGGAGCACTGGCGCGGCATTGGCGTGACGCTGTTCATCAACTGGGCGGTCAAGCCATTCTCGATGGCGGCGCTCGGCTGGCTCTTCATCGGCTATCTGTTCCGGCCCTACCTGCCGGCCGACCAGATCGACAGCTACATCGCCGGCCTCATCATCCTCGCGGCGGCGCCCTGCACGGCGATGGTCTTCGTCTGGTCGAACCTGACCAAGGGCGAGCCGCATTTCACGCTCTCGCAGGTGGCGCTCAACGACACCATCATGGTGTTCGCCTTCGCCCCGATCGTCGGCCTGCTGCTCGGCCTGTCCGCCATCACCGTGCCGTGGGACACGCTCGTCCTATCGGTCGCGCTCTATATCGTCGTGCCGGTGATCGCTGCGCAGCTTCTGCGCCGCCGGCTGCTGGCGACGGGAGGTGAAGTGGCGTTGAAGCGCGTTCTCGACAAGCTCCAGCCGCTGTCGCTGGTCGCGCTGCTCGCCACCCTCGTTCTGCTCTTCGGGTTTCAGGGCGAGCAGATTCTGGCGCAGCCGCTCATCATCGGACTGCTGGCCGTGCCGATCCTGATCCAGGTCTATTTCAACTCGGGGCTAGCCTACCTGCTCAACCGGATCTCGGGCGAGCAGCATTGCGTGGCCGGACCCTCCGCCTTGATCGGTGCGTCCAACTTCTTCGAGCTGGCCGTCGCCGCCGCCATCAGCCTCTTCGGCTTCCAGTCGGGCGCGGCGCTCGCCACCGTTGTCGGCGTGCTGATCGAGGTGCCGGTCATGCTCTCGGTCGTGTGGATCGTGAACCGCTCCAAGGGCTGGTACGAGAGCGGCCGCGCAACGACGCGACCAGCCGAGCAACGCGGGCAGGAGAGCTAATTTCCACATTCATGGAAATAGTCGTTGACCTCAGCTGTTAGCAGGCATAGCCTATTTCCATGAATCTCGAACAAGCAGCAAAACAGCTCGAAGCGATCGGCAATCCGACCCGGCTTCAGGTCTATCGGACCCTCGTGCGCGCCGGCGACGCCGGATTGCCGGTCGGCCGCCTGCAAGAACGGCTGGGCATTCCCGCCTCGACGCTCTCCCATCACCTGCAGCGGCTGATCGCCACCGGCCTGCTAACGCAGGAGCGTCAGGCCACCACGCTGATCTGCCGCGCCAACTACCCTGCCATGAACAGCCTCATCGGTTTCCTCGCGGACGAATGCTGCGCCGACGCGGCCTGCGCGAGCAGCGAAGAGGCGGCTGCATGACCGGCTCTCTTTTTTGCCATCTATTTCGATGATCCCGGAAGGACCGAATATGACCAAGCAAGCTCTCGAATCCCTGCGAGTCGCCGTCATCGGCGGCGGTCCTGTCGGTCTTGCCGCAGCCGCTCATCTCGTCGGCCGCGGCATGCCGGTGAAGCTTTATGAAGCAGGACCGGCGGTCGGCGCCAACCTCCGCGATTGGGGCCATGTCCGCGTGTTCACGCCGTGGCGCTATTGCGTGGACGCCGCGTCGGTCGAGCTGCTGGAGCGCCAGGGGTGGACGCTGCCGCCTGCCGATACCTTTCCGACCGGCGGCGAGATCGTGCGCGATTATCTCGAACCGCTCGCCGCGACACCGGAACTGGCTCCCGTCATCGAGACCAACGCCCGCATCACCGCGATCTCGCGGCTCGGCATCGACAAGGTGGTGAGCCACGGCCGGGAGGAACGGCCTTTCGTGCTGGCCGTGAAGACCGCCGAAGGTATCCGCCGTGACCTCGCCCGCGCGGTGATCGACGCGTCCGGCACATGGGCGACGCCGAACCCGCTCGGCGCGAGCGGTCTTCCGGCCAATGGCGAAGTCGAATTCGCTGATCGCATTGCCTATGGCATTCCGGACGTGTTCGGCCGCGATCGGAGCGCCTATGCCGGGCGAACGACGCTGGTGGTCGGCGCCGGACACTCGGCCGCGAACGCGCTGCTCGATCTTGCCCGTCTGGAGGAGACTGAGCCGGCGACCAGGGCGAACTGGGCGACGCGCAGCACCAACCTCGTGCGTATCTACGGGGGCGGCGATGCCGACCAGTTGCCGGCGCGCGGTGAGCTGGGCGCCGACACGCGCGACCTAGTCGAGAGCGGCCGCGTGCCGCTCGTCGCAGGCTTCGCGATCCTCTCCATTCGCGAGGAAGGCAGTCGGCTGCTGGTGGACGGCGAGACTACCGAAGGACCACGCACGATCGGACCTGTCGATCGGATCGTCGCCGCGACCGGCCAGCGGCCCGATCTGTCGCTGACGCGCGAGTTGCGCCTCGATCTCGATCCGTGGCTCGAAAGCACCAAGGCGCTCGGGCCGCTGATCGACCCGAACGAGCACTCTTGCGGCTCGGTGCCGCCGCACGGCCATCGCGAACTCGCTCATCTGGAGCCGGGTTTCTACACCGTGGGCATCAAGAGCTACGGCCGCGCGCCGACATTCCTCCTGCTGACCGGCTACGAGCAGGTCAGGTCCGTCGCCGCGGCGATCGCCGGCGACATGGCGGCGGCCGACAACATCCATCTCGTGCTTCCCGAGACAGGCGTGTGCGTCACCAATGTCGATGTCGGCGGGGCTGGCGCGTCGGGATGCTGCGGCGGTCCGGCGCCGGCCGACGTCGACGCCTGCTGCGTTGCCGACGCCGTGGCGAAGGAAGAAGGTAAGAAGGGATGCGGATGCGGGGTTGCCGCGTGAGCGTCGCAGCCAGCGACGCAGCTCCTTCGCACTACGAGCCGCCGCGCCTCCTGTTCGTCATTCCGGTCCTCGGTGTCACGCAGATCCTCGCCTGGGGATCGTCCTACTATCTCCTCGCCGTCCTCGCGCAGCCGATTGCCAACGATACTGGCTGGCCGCTGGCATGGGTGGTCGGTGGTCTTTCGCTCGGTCTGCTCGTCGCCGGCATCGTCTCGCCGCGCGTCGGAGACAGCATCCATCGGCTTGGCGGCCGCCTGGTGCTCGCCACCAGCGCCGTGTTCCTCGCGCTGGGGCTCGCCGGCCTCGCGCTGGCGCCGAACCTGCCGCTCTATGTCATGTCCTGGCTGGTGCTCGGCATCGGCATGGGCGCCGGCCTCTACGACGCAGCGTTTGCCACGCTCGGCAGGCTTTACGGACAGCGCGCCCGCACGGCGATCGCGTCCCTCACTCTCTTCGGCGGGTTCGCGAGCACTGTCTGCTGGCCGCTGTCGGCGCTGTTCGTCTCCGAGTTCGGCTGGCGTAACGCCTGCCTGATCTACGCGGCGATCCACGTTGTCGTGCTGCTGCCGCTCTATGTCTTCGCGCTGCCGACCGAGCCGAAGCGTAGTCTCCGCGCCGACTTCGTTCCAGCAAGCCATGCCGGTGTTGCGGCCTCTCCGGCGGCGGCGACCTCGAAGCTGGTGTTCGGGCTGGTCGCCCTGGTCATCACCATCAGCTCGATGATCTCGGCGATGCTCTCTGTGCATCTGCTGACCATCCTTCAGGCGCGCGAGATCGCGCTTGCGGCCGCCGTCGCGCTCGGCGCGATCGTCGGGCCCTCACAGGTCGGCGCCCGCGCGATCGAGATGCTGATCAGCCGTTTCCATCATCCGATCTGGACGAAGTTCGCTTCCACGGTGTTCGTGGCGATCGGCGTCGGGCTGCTATGGATCGGATTCCCGATCGTCGCCGCGGCGCTGATCTTCTACGGTGCCGGCATCGGCATCGAGTCGATCGCGCGCGGCACGCTGCCGCTCGCTGTCTTCGGCGAGGATCGCTACGCCTCGATCATGGGCCGGATCGCAATGCCGAGCCTCATCATGCAAGCGGCGTCGCCGTCGTTGGGTGCGCTCCTGATCGACTCCTTCGGAGCCGATGGCGCGCTCGAGGCGTTGCTTGCCGTCGCGCTGGTCAATGTCGTGCTGGTGTGGGCGCTCTACCTGATCTTGCTGCGGCGCGGATCTCTCCAGCGTGCATGACCTGCAGGTAGGCCTCGAATAGCGCGGATCTGGTCGCGCCCGCCGGCAGGGAGCGCTTCGGGCGTCGCGATTCCTGATGCTTCTCTAGGAAGCCTGCGAAGCGATTGATCAGTGCTTCATGGCCACCTGCGGCCAGGATCATGCAACGCCGATATGCGGCGTCGGCGTCCACGTCGGAAATCAGCCAATCATAAGGATCCGACGCGAGCCGCTCGAAGCAGCGTATCCGCGCCGCGGTCGAAAGGCCTGTGAGCGACTTTACCGATAGGATTTCGGCGACGACCGGCGCACGTAGCAAGCGCGGGATCAATTCGCTGTCTGCCGGCGAACTCTTGACTGCTTCCACCCGCAACATATCCGCGATTGCGCGCTCCAGCCGCCGTGCCCTTGCTTTGACGGAGACCTTCGGGGCAGCACGAAGATCGAAGCCGCAGCGCGCGCAGAAGTGCTGCGGAAGGAGTTCGGCCTGGTCGAAGGACGCGATGCCGCCGCGGCATTTCGGGCATCGGTCCCGAAGACCGCAGCCATGCACGAAGCAGGAAATGCGCGATGCCAGGCGCCACTGCCGGCGAAAATACGGCGCATCGTCTTCGGCAAGGCACAGCGGACAATACTGCATCCAGGTCGAGCGGTTTCGGTGTGCATTCTCACGCAGTGGCAGCAGGAGCGGCGTCAACGCGTCGTCGGTCAGCGCCATGGCCGAGATCGTTTCAGACGCAACGCCGGCCTGCTTGCTGAGCAGCGCGGCGACATGGCCGGGAAGCCGAAGCTCGAGCCGTGGCGACCACATCCCGTCATGTTGCCCGAGCACGCCTGCGAACGACTGCGGCGCCATCCCGTTCGCGAGCGCCAGGCGGTGGATCCAGCTCGACAGCGCCTCGGCCGGCAGCTGGTCGATGGTCACCGGCCAGCGATCGCCCGCGACATCGCCGTATCGCTCGAGCATCTCGATGGCGAGGCCGGCGCCGGTTGCCTCGTCCCTCACAACAACTCGTTACGCAGCGGCGCCCGACGACGCTTGGAGACCGGGATGTAGCGCAGCTCTTCGATGCCCGATTTCGTAATCCGCTCCGCGCCCGACCTTGCAGCGGCGGCCGCCGCCGCAGTGACGATCGCCACGATCTCGCCGATCAGACCCTCGGAAAGCTGGAAGACCGTTCGTGCCAGCGGTTCGTCCGAAAGATCCGAAGCACGGGCGAGCGGCAAGGCGCCTTCGAGACTGTCGAGGAGGGTCAGGAACTCCTCGCCATATTGCCACCGCGGCACCGCGTGCAGGTCGAACCGGCTTGCCATCTCGCTCGTCTCGTTGATGAAGTCGTACACCGCGACCTCACCGATCAGGACTGGGGAGATGTCGAACTGGCGGCCGATCCGCCGGAGGAAGGCGAGCACCGCCTCGACGTCCCGTGTGCGGCCGCGAAGGGCATTGTGGAACTCGTCGAAGATCAGAATTCTTGGCTTCAGGTTGCCAAGCAGATGATCGATCTGCTCGGCCTTGCGATTGACATCCCGGCCGTTGCCGATCGGCGCTCGCAGCGCCTGCAGGATGCTTCCATAGAAGTGGGCGAGGCCGGCGCCCTCTCGGGTCTGCACCACCCACACGCGCTGCGGCTCGGCGGTTTTCAGATGCTCGACTGCAAACCGCTCCGCAATCATGGTCTTGCCGTTCGCATAGGGTCCGACCAGCAGCAGGCCTCGGGTTCGCAGCGCCGGCGGGCGCGTCAGCAGCTCGGCGAGACGTTCATGCGCTTGCATCGCGATCGTGTGCCCAATCCATCGTGGAGCCCGGATATAGGCGATCCGGTCTTCCAGGCTGCGATCGAGATGCGGGCGAACATGATCGAGGAGATGGTCCGCCATCTCACCAATCCTCTACCGGCAGGCGGCGTTTCTGACGCGGGGGATGTTCAATCGGCGCCGGCGTCGGCGGGCGCATGGCGTCATAGGGCTTGGCCGCATCCGCCGCGTGGCTTCGGCGCACGGCGTTGCGCAGCTCGACCTTCGACGGCTTTGGCCCGCCGGCGATCTCCGCGATCCGTCGGCGCAGCGCCACCTTCTCGACATCCGTCCGGGCGCCGGCGCCGCGCCGCTGCAAGCGGTCGGCTTCGTGTTCCCACAACGTCATCGGAGCGAGCATTCCGTCGCGCCGCTCGACCGCCCGAAACTCCCGCGTTTCGGGATCGCGCGCATAGACGTGGCTGATGTCGCGCGGATCGTGTCGTACCTCGAGCTTGCCCAGCCGGTCCTGCTGCGGAACCAAGCCGCCCAGCCAGGGCGAGTAGTAGTCCAGGGCGAACATGCTGATCCCCTGCGGCGAAAGACGCCGTTCGGCTCCCGGCAGGAATGCCAGCAGAACGCGCATCGGGTCATCGTCGAAGCGCGGAACATCGTGTGCCTGCCGCTCCCATTCAGTCGCCGGCGCTTTTAGCGTCCTCGCGTTCTGCTGAAGATTGTGGTCGATCACGGCGAGCGCGACGCACCGCTCGAGGTCGGCGAAGCTGAGACGAGCACGCCGCTCTGCGGGATACTCGTCGCGATCCGCCACCGATCGACCCGTCTTGCCGGGCTGGGTCGCCAGAACGGCGTTGAGCTTGCCAAGCAGCCTCTCGACCACTCCGCCCTGATGGACGCGGCCGCGATCCCGATAGCGGATGCGAATGCCATAGTCCTCGCATCCGCGCTGGAAAGCATGGCCTTTGAACTCCTTGGCCGAATCCGTCACGAGCTGCCGCGGACGCCCGTACATTGGCCAGCCGTGATCGATCCCGCGCGCCGCCAACCATGCCTCCCGTGAACATAGCGCTTGCGCCAGGCAGAGCGCGACCGACAGCGAAGATGGCTTTTCGAGGGTTAGGCAGAAGCCGAGAATGCAGCGCGTCGCCACGTCGGTGACGATCGTGAGATAGGCCCGGCCTATGAAGGTTCCGGCGCCCTCGATGACCTCCACGAAATTGATGTCGGTCGGCGTGTGGTCGATCTGGCAGACGTCGAGCGGCCGCGCCGCATGAATATATCCCGGCCGCGGTTTGAGCCGGTGAAGGTGCTTCGGGTTCGCCGATCGCCTCCTGGCGATTTCCTCGGGGCTGAACAGTATGGGAATCCGGCGGGCGACCGTGAGGTAGGACGGAGCAGCCAAACCGGCCTCCTCGCATCTGGCGCGGGTCTCGGCGACGACAGGAGCGAGCGGCGGAGCCTCCAACACCAGCCATTGCTCTCGCAATGTCCCTGCGATGATTGTCTCGATAGCCTCCTGAAGTCGCTTCTTCCGGGTCCGATCCGCATCGGGCAACAGCGAGGTTACCGTCCGATCGGCGCGATAGCGCGCCAGCAGATTGTAGACCTGGCGGGTCGACAGGCGCAGCTCTGCAGCCGCGCGCTCTATTGCCGCCCGACGCGGTCCCGGACCGTCGAGGATTCTGTCCAGCTCGCGAGCGACACGACGCGCAGCGAGCCAGGTTTCGTCGGAGCGCGATGAGGTGGGAGCAGGTTTCTGGTTGTGCAATCGGTTCGGCAAATCGAGCGGTCAGTGAAATCGTTAGCGAAAAATCGGGCCTCTCGTAGCGCCTAAACCTAAACAGCACATGACTTTACCGCGATTGAAATCGGGAAGTGAAAGCGACAGCGGAGGATCACCTCGCACGCCTCGACGAGGCCGTGCGGCGCAGTCCCGTGGGGAAGGGGTATATCGAAAGGGGCCATTTCTTCGATGCGGCCGCCAGCCTGTGGATTGCGGGCGAGCTTGTTCACGTTGAGGATCTCGTCCTCCATGATGCGCACATGGATGTGCGGGCGCCAACGCATGAGCTCACCATCTCGCATGCGATACTGCGTGCCCGCCGACGGATCGCGGACGCCGATCCCGCCTGGGCTGTCAGCGGCCCGGGCCTTTCAGCGCTTGCGGGCCTGAGAGGTGCCCCCGATCGGCCAGCCGAGAATGACCAAGGCCCGGGTGATGATGGCGATAGGGACATCTCCGCGGACGCAGAGGAGGCACTGTCCGCAGAATTCGCGGCGATCGATGCAGTTCTCGAACGCTCCCGGCGCATTCTGGAAGGGGAGGGGGGCCCCGCCGTTCATCCCGAGACGCCGCAAAGTGTCATCGTGGGAGACCTGGTTATCCGCGATGCTGAATGGGACGAGCGCGGCAGGATCGAGCAATGGCAGGCGGTCGTTCGCGAGGTTGAAGACTTGGCGCCGACGCTCGCGGCCGCAGTTCTTTGGGAGGCGTGGGAGACCTTGGAACCATTGCAGAATAAGCACTGGCTAGGCCCCCTGCTGGTCGGCGCCTGCCTTCGATCCCGGCGCAAGGTGGCCTCACATCTGTTTTGCATCAATGTCGGGCTGAAGACGATCCCACGCGAACGCCGACGGTCGCGGAGCAAGACGACGCGTCTACTGGCGGCTCTCGACGCCATGTCGGCCGCCGGCGATGCCGGCATGAAGGAGATCTCTCGGCTTGCCCAGGCGCGGGAGCAAATGCAGCGCCGGCTGCGGTCCAGGCGTTCGTCGAGCAGTCTGCCAGGTGTGATTGATCTGATCCTGTCGCGGCCGATCGTGTCTGCGACGATGATCGCCAAGGAGGTGAATGTAACGCCGCGCGGCGCGCTTAACCTCATTACTGAGCTTGGCGTGCGGGAGATGACGGGCAGGGGACGGTATCGCGCATGGGGAATTCTCTGAAAACGCGCGCCAACGGACCCACTGAACCATGGCATCTGCAGGGAGCAGATGGTTGACGGAGGCGCTAGCGTATCTATATAATCCCTAAGACAACCAGCGAGGTTATCATGGTTCGCACCGCGCCAAACCCGAGCAGCACTCGTTCTGATTCCCTGCAGGCGACCTTTCTTCGGCGCGCAACATCTGCGCTTGAGCGCATGGCGGCCACCGCGTCGCCGAAGACACTGTCCGACGCTTTGGCTGCGCCAACCGATGCGGGTTCGCTTGCATGGCTCCTCAGCCGGTCCGAGGTTGTCGGTCCAGCCGTCATCGAGCTCGACCCGCTGGTCCCTGCCTTGGCGAGGAACGTCGAACACCGCAAGCGGCTGATTGAACACGCTGGCGGCACTTTGTCGGCCGACGATTCGGGTCGGCTTCTCGGCATCTCGCGCCAAGCTGTCGACAAGCGCCGGCGCGCCGGAGCATTGCTTGCTGTTCGCGAGGGGAGCGACTGGCGCTATCCCGCCTGTCAATTCGATGAGACGGAGGTCGTGGCCGGTATCGCGGATGTCATTCGAGCCTACGCTTCGGCCGGGCCATGGGTGGCGCTCGACTTCCTGCTCGCGTCCGACTCGGCGCTTGGAGGGCGCTCCGCCCTTGAAGCGCTGAAGTCCGGCGATCGGGACGCGGTCCTGCGCCTTCTGCGCAGTGAGGCGCAGGACGGGTTTGCATGACGCCGAGGAAGCGGACCGCGCCCCGCGGTCCATCCGGTCTAGCGCCTCCTCCTCCCGAATGGCTCTCTGAGATATCGCTGCCGATCGACGAGATACAGGCCGGACAGGTGTTGCACCGTGTCCACCGTTCGTCGCTCGATCCGATCTTCTTCGGCCCGGGCCCCGACGTGCCGCCGACGAATCGCTTTGATAGCGCTAGCGGACGGTTCGGGGTCCTTTATGCCGGTCTCACCCTTCGCGGCGCCCTGGCCGAAACCCTCGTGCGCAATCCGCAACGTCTCATGGTGGCCATGACCGACATCATTGGGCGCTCAGTATCCGGGCTCGTCTCTGACCGATCCTTGCGGATTGTGCGCCTATATGGATCGGGACTGCAGACCGTCGGGACGGACAACTCGATTTCAACGGGACCCTATGAGCCTTGCGGCCTTTGGTCGGACGCCCTCTGGGATCACCCAGACCGTCCGGATGGATTAGCCTACCAGTCGCGCCATGACTCCAGCGAGATCTGTCTCGCGATCTTTGAAAATGCCGAGGTCCGACTTACAGCTCAAGGAACCCACGCTTTGTCGAGCATACTTGGAGAAGTGGCCGCAGTGCTCGACAGCTATGGCAAATCCGTCTCTCCTCCTGTCGAATAACTCGAGGCCAGCCACACGTAGATTATGCCGGGTCGGTTCCCGCTGGCCTGATTAGCTCTGTAGACGCGGAGGCAGTGCAAAAATGATCACGGCCTTCTACAAGCAGGTTAACACAACTCCCGCGTGGGACCGGCTCGATACCCTGCCAAAGCAGGGCGGGATGATATACAGTCCCTTTCTTGGCCCGCGTACTACTGTTGATTGGGGGGTAGACAGATGCATTCGGACCTATCCGGCGAAGAGGAGGGTTGGGACACGGCGGCCGTGGGGCTTAAGGTCCGATTGCGAGACAATCCGGGACGGCAAGGAATGACCACCGGCCGCACGAAGGCGATCGGGAGCTTCCTTATGGTCGAGATCGACTTCGGCCCCAACGAGAAACAGTATAAGCGTTACGATCTGCTGGAGCTTGCCGTCGAGAGCGAGGACCTCCCCTCATTGCTGGCCGACGGCGTTTTTGGGGGTCCCGGTGATCTGCGGCGCGTACTAACGTTCGAGAAGATGCGCGGCGACCTGACCAACGTCTTCTATTCGATGGAGGCCAGCAACACGGATTTCTATGCGCATCAGTTCAAGCCGGTGATGCGTTTCATAGAATCACCCGTTGGGCGGATGCTCATCGCCGACGAAGTGGGTCTCGGGAAGACCATCGAAGCCACGTACATCTGGAAAGAAATCCAAGCGAGACAGTCGGCACGCCGGCTGCTGATTGTCTGTCCGGCGATGCTGCGGGACAAGTGGCGCACCGATTTGCGCAAGCGCTTCAATATTTCAGGGGAAATCATCTCGGCGAAAGATCTGCTCGCAAAGATCGAGGACATGCTCGACCGGCAATCGAGCGAGTCCTTCGTCTACATCACTAGCCTGGAAGGGCTTCGTCCGCCGGCCAACTACGAAGACGAAAACGTCAGGAGCGTGCGCGCGCGGTTTGCGCGACTGCTCGATCAGAATCTCGCCAGCGACGAATTCGCCATCTTCGATCATGTGATTATCGACGAGGCGCACTATCTCCGGAATCCTTCGACGGGCAACAACCGCTTGGGCCGGTTGCTGCGCGAGGCGTGTCATCACTTCACCCTGCTGACGGCAACGCCCATTCAAATCGGCAGCGACAACCTCTATCAGTTGCTGCGCCTGATTGACCCGGACGAGTTCTACGACGCGACGCTGTTCCAGGAAATGCTGCGGGCAAATTCGTGCATTGTCAGGGCCCAGCGCGCGTTGTGGCGCGAGCCGCCAGATATCGGAGAGGTGCTGGACGCGCTGAACGACGCGGAGAACTCGGACTATTTCAACGATGACCCAGTTATCGGCCGGATCAGAGGCTACCTGGGTGATGGTAAGCTCACGGCGGAGGAGCGGGTCGAAATCCTGCGGCTGCTGGAGAGCCGCTCTCTCCTTTCCCAATACATGACGCGTAGTCGCAAGCGCGAGGTGCTGGAAAAGCGTGTCGAGCGGGCGCCGCAGGTGCTGAGTGTGGCATTCAGTCCCTCGGAAAGTGCGATCTACAACCAAGTAACTCGACGCATTCGCACGCAGTCGGTCGGCAAGTCCGGCGTTCCGCTTTTCTCACTGATCGCCCGCCAGCGCCAGATGGCGAGCTCGATTGTTGGCGCGCTGGAGAGCTGGCGCGAAAAGGATCTTCTCGAAGAGCTCCTGTGGGAAGATATGGGACTGTCGCCCGGCCTTGAGTGGGAACGGGATGATGAACGGGAAGATGGGTTCGGTGGCGAGGACAGCGCCGTCGCTTTCGGCGCTCAGTTCGACCTGGCCGCGCTTGAAGAGGCTGACGCGAAATACGTCGCGCTGATCGGCTTCCTGCGCGGCGAGCTCGCGAAGAATCTACGGGAAAAATTCGTGATCTTCGCCTTCTTCCGGGGAACGCTGAAATACTTGGCAAGGCGATTGAAGGCGGATGGTATCAGCGCCGTGACCATCATGGGTGACATGGGTGACCGCAAGGACGCCGTTATCGAAGAGTTCCGGCAAGAGCCAGGTCCCTCTGTCCTTCTTTCATCCGAGGTGGGCAGCGAAGGTATCGATCTCCAGTTCTGCCGCTTTGTGGTTAACTACGACCTTCCATGGAACCCTATGCGGGTGGAGCAGCGGATCGGCCGCCTTGATCGCCTGGGTCAGCAGGCGGAGCGTATCTCGATTATCAATCTGGCGGTCACGAACACAATCGAAGACCGCATTCTCATGCGGCTCTATGACCGTATCAACGTCTTCCGGGAGAGCATCGGCGAGATCGAAGAGATACTCGGCGACATGACGGAAAAGATCATCGTCGACCTGCTGAATCCCAATCTGACGGACGAGGAACGGGAGAAAAAATCGCAGGTGGCCGAGATGGCTATCCAAAACACGCGGCGGCAGCAGAACGAGCTCGAGGAAGAGGCCGTCAATCTGGTGGGCTTTTCCGACTACATACTCGAGCACATCAAGGACAGCCGCCAGAAAGGACGTTGGCTGAGCGGGATCGAGCTGCGCGCCATGGTCGAAGACTATTTCGCGCGCAAGTTTCCGGGAACGAAAATCGAGACGGATGGCGGAACCGAGGACCTGGCGCGCGTCACGCTATCGGACGCCGCGAAGCGAGCTCTCGGTTATTTCGTGTCCGACACGAGGCCGGCGACGCGGACCCGGCTGCACCAGTCGAGCCGTCCCGTGCTGTGCGTGTTCGATCCAAGGAGGTCCGGCGAAGTTCGGCCGGACATGGAGTTCATAGAGCCGAACCACCCCCTCATCATGTGGATCAAGGCCGAGTACGAGGCAGACCAAAGCCAGCTGCATCGCGTCGTTGCGGTCAAGGTCGATGCCAAAGACGTCGGAATCCCCTCCGGCGACTATGTCTTCAGTGCCTATCGCTGGTCGCTGCAGGGCATGAAGTCCGATCATCTTCTGGCGTTTCGAGCGCTGCGGATCGGAGACGACACCCCGCTCGATTCAGACACCTCTGAGGCATTGGTGGCAACCGCCGCGCGGCTCGGCGCCGCTCTTCCGAATGCTGTCAATGTCCTCGGCGACATGGACGCCATCCAGCATGCGGCGGATCGTTGCGAGCAAGCTCTCGGAGAGGCATTTGCGCAGCGGCTGGCGGATTTCGAGGCCGAGAATACGGTACGCTGCAACCAGCAAGAAACGAGCGCGCAGAAGTTCGCGAGCCGTCGGATCGATGAGCTTAATCAGCGCATCCTTAGATACAGACTGGCCGACAAGATCAGACCAATTGCCATGACGGAGGGCCTTGTCCGCAAAGAAAAAGAGCAGCTGCAGATAAAGCTGGACAGGGTAGGCCGGAAGAGAAACGTGGACCCGACCATGGTTCCGCTGGCCCTCGGTGTCGTCAGGGTGGTTTCGTGACGGTGGATTGGCGGGAACAGTTCCAGGCATTCAAAGCACGGCTGCGCAATCTGCGCGCGCGTCCAATGACGTCCGAGCCCGCGACGAAGGAGCCAGCGCGTGCCTCATCCGCCCCTGCGACCTCGGTCGCTCGCGCGCTCGACGCCACGGCCCCGCGAAGACCGAGGAAGAAAGCGGCGGTTTCGATCAATCTCGGCATCGATTTTGGGACCAGTTTCACGAAAGTCTGTTTTCGGGATGTGGGCACCGAAGAATCGGGGCTCGTCACGTTCGGTGCGTCACGCGCCGAATCGGCGATGGTCCCGACAATCGTGACGGTCGCCGATGACGGCCTACTGACGCTGGATGATGATCCCGCACGCAAGAAAAGCGTCGCGGTCCGGTACCTGAAGATGCGTGTCGCGGGATTGAGTTTCGGGGCAGTCCTCCCTGAAGTCGCTGGTATCGATCTCAACGGAGCCGCGCCGACACGCGCGATGGCCGCATGGTTTCTTGCGGCCGTCATTGAGCGCTCGCGAGAGTGGATCGAGCAGGAAGAGCATGACCGTCTCAAAGGGCGCGACATTATGTGGTCCGCGAATGTAGGCGTGCCGGTGGAGCACTACGATTCCCCGGCCTTGGAGATATTTCGCGAGGTCCTCGCGGTTGCGTGGCAGTGGGCGACGGGCGGTGAACGGCCGAACCGGCTGCCCGAAGCAATCGAATCCTATGGAGCCGCAGCCCGGACAGATCGAGCGGGAACGGACTGTCACGCGATCCCCGAGATTGCGGCCGCGGTTCAGTCCTTCGTCATGTCGCGGGAGGCGTTGCCTGGCATCTACGTCTATTTCGACATCGGCGGCGGCACCCTGGACGGGGTGGCGTTCGACTACCTGAATCGCAATGGCGAGCGGTCGATAAACTTCTATTCCGGGAAAGTGGATGCTTTAGGTTTGTCGGCGATCGCCGAACGGATCGGTGTCAGGCACCAGGGTGCCATCGCATCCAAACGGCTCGACACCGCGCTGCAGAAATGCAGCCCTGACCTCGAGGGGGAAATCGCCCAGAAGCTTCGCCAGTGTATCGCCTATGTCATCATGACGGCTAAGCGCAAGGATGGCAGAAACTGGCAAGAAGCTGCCGTCCAACATTCCGATATCGAACGGAAGAGCCTCGGCCTTTTGGACCCCAAGAAGATGCGCCCGCTGATTATCTTCCTGGGCGGTGGCGGAGCATCGTCGACATGGTATCGAAAGACGATCGAATCCACATACGAGCGGTTCGGTCATCGCAACGCCGGGATACCGCCTTACCTGCTCAGGGAGGTTCCGAAACCAGGCGATCTTGCTCTTAATGGCCTGCCGGACGCTGAGTTTCGCCGCTTCGCAATCAGCTACGGTCTCTCGGTGGCGTATGGTGAGGGACCTGAAGTGCGGCTGCCAAGTCAGTTTGATGATGCCGAACCTGCTCCGCGCTGGCGGCCGCCGACAGGCATCGATTATGCGGACAGCAAGGATGTCTGTTAGACAACGAAGGCGCGTTCGTTCGTGGCGGCTGGCGAACTCGATAACTCGCCTTGGGTGGGTAGCCTACACAGCGACATTACTCCCAATCTGCTCGGCTAGCTCCAGATACCGGCAGAACGCGTTGGCGAGTTGAATTTGCCGCGGGGTCCGGCATTCAGCCTCGAAAATCGCCGGCGAGCCAATAACGATCGAGATGCATTTGGCGCGTGAAGTTGCGACGTTGAGCCGGTTCAAGCTGTAGAGGAACTCCATACCGCGCGGGGCATCGGCATGGCTTGATGTCGCGGTCGAGTAGATCGCGATGGGCGCCTGCTGCCCTTGGAATTTGTCCACCGTGCCGACCCTAGCGCCTGGCACGCCCTCTTGGATTTCGAAGACCTGCGCGTTGTAGGGCGTGATGATGACGATATCCTCCAACGTGACCGGCTTTTCCTCGCCGTCACGGTTAATCCAGGTCGCCTTGCTTTGCAGAATGCCATTCACGAGCCCGGCGACGGCAATCGCCTCCTCAGGCGAACTGTTCTGATTGCCGTGATGCGGGACCGAGAGAAAGCGAAGTCCGGCGCCGCTGACCGGCGACGCTGCGCCCTCGATCACCTGAATGTCCAGGCCGGACTTCGAGCGGAGCTTGCCTTCGTAGAACACCTCGGAGGTGTAGGCACAGATGTCCGGGTGTAGCCGCCAGGTCTCTTCGAGGAACAGGCCCTTGTCCGGCGCGATGGTCTGCTCGCCCGCCAGGATATGGTCGAGCGCCGAGACATCGGTACCGTCGGGGTGCGTACCTTGCCGTGGCTGGTCGAGCTGCTGCGGATCGCCAATCAGCACGAGGGTCTTCGCCGCCTGTGAAACGGCCAGCACATCGGCCAGACACATCTGCGCCGCCTCGTCTACAAACAGCACATCGACACTTTCGAACGCTTCCTCGCGCGCCCAGTGCCACGCCGTGCCGCCGCCCACCTGCGCGCTCGCACCCAGCGCCGCGTCCAGGTCCTCGCTCCGTTTCGCAAAGCTCAGGCGCGGCTGCGCATCTTCCATCTCATCTGGTTTCTGGCAGCAATGCAGGTCGATGCCCTTTTTATCGGCGAGCTTGATAACCTCGTCGATCAGGTTGCGGATGACCTTGTGGCTGTTCGCCGTGATGCCGATCGTCTTTCCCAGCCGGACCAGCTCGCAAATCATGTGCGCGCCCGTGAAGGTCTTACCGGCGCCGGGCGGCCCCTGGATCGGCAGCACGCCGCCGTCCAGATGCGCGCACAGGCGCGCGGCGGCATCGACGGTGGATTCGCCGTCGCGGTGCAGCGCCTGTCCGCCGACCCGTGGCGGCAGTCTTAGCAGCAGATCGCGCGAGGCCTGATACGGTCCTTCACCATTCAACCCTTGACCCAAGACATGCTGCGCGATCCGCACGAGGGCGTTCTTGACCGCCTCCTTGGGCACGAAGGTGTGCGCGAAGACGGCCTGCGGATGGATGCCCGCGCTGTCCTGCCGCTTTTTGATGTCCACCGTGCACTCATCCAGCGACATGGCTTCGATCTTGCCGAACCTGACCCCGCCGAGATTGCGCAGGTCTTCGCCGCCGCGCAGCTCGGTTTCCTGCGGCGGAAAGCTGTAACGGTGGATCGGCGCCTTGGCCGTGCCGCCGACGGTACCGATGAAGCATAGGCCGGAAAGCCCGGCGCGTTCATCCATCAGATCTTCGGCCGACAGGTCGGACAGGCGAAAGAGTTCCCACCAGACCGATTTTTCTTCGCGCCGGTGATAATCGAGCAAATTCGCGAGAATCCAGCGGGCCTGCTGATCGTCGTTGCGCTCTTCGGGGTCCGCAGGAACGTCGGCGGTGAGCTTGTTGAACAGCGGGCCTATCAGCGCGAGCCATTCGCTAACGTTTTCATTCGGTGCGCCGTCGCCCGGTTCCGGACGGGGCACGGCGGTTCCGCCGGCGACCAGTTCCCCGCGCAGCTCCTCCAGCCAGTCGCGCAGCCGCTCCGCCGCTCGGCAGTCATCCCGGTTATAGGACCGGACCGTTTCCTTGCTCTCTTCGGCGATCGAGGTCGCGTCGCCCAGTTCCAGGTTTGCCTGAAGCGCGGCGAGCGCGGCATTTGCCTCGGCAAGCGGCGTCGCCCGTTCAAAGCCGCAAAACGGTTCGAGTTGCTTGATCGAATAGCTTTCCACGCTCGCGCGCACGGCGTGCCGGACAACTTGGTACAGATCGACGAACAGCTTCGCCCGGAGCATCCGGTCGATCTCGTCTTCCCGGCTCGCATAGCGGCCCATCAGGCGCTTGAGCGCCGCCGGCTCGTAAGGCGCGTAGTGGTAGATGTGCAGATCGGAAAAGGCGTCCCAGCGGGCCATCACGAAATCGACAAATCGTTCGAACGCCTGCTTTTCGTCGGCGCGGGTAAAGGCCCACTCGCCCCGGTAGGCAATCTCGCCGTGCTCGCCCACGAACAGGTAGCCGAAGAGATATTCGAGGCCATGCTCGCCGACAAACGGATCGCCTTCCAGGTCAAGAAAGATGTCGCCTTTGGACGGCGCGGGCAGGCGGGTGAGTCCGAAGCCGTGCTCAACCGGCAGCACTTCGAATTTTCGCGCGCCGGACAGACGCGCTTCGTACTGTATCCGCGCTTGCTCGCGCACGCGAATAAGCGCCTCAGGCGAGCCGCGATCCGGCTTCCATGCGAGCGGTAACGGCATTGCGGCGAGGTCCTGCACCGTCGCGATGCCCTGTACCTTCAACTCTCCCATCTGGAGCTTCGAGATGCCGGCGACGAGGCACAGATGATCGTCATCGCGCCGGCGCTTGTCGCAAGCCTCGCGCCACCGGCAGATATCGCAGTGCGGTACAGGATCTGGGTACGTCTGCCCCGGATCCTCCGCGGCAAGGCTCGCCGCGAGGCCGTTCTTCACCTGCCGGTAATAGGCGCCGTAATCGGCGAAGCGATAGCATTGGGGCTCAAAATCCGACCACGGCACAATCACGTGCATCCACTCGGGCGCTGCCCCCTGCATCGCGTTCAGCAGGTCCGAGTAGAGGCAGAGCTGGAGCACCGTGCCTGCTTTGGTCTCCCGCGCGAGTTTCGTATCGATCGCTTCATAGGACCACGGACCGAGGACGCTTGTGGTCTCGACTTTGCGCAATATGTCGGCGCGGCCCGCCCAGCCATCGTGCGCCAGTGCGCCCTGGACGATGACCTCGGCCCCATCCTTCATGGCCGCCAGCGTCTCGCCGACAGCGGCGTCGCTCACGTCGACGCCGTCGATCCTGACGACCTTTAGGCCCGCATTCGTCAGGTGATTGACGTAGTTCTGCTCGTGGATCCAGCCACGCTCCCGGAGGATCTCAATAAGCGGGTCCCAGACTTTCGGCGCGGCGCGCGTACCTTCAGCGACCGCCCGGTCCAGGGCGGTCAGATGATGGCAATTCAGATATCCGACGAGATCGCCGGCACTGAGCCGGAAAGAGCCCCCGATCTTCTCCATGAGATCAGGATACCGGAGCTGTTTTGGTCCATCCAGGGAGAATCGAACGATTGCGGGGGTTCTCGCCGAGACTGAGGACCTAAACGTCGAGATCAGCGAAAGGTACCCGCTGGTCGAAGCCCGTCATCCAGCGAACAATTCAAACCGGCGATCATCTGGTCGTTTGTTGCATGACACCGACACGGCACCTCCGCAAATGAGAGGCACCGCCTTTGGCCTCTTCGATCTCACCGGCGGTCTCGCCATGCTGACAGCCAGCGTCATCGCGGGCGCGTTGTGGGATGTGTACGGTCCGACCGCGACGTTCGCCGCGGGAGCTGCGATCACGGCCGTTTCGCTGATTGGATTCGCCTTCGTAAGGGTCCTCTTCGTTCCCGGCGTTGAGACAACAGGCTCCACGGACTAGCTGCGACCGGGAAGGTCAACTGTCCTGCACCTGTTTGGGATTGCGTAGGGTGGCTCGAAGCGACGGCATCTGTGCGCGAAACAGACGAATGGGGATTTCCTTTTGATGTCATTTCGCCACCCTTCTGCGCCGGATGGGAAGCGATCGCATCGATGAAGCAGGAGCGCGAGTCAATCACGAGATCTGGCGATGGACGTCGGACGTCGGGTGGATAAACCTCCTCGGAAGAAGAGGGGACCCGCTGTGACACTATTCACTTGTTCGCTCGCCGAGGATGATACAGGAGCCTGGATGATGGCGTTTGATCCAGACGAACTCCACCTCTTCATAGCGTTTGCGGAGCCCGGCGCGTCACCTGATCCGGTTGGCGGGATGACCGCCGAGGATTTCCTCGTGACGCTTCCTCGAGATGAATTGCATGAACAGGCGCACCATAGCTTTGTGCGGTTCCTCACCGCGGCCATGACATCTCACGGTGCCGTCTGATTGGCGGAAAGGAGATTGCCCGACTGTCCCAGGCGAGCGAACAGATGGAACGCCGGCTGTGCGGCCGTCGATCATCCAGCGATCTACAGATCGCGCTCGAGCTGATCCTGTCGGCCGATCGCATCCGCCGCCATGATCGCCAAGTCGGCGAAGGTGACGCAGCGCGGGGCACTCAATCTCATCGCCGAACTCGGCGTTCGTGAAATGACGGGGAGAGGGCGCTCTAGGGCTTGAGGCAGATATGCGCTAGAAATCAAATGGTGGACGATGGCGTTTCTGGAGATCACGTATGAAATCGTCAAAATGGTGGTCGGAAACACATGGTTAAATACGATTGGCGCTCTCAATTTTTGAGCCATCCGGACCATGTTGGCGCATTGAGCTATACCCAAACCGGGCCAATGGAGGGCCGTATAATGACTAACTCTGCGCTTCAGCAGATCATCAGCAAGTCCCGCGACGCCAAGGAGGGCGGGTTCGGCGTGCTGTCGACCGGCGAAAAGCTCGCGGCCGCTTTGGTGCTCAACCGACCTGACTGGCTTGCTAGCATGAACTACACGCTGGCCGAGGCGATCGAACGAGTCGGCATGGACTGGCTGGCTTTAATTCCAGAAGCCGCCCGCGTGTTGGAATACGAGGCCGAGAAGGCCGCTGGCGAGGCATGAACCAGCCCGACCGCCACTCCTTGCCCGTTGCGAGGTCCCGCGCATTGGTGCTGATACGCAGATAGATGCGCGCGGCAAGACTTGCCTAGATGCAACCGGCGAGAGATCAAGCGTGTTTGGGTGCAAATACAAGGGGGATAGCGTCATGAACATTGGCAGCCCTGTTATTCTCGGATGGGAGACTTTCAGCGAAGATGAAGCCGTCGATGCCGCAATTGACGAATTCGGCAGAGATCCGACGACATCGGTCGCATATTGCGCATTTGCCGCATCAGGTGCACGCGATTCCGCCGAATATCGCTTCTGGTTCGATCTCTTTATGAAGCTTGAAAAAGCCTCACATGTCGGGTGGGCGTAGATTCGGCTTTTCTTTCCAACTATGCGGCATTGTCAGCGATCCGGACGGCAACCGCATCGAAGCCGTCATCCAGCGAACAATTCAAACTGGCGATCATCTGGTCGCTTGTTGCATGACCATTCAGCGCGGCGGCGAGCATACTCTTCCTCGAAACGCTCCCGCTCAAAAAACCAGATACGCATCAAGGGATATAGACGCTCATCATACAGCTGCCGCTGCTCGGCGGTCAGCTGCTCGAAATCCCAATCATCGAGCAGGAAGGCGACTTCGTCCTCCGGACGGCGGTCGTCGAAGTAGCCTTCCTCACACATCTCCTCGAGGATGCCGGGGATGTCGGTTTGGAAATGCCATTCGCTGCGTTCCTCCTCCGTCGTGAATCTGAAACGCTGCGGTTCCCGGACAAGCTCGAGATCGGCGGAGTCTGGAACCTTTTCGGCGGCCCAGTTGGCACAGCAGGCCTGAACCGCTGCCTGGTCCGCATTATCCCAGACAGTGCAAATTGCGAGTTCTTCCTCGGGTACCTTGCCAGTGAAGCCGCGAATGTCCCAACCTTCGACGACAAACCGTGCCGTCGCTGCCTGATCTGGTGTGACTCCAGCTTTGTCAAACACCTCCTGTGCGGCGATCAAACCCCGCATGACTTCTTCCGGCTGCGCTCCTTCGACGCGGATCGTGATGGTCATCATTTCTCCCCAATACTGTTCGGGAGCATCGACGCCCTTCGCCTACCGCATGGGCATGACATCATCCCGATTGACTCTTGGCGGGTACGAGAACAAATGTAGAACATATCACAGGCTTGCCGCGTTTCAAGGGACAGATGAGTGTATCGGCGCCCCCTGCTGTCATTTCCGAGCTTCGAGAACGCATCGCGCGCCTCGAAGGCTCGAATGCGCGCACCCGTACAGTTTTGCCGTTCGGAGTGGCCGCAATCGACAGGGTTCTACCCGGAGGGGGATTGGCTTTTGGCGGTCTGCACGAGGTCGCAGGGGGCGGTAATGGCGCCGTCGATGGCGCGGCCGCGGCACTCTTCGCAGCGGGAATTGCCGCGCGCTCGACGGGCAAGGTGCTGTGGTGTGTTACCCGGCCCGACCTGTTCGCGCCGGCGATCGAACAGGTCGGCCTTCCTCCGGGAAGGGTGATCTATGTCGAGGCCGGCGACGAAAAGAACCTTCTCGCCTGCTTCGAGGAGGGTCTTCGTGGCGGCTTTGGCGCTGTCGTTGCCGAGGTTGCCCGGCTTTCGATGACTGCCTCGCGGCGCCTGCAGCTCGCCGCGGAGAGTTCCGGTGCAATCGGCATCGCCATTCGCCGCTGGCGCCGACAGACCGAAGCAACTGATTTTGGTCAGCCGACAGCCGCGGAGACCCGCTGGCGGGTGTCAGTACTGCCGTCGATGCCATTGCCGGTGCCGGGCGTCGGGCGCGCGCGCTGGCATCTCGAACTCATCCGATGCCGGGCTGGAGAGAGTGCGGATTTTATAGTGGAGGCATGCGATGCCAAGGGTCGTATCGCTCTTCCTTCCGATGTGGCCGACAGACCGCTTCAGAAGGAAATCGGGCGACGCCGCGCCTCGGCCTGAGACGCCGCTCGTCCTTATCGGCCGTGACGGTCGTCGCCGTGTCGTACTTGCCGCCGATGCGGCAGCACGCGCCGCCGGCCTGCGTATTGGCATGCCGGCGAGCAAGGCGCAGGCCCTTGTTCCGGGCCTGATCGTGCATGATGCGGAACCTGAGGCGGATGTCGACGCACTCGGACGGTTGGCGCTGTGGGCGCTTCGCCGCTATGCGCCGATTGTCGCTGCGGAGCCGCCGGACGGCCTCGTGATCGACACGACGGGCGCCGATCATCTGCATGGCGGCGAGGCGGCAATGCTCACCGAAATGGTGGAGCGGCTGGCAGCATCAAGCATTACGGCCCGCGCCGCCGTCGCCGAAACCTGGGGAGCCGCGCATGCGCTGTCGCGGTTCGGCGGTGGCACAACCATCGTCGTTCCATCCGGTGAGACGGCGAAGGCGATCCTGCCATTGCCGATCGCCGCACTTCGCTTGGCCGCCGGCACGATCGACAGCCTGAGGCGGCTCGGCTTCGAGACAATTGCGGATCTCGTCGGCACGCCGCGAGCATCGCTCGCCTTGCGCTTCGGGCCGGAACCGGGCCGCCGCCTCGACCAGGCACTCGGACGGGTGAGTGAACCCATCGAGCCAATCCGTCCTGTAGAGATCGCCGAGGTGCGCCGCAATTTTGCCGAGCCCATCGGCGCGGCCGAGACGATTGCCCGCTATACGGGCAAGCTGGTGGCCGAACTTTGCGCCGAGCTCGAGACGCGAGGGCAGGGCGCGCGCCGGCTCGATCTTCTGTTCTTGCGTGTCGACAACTGCGTCGAGGCGATCCGTATCGGAACAGCAACGCCGGTGCGCGATGTAAAGCGCCTGACCCGGCTTCTCACCGACAAGATCGAGACCATAGATCCGGGGTTCGGCATCGAACTGATGCGGCTTGCCGCGACGATCGCCGAGCCGCTGCGGGCGAAACAGGCGGTCTCTTCGCTCGCGGATGCGCCGGAACCCGACGTCTCGGAGGTGATCGACATCCTTGCCAACCGCGTCGGCGAGAACCGGCTCTATCGCTTCGCCCCGGTGCAAAGCGACGTTCCCGAACGGTCGGCCCAACGTATCGCGCCAATGGCCCCGGATACCGGCGAGGGCTGGCCCGGCCATTGGCCTCGACCCTCGCGGCTGCTGCCGCGCCCTGAGCCTATAGAGACCGTCGCGCTTCTCCCCGACCATCCACCGGTGACTTTCACCTGGCGCGGCGTTCGGCGTCGCGTGAAACGCGCTGACGGGCCGGAACGCGTTTTCGGGGAATGGTGGAAACGCGACGCCGAGCTCGCGGCGGTGAGGGATTACTTCCAGGTCGAGGATGAGAACGGCGAGCGCTACTGGGTCTACCGCGCCGGCGACGGCGAAGACGCCGCGACCGGATCGCAAAAATGGTTCATGCACGGGATCTTCGGATGATAGGCGCAACCCGATATGCCGAGCTGCAGGTAACCTCGCATTTCTCGTTCCTGCGGGGAGCATCATCCTGCGAGGAGCTGTTTGCACAGGCGGCACTGCTCGGCGTCGAAGCGCTCGCCGTCGTCGATCGCAATTCGCTTGCCGGCATCGTGCGCGCGCATGAGGCAGCCAAGACGACAGGCGTCCGGCTGATCGTCGGCTGCCGTCTCGATCTCGCCGACGGCATGTCGATCCTGGTCTATCCGACGGATCGACCGGCCTATTCGCGTCTTTGCCGCCTGCTGTCGCTCGGCAAGGGCAGGGCGGGCAAGGCGAAATGCCATCTCGAATGGGATGATGTCGTAGCCTATGGCGAGGGACTGATCGCCGTCCTCGTGCCGGACGAAGCCGACGATCTTTGCGCCGTTCGTCTGCGGCTGCTGCGCGAGGCCTTCGGCGACCGCGCCTATCTGGCGCTCACCTTGCGCAGACGCCCGAACGACCAGCTACGGCTTTACGAGCTGGCAAACATGGCGGCCGCGATCGGCGTGCCTGGCGTTGTCACCAATGACGTTCTCTTCCACGAGCCGGCGCGCCGCATGATGCAGGATGTCGTCACCTGCATCCGTCACAACGTCACCATCGATGACGCCGGCTTCCGGCGCGAGCGTCATGCCGATCGCCACCTCAAGCCAGCCGAGGAGATGGCGCGTCTCTTCAGCCGTCATCACGAGGCCCTGGCGCGCACGATCGAGATCGCCGACCGCTGCGGGTTCTCGCTCGACGAGCTCGCCTATCAATATCCTGAGGAGAAGACCATGCCAGGCCTGACGGCCCAGCAGGCACTCGAAGAGCTAACCTGGGAGGGTGCCGCCCGCCGCTATCCCGAGGGTCTTCCCGACAAGGTTGTCGGCATTCTGAAGCACGAGCTGCGGCTGATCGAGACCCTCAAATATGCGCCGTACTTCCTGACCGTTAATTCGATCGTCCGCTTCGCCCGCAGTCAGGACATTCTTTGCCAAGGCCGCGGCTCGGCCGCCAATTCAGCCGTCTGTTATGTGCTCGGCATCACCTCCATCGATCCGGAACGCAACAATCTCCTGTTTGAGCGCTTCGTCAGCCAGGAGCGGAGCGAGCCGCCCGACATCGACGTCGATTTCGAGCACGAACGGCGCGAGATCGTCATGCAGTGGGTCTATGAAACCTACGGCCGCGACCATGCGGCCCTCTGTTCGACCGTCATCCGTTATCGCACCAAGGGCGCCGTTCGTGATGTGGGCAAGGCGCTCGGCCTGCCAGAGGACATGACAAAACTTCTGTCCTCGCAGGTCTGGGGCCATGGCGAGGCGGTTGATGAGCAGCGCGCCCGCGAGCTCAACCTCAATCTCGGCGATCGCCGGCTGCGCCTCACCCTGGAGCTTGCGGCGCAACTTGCCGGCACACCGCGCCACCTCTCGCAGCATCCGGGCGGCTTTGTCCTGACGCACGATCGCCTCGACGATCTCGTGCCTATCGAGCCGGCGGCGATGAAGGATCGCCAGGTCGTGGAATGGGACAAGGACGACATCGACGCCCTCAAATTCATGAAGGTGGATGTCCTGGCCCTGGGCATGCTCACCTGCATGAAACGGTCATTCGATCTCCTGTCCGAGCACAAGGGCATCGCTCTCGACTTGGCGACGATCCCGGCCGAGGATCCGCGCACCTATGCGATGATCAGGAAGGCCGATACCCTCGGCGTGTTCCAGATCGAATCGCGCGCGCAGATGTCGATGCTGCCGCGTATCAAGCCGCGAACTTTCTACGACCTGGTCGTCGAGGTCGCGATCGTTCGACCCGGCCCCATCCAGGGCGACATGGTCCATCCCTATCTTCGCCGGCGCGACGGGAAGGAAGAGGTGACGTTTCCGACGCCGGAGCTTGAGCGCGTTCTCGGCAAGACGCTCGGCGTGCCGCTGTTTCAGGAGCAGGCAATGCAGGTCTCCATGGTCTGCGCCGGCTTTTCAGCCGGCGAGGCCGACCAGCTGCGGCGCGCCATGGCCACCTTCAAACACACCGGCGGCGTCTCGAAGTTCCGCGACAAGCTGATCAACGGCATGATCGCTAACGGCTACACCCCGGAGTTTGCCGAAAAGACGTTTTCGCAGTTGGAGGGTTTCGGCAGCTACGGCTTTCCCGAAAGCCACGCCGCCTCTTTCGCCCTGATCGCTTACGCCTCGTCCTGGATGAAATGCTGGCATCCGGATGTGTTCTGTGCCGCACTTCTGAATTCGCAGCCGATGGGCTTCTATCTGCCTGCCCAGATCGTGCGCGACGCACGCGATCATGGCGTCGAGGTGCGCCCGGTCTGCGTCAATGCCAGCCGCTGGGATTGCACGCTTGAGCCGACCGATATCGAAGATCGCTTCGCGGTCCGCCTCGGCCTGCGCATGGTGAAGGGTCTCGCCAATGACGACGCGGCCGCGATCGTCGCGACGCGGGCCGATGAACCTTTCATCTCGGTCGATGATCTCTGGCGCCGCGCCGGCGTGCCGGCGGCCTCGCTTGTCCAGCTCGCCGAGGCAGATGCCTTCCTGCCGGATCTGAAGTTTGCGCGCCGCGATGCGCTCTGGGCGATCAAGGCGCTGCGCGATGAACCTTTGCCTTTGTTTGCGGCCGCGACCTCTCGTGAGCAGGAGACAGTGCCGGAGATCCAGGAGCCCGTCATTGCGCTTAAGCCCATGACGGCTGGTCGTGAAGTCGTCGAGGATTATGGCCATGTCGGGCTGACGTTGCGCAATCACCCGGTCTCGTTTTTGCGTGCCGACCTTCGCCGTCGACGGATCGTGACCTGTCAGGAGGCCATGCAGGCGCGAGACAAACGATGGCTTGAGGCCGCCGGCCTGGTGCTGGTCCGGCAACGACCGGGCTCGGCCAAGGGCGTCATGTTCCTCACCATGGAGGACGAGACGGGCGCCGCAAACGTCGTCGTCTGGGTCAAGGTGTTTGAGAAATTCCGGCGCGTGCTTCTCTCCTCGGCCATGCTCGGCGTGCGTGGCCGCATCCAGCGGGAAGGCGAGGTGGTGCATCTCGTCGCGCACGAATTGACCGATTTGTCGGCCGAGCTGGCCAGCGTGGGGAATCGCGAGACGCCGTTTCCGTTACCGCACGGCCGCGGTGACGAAGCCCATCATGGCGGATCGGGGGTCGATCCTCGCGGCATGCCGAAAGCGCGCGATATCGTCGATCCCTACGAACACATCGATCGCATCAAGGTAAAGACGCGGGATTTCCGGTAGAGACATGGAAACGCTGGTCACCATGCCCCATTTCGATCTCGACGCCTTCTATGCTTCGGTCGAGCAACAGCTGACCCCGTCCCTCCGCGGCAAGCCAATCACGAGCGGCGGCGTACCGCGCGGCCACTTCAGCAGCATGTTGTGCACTATTGTTGGGCAAGTTAACGGCCGATTGGCAGCAGGTCTCCCCATGCCGGATCCCAAAGGTCGTCGCTCTCAAGCGCAACGGCTGCCCGCACCTTTTTAAAGTCGGCGAGCACCTCCACGGCTGGCCGCCGCCCCGTTTCTTGAGCCGCGGCGTAGCCTGTGTATTTGTGACCGTCCGGTTCAAACCACTCCAACGATTCCACGGCAGCCATGGCGTCGCCCTTGCGGCCGCGCGTTATGCGAATGATTGTGATCCCGTCCTCGGCGCTCGCGTCCATTGAGACACGCTGCCAACGTTTCACCATGCCTCTACCCCCATGTTGTTCCGAGGCGGTCGGACACCGCGATGAGCTTTGCCTCGAGGCCGGCGGAACGGCGACGTAAACCTCGAGAGTGGTCCCGGCGCCGACTTGCTCGGTGGTGATCTCGTTCGGCCGCCAGTTACCATGCATAACACACTAGGGCTCGCAAGGGTTTGTGAACAATCTCGAACCATTTGCCCACCTCCAGCGGCTTCATTGCGGTTGCCTTCAATGATTTGGAACATCTCAATATGTTGATGATAATCACTCCTTGGGAGCCCTGATTTACTGGACGTATCGAATGTGGCACTGAGTAGATTGCTATCTAGCCGTGCGCGCGCATACCGCCCTGGTTTCCTTGCGCGGATGTTTCCTTCCGGAAAATGGAAGCTGACCCTGGACCCCAAGCTGTCTGGGCGCATTCGGCTGAGCCAGGGTGGCGATGTTGATCTCAGCTGCCTCGATATCGTGTCGATTTCGGCCAGCAAGGCGCTGCTGTGGCATACCGTCGAGATCCGCGCGCGCGGCAGAACGGACAATCTGTCGGGTCTGTCGAGGGACGCGTCCGAGCAACTGGTCGCAGACCTTCATGCGTTCATCAACACCCATCTCTTCGACCTCATCGGCACAGAGACGGATCATTTGCTCGATGTCGATGCCAGGCTTCGGGAAATCACCGAAGGCAACAAACAGTATCTCGCGCAGGCCGACCTCGGCCGGGCCATCGCCAGCGTGCCCGGCAGTGCTGCTGCCGCCCTTTCTCACCCGCTTCTGGATCCACAATCGATGCCGGCCGAGCTCAAGGCCTCCCTGCCTGCTTCGTTCGTCATGCTGACCGATCCGGGCGTTCGCCACGCCTATAATGAAGCGTTCGTTGCTACCGAGCTGCTCAAATTCCAGCCATTCTTCGATGATCTCGACGGGCGCTCCTTTTCCGATCAGCAACGCGAGGCATGTATCCGCCTGGAGGACAATAACCTGCTCGTTGCCTCGGCCGGGTCGGGCAAATCCGCGACCATGGTCGGCAAGGTGGCCTATGTCCTGGAACGGCAGCTCTACCGGCCCGATCAGATCCTGCTGCTGGCCTTCAACAAGAGCGCAGCCGATGAACTCAGGACCAGGATCGCACGCCAGCTACAGGTCGAGGAAAGTGCGCTGGAGTGCCGCGTCACGACGTTTCACGCGCTTGGACGGGGCATCATTGCGGAGGTCGAAGGACGTCCGCCCCAGCTTGCCAACTGGGTCGATCACCCGGCTGGCGAAGCCAAGGTCATCGAAGACATCATCAGGCAGCTAGTCGAGACCGATCCGGAATTCGCTCGATTGTGGAGTGACCTGCTCGTGGTGCATCCCAGGGCGGACATCCCGGCCGAGGTTTTCGACTCGGAGGCTGACTACCGTCGCTATGTCTCGGATCGGCTCAGGAAGGGCGAGGCCACGATCGGCTCGCTTGCCGGCGTCATCGTCAGATCGCTGCAGGAGCAGAAGATCGTCAACTGGCTCTGGCTGCATTCCGTCGCATTCGAATATGAGCGGCAGATCGCGGTCGAGGACGAAGACGGCACCGTCCGCCATCTGCATCCCGACTTCTACTATCCGCTGACCGAGACGGTGCATGAGCATTTCGCGCTCAACGCGGACGGGACCTCGCCGTTTGCCGATTATGTCCAGCACGCCGAGAGCAAGCGGCAGGCCTATCGCCGCAAAGAGATCGATTTCTTCGAGACGACCTCAGCGCAGGCCAGCAGCGAGACACTGCTCAGCACACTCGAGGCGGAACTGGCGCGGCGCGCGGTTCGTTTCGAGCGCAAGAGCTTTGCCGAGATCATCGAGGCGATCGAGCCTGTGGTGATCAAGCACTATCACAAGCTCATTTCCGTCTGCATCAAGCATATTCGCGCCAGCCATCTGACGCTCGACATGCTGCTCGAGCGCGCCAAGACCCTGCACGACAAGGAGCGCGCGAAGCTCTATGCGCGCGTCGTGTGGATGATCACGCAGGGCTATTCCCGGAGACTGGAAGAGACCAAGCGGATCGATTTTGACTCGATGATCGCCGACGCAGTCCGGCTGGTCGAGACCGGGCGGTATCAGAGTCCTTATTCCCTGATCCTCGTCGACGAGTTTCAGGACATTTCCGAACCGCGCGCCAACCTCATCAAGGCGCTCAAGCAGCAGAAGGCGTTCAGCAAAGTGTTCGCTGTCGGAGACGACTGGCAGTCGATCTACCGCTTTGCTGGATCGGACATCACGATCTTCACGCAGTTCGAGGCCAATTTCGGGGCAAGCTGGCAGGGACGCCTGGAACAGACTTATCGCTGCAATCAGCTCATTGCCGGGACGGCCGCGACATTCGTCCAGCGTAATCCCGAACAGATCGCGAAATCGGTTCGTTCGACACGGCCTGCCATTCCGCGGTCGATTCGGGTCATTCCCATTGATGACGAACGCGGCAGGCCCGAATTCGCCCAGGCTTGCCATCGTCTTCTCGAACGGCTCGACATCGCCCTGGGGAGCATCGCCGAGCAGTGGCGCGGCGAACCGGACGCCAAACTCAAAGTGCTGGTTCTATGGCGGTACAATCTGCTCGATCCGTTCGGCGGGGTCCCACCCTCTTTCGCCAATATCGAGGTTTCGGGCCAGTCCTTTCACCGGGCCAAAGGGCTTGAGGCAGACTACACGGTTCTGCTTGATGTGAGTGAAGGCGATTATGGCGTGCCGAGTCGCATCGAGGACGATGAACTGCTCAACCTGGTCATTCCCCAGCCGGAAACCTTCGCCTACGCTGAAGAAAGACGCCTGTTCTACGTCGCGCTGACGCGAGCCAGCCGGGGCGTGTATCTCATCACCAACAGTCGCCAGCCCTCCCGCTATATCCGGGAACTTTGTGAGATCGCCGGGGATGAAGTTCGCTTCGAGACGGTTGAAGGCGCGGCCTTGCGCCAATGCCCCGTGTGCCTGGTGGGGCAGATGGTCGAGAGGCGTAACAGGAACGGAACGGTGTTTTGCGGATGCAATCAGTTCCCCGATTGCAAGCACAGCGAAGGTGTTCCGGCGCAATCGACGGCGCCCCGGCATAGACGCGCCTAGCGTCAGGAACGCCACCCGCGCAGTTGCAGCGGCGTCCGGGGGATGCCGCGGATGCCGTTTCGATACGACTGTCCCGGCGGATATGCTCGGGGTTAGTCTACGCCCTGACGAACCGTTTCCGCGACCAGCGATCCCTCCGGCAGGGGCCTGAGCAGTTCGCCCTGCGGCTTGGTCAAATGGAGCCAGGCCGCCCAGTTTTTTGGCTGGAGCACGACCACCTGACGATCATGGTAGGGCGCGACGTCCGGCCCTGGACTCGTCGTCAGCATCGTGAAGGAGGCTGGGTGATTGCCCTGAGCCTCACGCCATAGCCCGGCAATTGCCATGAAGGTGACTCCGATCAGGCTGAAGCGATGTTTGGTTTTGGGATACTTCTTGCCGGTGAACTCGTAGAATCCCGATGCAGGGATCAGGCAGCGCTTGCTGTCGGCGAAATCTCGCCCTTCCGATCTAAAATTGAAGACCGGCCCACCTTTGGGACCCGATGGCGGGAAGCTGAAGTTCATCTGGGCGAGTTCGATCATGTTGCCGGCCGCACGCATGACCGGTCCCATGTCGTTGATCCTGATGTCGTCCGCCTGGGGCAAATCGAGTTCTGTCTGTTGCGTTGGAATCTCCAGCTCCAACGCCTGCATCATCTGGCAATATTCGACCCAGCGAACGTGTTGCTCATAGGCATTGCACATCCGGCAAGGATAGCGTGAACTTCACGGTCTTTCGAGGGGTGGGGCGTCTTCCTCCGGAACCGGACTGTCGGCGAAGCTGAAGCCCCGCGTCGCGGGTCTTCAGCCTCCGGGCGTCCATCCCTGACGCGGGCAGGGGGCGCCCGTGCGAGCTGGGGGAGTGTTTCTGGGATGCTGAAGGCGATTTTGGCATGGGTGGAGAGGCGGCGTGAGATCCGTCGCCGATGGCGGGAGGACGCCCGGCACTTAGTTCGCCTCCACGGCCCGACGGCCTACTATGAGGCCCAACGGCTTGCGGCAAGAGCCCGTGCGATCGAAGACGGCCAGTTCCTCCATTGGGCAAAGGTAGCCGCCGAGGTGGCGCGGATCGAACCGTCCGCCGAGATGGATATCGACGTCGTCAAGGCGATCGTCGATCGCGAACTTCGGGATCGGGGTCCTCATTGGGATCCTGAGCGGTGACGCGAAGGGGTAGGTCGCCGCGACGATCATGAAGGGACCTCAAGTCCGGTCTCCTGCAACAGCTCTCTGCTATCGGGGAAGGATGCGACAGGGCGCGGATCCATCCACGCGCAGGCCCGCCCCCGCTTGCTGTGCTGCCTTCCTGGTCCAGGTCCGTCCTCCTCCAATCAACCCACAAGGGGTCCGCTACGCGAGCGTGCGGCCACTGCGGCTTCGCCTCATGCGGTGATTGCGGCCGGGCCCCGGACCCGACGGGCGCCAGAGCGGGGATCGGCCCCGCCCATGGACGGAGCCCTTCAATGTCGCATGATCTTTCCCTCGCACAGAACCATGCCTGGAGCCTCGCCCGCACCCTGATGGTGCCGGTCATTCTCTTCAAGGTCGACGACGAATACGGCGTCATGCCCGCCGACGAACTCGACGACGCCGAAGTCGAGCCTCTGTTCGAATATGACCCCTACAAGGGTGGTCGGCCGGCTCACTGACCCGCCTTCCACACGCGCCATGCGCCCGGCCGGTCAAGGCCGGGTTGCGCGCCGCGCAGTCCTTTCCCTGCCGGTGGGCGGACGGCTCTCATTGGGACGAGGTTTTGCCGCTTGCGCCCGGAAGCCCGCAAGGGAGGCTGCGCCGCCCCGGCAAGCCGGTGCGCCCTTGGCAAGCTTCCGGCTTCGCGGCCGACCTCGAGGCCTGCGGGAAAGGCAGAGAAAATCAGGTCTGGACAAGGAAAGGGCTGGACGCCCCGCGGCGCCGGCGGGATCAACCGATGGAACAGCATGAAATCGAGACACTGCGAACCAACGTGCCCTGCGCCGCCGTGCTCGAGCGCAAAGGCTGGATGGTGGACATCAAGGAGAGCACCGCGCGCGCCGTGAAGTACCGACGCGGGGAAGGCGAGATCATCATCGTCATCCATGGGGGCAGGGGCTGGTTCGATCCACTCTCGGATGCCAAGGGCGACGTCTTCACCCTCGCCGGTTACCTGGCCGGTGTCGCCTTTCCGGCGGCCGTCGAAGCGGTTCGCGGTCTCGTCGGCTATGTTCCGGCCGCGCCATTCTCGAATCGCCCGAAGCGCACAGACATTCCACTTTCGGTCCCTGAGCGATGGCGGCGCCGACGCCCTCCAACCATCGGGTCTCGCGCCTGGCGATATCTGGCAGATGAGCGTGCGATCCCCATATCCATTCTGCACGCCGCTGTCGCGCAAGACCTGCTGCGCGAGGGTCCGAGCGGCAGCATATGGGCCGCGCATGTCGACGGGGCCGGCCAGCTGATCGGATGGGAAGAACGCGGCCCGCGGTGGCGAGGCTTCTCCACCGGCGGCACCAAGGAACTGTTCCGCCTCGGCAACGAAGCGGCGCTTCGGTTCTGCATCACCGAGGCGGCGATCGACGCCCTGAGCCTTGCCGCGATCGAAGGGATGCGCGCCGACACACTCTACGTCAGCACCGGGGGCGGGTGGTCGCCCGCCAGCGATGCAGCGATCCGGGCGATCGCTGCGCGGCCCGGCATATTGATCGCCGCGGCCACCGACAATGATCGGCAGGGCGAGATCTATGCCGGTCGTCTGCAGGAGATCGTGCGCGGGACTGGGTGCCGGTACGAGCGGCTGCGGCCTTCCACACAGGATTGGAACCGCGACCTGCAAGGACAGGGGGAAGGGAAATCCGGGAATGGAAGCGGAAAGGAGAGCGGAATCGCTGCCGCATGCCCGGCCGTCGCGTCAAGGGAAGCTGCGCCCGGCTAGCGCCGGCCCTTGACCCGCCGGACCGGAGAGGCGGCCGCGCGAAGGGGTGATGAGAAGGCATGAAGGTGATGATCCGGTCGGATGGACAGGATCGCGCTTGATGCCGACGGACGACAGGAGCCGCCATGATCCCCCAAACTTCCTTCCGCAAGGTCTTCGAGGGCGTCGCCACGCGCCACCAGATGTCCCAGATGTTCGACCGGCATGGCCAGGCGCCGATGAGCAAGGCACGCCTCACCGGCCGGCTCTATGATGGGGAGTGGTTCGAGATCGGCCGGGCCGAGCATGACTATATGTTCGAGATCCTGCCGCCGCTGTGGATGCGCGGCGACATGTTCGCCATGCGCGAGTTCATTACGAGCTCGATCACCAGCGTCTTCTTCGCGCTCTCGATCGATGGGCGGGCCCGCTACTTCCACGCCTATTGCGACATATCGGCCAAGGGTTCGGCCGAGTGCATGCGCGACGTGATTGTCGAGCGGGAATCGCGCCCTGTCCGGGCCATGTCCCGCGCCGAAAAGCTCGATCATATCTGGAGCACGACGCATGCCGACTATCGCGGCTATGCGGGTGAGGGCTGGCCAGAGTGTGACCGGGGCGCTCGCACAATCACCGTCTACGGTGGCGCGCAGGGCACGGTGCTGAAGCTGCTCGACGACCTCACCGAGGTCGAGATCAGTGCCAAGCTGCCGGTCCATCTTCGCTACCTGCCCGCCGCAATTGCAGCCTGATCGGAGGCTGGCATGTTCACATTTCCTATTCTCGGCGTTCGCAAGGTCATCGAGCGCGGCATAGCCGATGCCGCCGCCAATGGCGGATTTCGCAATCCTTACTACGGCATCAAGCCCGGCAAGGATGAAAAGCCGGGACTGTGGCTGGTGGGCGACCAGGGGGTCTATCTCCTCTCCAACGGCAAACTCGCCGAGGGTCAGCGCACCCTCGTGGTCTATTCGGATGAATGCCACCCGGTCGGCAATCCCGACTGGTGGCACTACAAGCGCCGCCATTTCGGTGGTGACGACGGCATCGAGTTCCTCGACGCCGAAACACTGATCCCGCTGTTCGATCGGAACACGCGCTGCACGCATCTACGCGTGCAACTGACCGAGACGGACGTCTCGCTGTCGCTGATCGCCCGCTAGCCCATCCCAAAACGTCGCCAGCTTTTCACGTGGCCGCACACGCGGATCGCGGGATCGCGCTCGCCACAATTCCAGGAGATTATCTCATGTCCCACGACGACCCCTCCAGCCAGGATCTTTTTGGCACGCTCGACCTGTTCGGCAGTCCGAAGGACGCGCTTTCCTCAGGTCTCGGCCTTGGCGTGACCGCCTTTTCCGACAGTGCGGCTAACGATCCGGACGATGACGATCCGGCCCCGCATTCTCCCGCGCCTACCTTGCCCGCCGCGGCCAACGCGCAACTCCCGCGCCTGGCGCCCAAGGGCGAGAACTTCCATCTCGCCGGCATGCGCGGCCTCGCGAGATCCTGGCGCGAGCGCGCCCGCGACAACGTCGCGGCGATCCGGCTCGCCGCCTCGATTGTCGATGAGCAGCGCCCGGCCTCGGTCGACGAGCAGGCCGCGCTGATCCGGTTCACCGGCTTCGGCGCTTCCGAGCTTGCCAACGGCGTGTTTCGTCGCCCGGGCGAGCTGGAGTTTCGCGAGGGCTGGGCGGACATCGGCGCTGACCTCGAGGACGCCGTCGACAGCGGCGACTACGCGTCGCTTGCCCGCTGCACCCAGTATGCGCACTTCACTCCGGAATATATCGTCCGGGCCATCTGGTCGGGCCTGCAGCGGCTCGGCTTTCGTGGCGGCCGTGTGCTCGAGCCCGGTGTCGGCACCGGACTGTTTCCGGCGCTGATGCCCGCGGCGCTACATCCCGTCACCCACCTCACGGGCATCGAGATCGATCCGGTAACCTCCCGGATCGCCCGTCTCCTGCAGCCCCGCGCCAAAATCCTCAATCAGGATTTCGCGCGGGTCGCGCTGCCGGCGCATTTCGACCTCGCCATCGGCAATCCTCCCTTCTCCGACCGCACCGTGCGCAGTGACCGCGCGTTGCGCGCGCTCGGCCTGCGCCTGCATGACTATTTCATCGTGAAGGCGGTTCGTGCGTTGAAGCCCGGCGGGCTTGCCGCCTTCGTGACCTCGAGCGGCACAATGGACAAGGCCGATAGCCGGGCCCGCGAGACGATCGCGGCCGCGGCCGATCTTGTCGTCGCCATACGGCTGCCGGCTGGCAGCTTCCGCGCCGATGCCGGAACCGATGTGGTTGTCGACGTCCTGTTCTTTCGCAAACGCCAGGACGGAGAGGCGGCGGGGGATCAAAGCTGGCTCGATCTGGCGGAAGTGCGTCCCCCGACCGAGGACGACGGGAGTATCCGGGTCAATCGATGGTTCGCCGATCACCCCGATATGGTCCTCGGCGAACATGCGCTCAGGCGCGGCATCTACGGTCCCGACGAGACCTATACCTGCCAGCCGCGCCCGGACGTCGATCTCGACGCCGCGTTCGCGACCGCGATCCTGGCGCTTCCCGAAGGCGTCTATGACGGCGAGCCGGAAGATTGCGGTCCCGACGCCGACGACTGTGCCGATGACCAAGCATCAACCGCGGCGATGCCGGACGGCGCCGCCGCTCGTGAGGGCAGCTACTTCATCGGCAAGAACACCGCGCTGATGCAGATGGTCGACGGTCAGGCAGTGACCGTCGCCGTCAGGAAGGGACGGGGAGCGGACGGCGTCTCCGACAAGCAGGCCCGCATCATTCGCAAGCTCATCCCGATCCGCGACGCCGTGCGCGAGGTGCTGAAACTCCAGGAACTCGACCGGCCGTGGAAGCCTGCGCAGGTCAAGCTGCGCATTGCCTGGTCGAACTTCGTGCGTGAATTCGGGCCGATCAACTTCACCACCGTCTCGACCACCGAAGACGCGGAAACCGGCGAAGTGCGGGAGACGCATCGCCGTCCCAATCTCCAGCCCTTCCTCGATGATCCCGATTGCTGGCTGGTGGCGTCCATCGAGGACTACGACCTCGAGACCAACACCGCCCGGCCCGGCCCGATCTTCACCGAGCGCGTCATCGCGCCGCCGCCGGCGCCGGTCATCACATCGGCCGCCGATGCCCTCGCCGTCGTGCTCAACGAACGTGGCCATGTTGACGCCGATCATATCGCGGAATTGCTGCATCGTGACGTCGCCAATGTCATTGACGAGCTGGGGCAAGCGATCTTCCGGGATCCGACGTCCGGTTCCTGGCAAACCGCCGATGCCTATCTCTCCGGCACCGTTCGCTCCAAGCTCGCTGCCGCCGAGGCCGCCGCTGCGCTCGATCCCGCCTCTGCCCGCAATGTCGAAGCGCTCAAGGGCGTACAGCCGGCCGATCTTCGGCCCTCCGACATCACCGCCCGTCTCGGCGCCCCCTGGATTCCGGCCACAGACATCATCGCCTTCGTCAAGCAGACGATGGATGCCGACATCAGCATCCATCACACGCCCGAACTTGCATGCTGGACGGTCAGTGCGCGCCAACTCGGCTGGAGCGCCGCCGGCACGACCGAATGGGGCACCCATCGTCGCGATGCCGGGCAGCTGTTGTCCGACGCGCTTAATTCCTCCATCCCGCAAATCTTCGACACGGTGAAGGACGGCGACACCGAGCGGCGCGTGCTCAATACGGTCGAGACCGAAGCCGCCAAGGAGAAGTTGCAGAAGATCAAGTCGGCGTTCCAGGCGTGGATCTGGAGCGATCCGGATCGCACCGAGCGATTGGCGCGGCTTTATAACGACACCTTCAACAACATCGCCCCGCGACAATTCAACGGGGACCATCTCCAGCTTCCAGGCGCCTCCGGCGCCTTTTCTCTTTATGGGCACCAGAAACGGGCGATCTGGCGCATCATCTCGGCTGGCTCGACCTATGTCGCCCATGCCGTCGGCGCCGGCAAAACGCTCTCGATCGCGGCGGCGATCATGGAACAGCGTCGCCTCGGTCTGATCAACAAGGCCATGCTGGTCGTTCCCGGCCATTGCCTGGCGCAGGCCGCCCGCGAGTTCCTGGCGCTCTATCCAAACGCGAGAATTCTCGTCGCCGACGAGACCAACTTCGTCAAGGAGAAGCGGCACAGGTTCCTGTCGCGCGCGGCAACCGCGAACTGGGACGCGATCATCATCACCCATTCGGCGTTCCGCTTCATTTCGATTCCCTCGGCCTTCGAGCAGCAAATGATTCAGGACGAGCTGGAGGCCTATGAGGAGCTGCTGACCAAGGTCGACCGCGAGGACCGGTTGTCGCGCAAGCGTATGGAGCGCATGAAGGAGGGGCACAAGGAAAGGCTTGAGGCGCTATCAACGCGCAAGGACGACGTGCTCACCATCTCCGAGATCGGCATCGACCAGATCATCGTCGATGAGGCGCAGGAGTTCAGGAAGCTCAGCTTTGCCACCAATATGTCGACGCTCAAGGGCGTCGATCCCAATGGCTCGCAGCGAGCCTGGGATCTCTACGTGAAATCGCGGTTCATCGAGACGAAAAATCCGGGCAGGGCGCTCGTGCTCGCTTCCGGCACGCCGATCACCAACACCCTTGGCGAAATGTTCACCGTGCAGCGGCTGATGGACAACGCAGCGCTCGCCGCACGCGGGTTGCATGAATTCGATGCCTGGGCGTCAACCTTCGGCGACACCTCGACCGAACTCGAATTGCAGCCGTCCGGCAAATACAAGCCCGTCACGCGCTTTGCCCAGTTCGTCAACGTCCCCGAGCTCATCGCCATGTTCCGGTCGTTCGCGGACGTGGTGCAGCCCGCCGACCTGCGGACCTATGTGAAGGTGCCGGAGATCGCCGGCGGCAAGCGTCAGATCATCACGGCGGAGCCGACCCCGGCATTCAAGGCTTATCAGCGCCATCTCGATCATCGCATCAAGGCAATCGAGGCGCGCGAGGGGCCGGCGCAGCCGGGCGACGACATCCTGCTCTCGGTCATCACCGATGGCCGCCATGCCGCGATCGACCTGCGCCTGGTCATGCCGGCTTTTGCCAATGAGGAGGGCAACAAGCTCAACGCGCTCGTCCAAAACACTTTCCGCGTCTGGCAGGAGACGGCCGAGAACGAATATTTCCGCAAGGACGGCAAGCCCTTCGACAAGCCAGGCGCCGGCCAGCTCATTTTCTCCGATCTCGGCACGATCAATGTCGAAGCCTCCCGCGGCTTCTCGGCCTATCGCTGGATCCGCGACGAGTTGGTCCGCCTCGGCGTTCCGCCATCGGAAATCGCCTTCATGCAGGACTTCAAGAAGTCCGAAGCCAAGCAGCGCCTGTTCAACGATTTCAATGCCGGAAAGGTCCGCATCCTGATCGGATCGTCGGAAACCATGGGCACAGGCGTCAATGTGCAAGCGCGGCTGAAGGCGCTCCATCACCTCGACGTGCCCTGGCTTCCCTCCCAGATCGAGCAGCGCGAGGGCCGCATCATCCGCCAGGGCAACCAGCACGACGAAATCGGGCTTTATGCGTATGCAACGCTCGGCTCGCTCGACGCCACTATGTGGCAGAACAACGAGCGCAAGGCCCGGTTCATCGCGGCAGCACTCTCAGGCGACATGTCCATTCGACGCCTCGAAGACATGGGCGAGGGGCAGGCCAACCAGTTCGCCATGGCCAAGGCCATCGCATCGGGCGATCAGCGCCTGATGCAAAAGGCAGGGCTTGAGGCCGAGATCGCCCGTCTCGACCGGCTCCATGCCGCCCATATCGACGACCAGCATTCCATCCGCCGCCAGGTCCGCGACGCTGAACGCGAAATCGAACTGTCGACCCGGCGCATCGCTGAAATCGGACGAGACATCGAACGCCGGGTGCCGACTGCCGGCGATGCCTTCACGATGACCGTCACCGGGACCGCGTTCGCCGAGCGCAAGCTCGCCGGCCGCGCACTTATGAAGGAAATCCTCACTCTCGTACAGCTCAGCCAAGAGGGAGACACGGTCACCGGCTCGATCGGTGGCTTCGACCTGGAGTTCTCAGGCGAGCGCTTCGGCCGGGACGGGTATCGCTACACCACTGTGCTGAAGCACACCGGCGCCGACTACGAGATCGACCTTCCTGTCACGGTCACGCCGCTCGGCGCGGTCGCTCGCCTTGAGCATGCTCTGTCGAACTTTGAGGGCGAGCAGGACAGTTATCGCTGTCGGCTGGTGGATGCCCGCCGGCGTCTAGCCTCCTATCAGCCACGCATTGGCGAAGCCTTCGCCTTCGAGGCCGAGCTCGAACTGAAGCGGCAGGAGTTGGCCCATCTCGAAGCTGATCTCGCCGCCGGTACGGATAACAATACCAGCCTTGTGGTCGGGGTGGCTGATGGTGGGATCCGCGAGGCGGCGTGAACGGAAGTCCAGTATTGCGACAGATGACGATCGAGGTCCGATACCTGCGTGGCCGGACTTTTGAAAGGGGTGCCCAGACCCTCTGTGACGTTCCGAGACGGTGCGGCAATGACAGCCTCTCCCAAGTCGGTCGATTCAGCCGGTTTTCGGACAACCAAGACCGGTCATCGCCGCTGACACGCTTGAGAAATGTCAGGTGAGTCAGAATGCCACCTTGGCTTGGAGCAGAACCTCCGGCAGAACATAAGCTGGAGGACATGCCGGCCATGACGAAGTTGGGAACCACAGACGGAGACATTCGCTCTGCGCTACACTCCAAACGATTGCGACGCGCCAAATCCCATCCCGATACGCTTGTGATCGACGAACTTGGCCTCGCGCACGCCCGGAGCCGCATCGACGTGGCAGTCATCAACGGCAGCATCCACGGCTATGAAATCAAGAGCGCCAAGGACAATCTCGACCGATTCGCGACCCAGATCGATATCTACCGCCAAACGCTACAGAAGCTCACACTCGTCGCAGCGCCGAAGCATCTCGCGGGCATCATGAGTCAAGCACCCGTATGGTGCGGCGTGATCGCGGCCGAGCAGGGACCAAGAGGTGGAATCAACTTCCGGGTGTTGCGAAACGCCGCCGCCAATCCCGA
>CAZBBT010000008.1:0-60388 GCA_964490065.1 uncultured Mesorhizobium sp. | reverse complement strand
TCCTACACCGGCGACCAGCCTACGCTCGATACGATGCACAAGGACCTCTATCGGGGGCGGGCGGCGGCACTGTCGCAGATCCCGACCTCGACCGGAGCGGCGCGCGCCGTCGGCCTGGTGCTGCCGGAACTCAAGGGCAAGCTCGACGGCGTCGCCATCCGCGTGCCGACGCCCAACGTCTCGGTGGTCGATTTCAAGTTCGTGCCGAAGCGACCGACGACGGTCGAGGAAGTCAACGAGGCGATGAAGATCGCCGCCAGTGGCCGGCTGAAGAACATCCTCGCGATCGTCGACGAGCCGCTTGTCTCTTCCGACTTCAACCACAACCCCGCCTCGTCCTCCTTCGCGCTCGACCAGACCAAGGTCATCGACGGCGGGCTGGTCCGCGTCATGTCCTGGTACGACAACGAATGGGGTTTTTCGAACCGCATGGCCGATACCGCGGCCGCCATCGGACGCACGCTGGAGACGCCGGCACCCGCGACCCGAATGAGAGAGGAGGCCTGACCATGGCTCGCATCACGCTTCGCCAATTGCTCGACCACGCCGCCGAGCACAGCTACGGCGTTCCCGCCTTCAACATCAACAACATGGAGCAAGGTCTTGCCATCATGGAGGCGGCCGCCGCCTGCGACGCGCCCGTCATCATGCAGGCTTCGCGCGGCGCCCGCTCCTATGCCGGCGACATCATGCTGGCAAGGATGATGGAGGCGCTGTCGGAAATGCACCCGTCCGTCCCGCTCTGCGTCCACCAGGACCACGGCAACGACGAGGCCACCTGCCTGTCGGCGATCCGCTACGGCTTCACCTCCGTCATGATGGACGGCTCGCTGGAAGCCGACGCCAAGACGCCGGCGAGCTACGACTACAACGTCGCCATCACCGAGCGGGTGACGCGCATGGCGCATTGGGTCGGCGCCTCGGTCGAAGGCGAACTCGGCGTGCTGGGCTCGCTGGAAAGCGGCCAGGGTGAGGCCGAGGACGGTCATGGTGCCGAAGGTGCGCTGTCGCACGACCAGTTGCTCACCGATCCGGATCAGGCGGTGGACTTCGTTGCCCGAACCGGGGTGGACGCACTGGCGATCGCCTGCGGCACCTCGCACGGCGCCTACAAGTTCACCAGGCTGCCGGATGGCGACATCCTCGCCATGCACGTCATCGAGGCGATCCACGCCAAGCTGCCGAACACGCATCTGGTGATGCACGGCTCCTCGTCCGTGCCCCAGGAACTCCAGGACGTCATCAACCGCTATGGCGGCGAGATGCCCCAGACCTTCGGCGTTCCGGTGGAGGAAATCGAGCGCGGCATCCGCCACGGCGTGCGCAAGGTCAACATCGACACCGACTGCCGCATGGCCATGACCGGCCAGTTCCGCCGCGTCGCCACCGAGAACCCGCGCGAATTCGATCCGCGCAAATTCATGAAGCCGGCAATGGACGCGCTGCGCGATCTCTGCCGCGACCGTTTCGAGCGTTTCGGCACCGCCGGCAACGCCTCGAAGATCAAGGTCGTCGCCATGGACGAGATGGCGAAACGCTACGCCGCGGGCAAGCTCGACCCGCAGATCGCCACCGCCAAGGCCGCCTGAGCGGCCGGAACCGAAGGAAAGGACCAGAGCCATGGACAGCAAGTCCGAGACCGTCACCGGCGCCGCCCGCTACAGATCCGGCGTCATGGAATACAAGAAGATGGGCTATTGGGAGCCCGACTACGAGCCCAAGGACACCGACGTCATCTCGGTGTTCCGCATCACGCCGCAGGACGGCGTCGACCCGGTCGAGGCGGCGGCGGCTGTCGCCGGCGAAAGCTCGACCGCGACCTGGACGGTGGTTTGGACCGACCGGCTGACGGCCAAGGAAAAGTACCGCGCCAAGGCCTATCGGGTCGATCCGGTGCCGAACGCGCCGGGGCAGTATTTCGCCTATATCGCCTACGATCTCGACCTGTTCGAGCCGGGCTCCATCGCCAATCTGACGGCGTCGATCATCGGCAACGTCTTCGGCTTCAAGCCGCTGAAGGCGCTGAGGCTCGAAGACATGCGCCTGCCGGTGGCCTATGTGAAGACCTTCCAGGGCCCGGCCACCGGCATCGTCGTCGAGCGCGAACGGCTCGACAAGTTCGGCCGGCCGCTGCTCGGCGCCACCGTCAAGCCGAAGCTCGGCCTGTCCGGCCGCAATTACGGGCGCGTCGTTTATGAGGCGCTGAAGGGCGGGCTCGACTTCACCAAGGACGATGAGAACATCAACTCGCAGCCCTTCATGCATTGGCGCGAGCGCTTCCTCTACTGCATGGAGGCCGTCAACAAGGCCCAGGCCGAAACCGGCGAGATCAAGGGTACCTACCTAAACGTCACCGCCGCGACGATGGAGGACATGTACGAGCGTGCAGAATTCGCCAAGGAACTCGGCTCGGTCGTGGTCATGATCGACCTCGTCATCGGCTATACGGCTATCCAGTCGATGGCGAAATGGGCGCGCCGCAACGACATGGTGCTGCATCTGCACCGCGCCGGCCACTCGACCTATACGCGCCAGAAGAGCCACGGCGTTTCCTTCCGCGTCATCGCCAAGTGGATGCGGCTGGCCGGCGTCGACCACATCCATGCCGGCACCGTGGTCGGCAAGCTGGAAGGCGACCCGGCCACGACTAAGGGCTACTACGACATCTGCCGCGAGGATTTTAATCCCATGCGGCTGGAGAACGGCGTCTTCTTCGACCAGCACTGGGCCTCGCTCAACAAGCTCATGCCGGTGGCCTCGGGGGGCATCCATGCCGGCCAGATGCACCAGCTTCTCGACCTGCTCGGCGAGGATGTCGTGCTTCAGTTCGGCGGCGGCACGATCGGCCACCCGATGGGCATCGCCGCCGGCGCCACCGCCAACCGCGTCGCGCTCGAATGTATGGTGCTTGCCCGCAACGAGGGCCGCGACATCGTCCGCGAGGGACCGCAGATCCTGCAGGATGCGGCCAGGACCTGCCTGCCGCTGAAGCAGGCGCTCGAAACCTGGAAGGACGTGACCTTCAACTACGCCTCGACCGACTCGCCGGACTTCGTGCCGGTGGCGACGGCGGCCGAATAAGGAGAAAGACCATGCGTATCACACAAGGAGCCTTTTCCTTCCTGCCCGACCTTACGGACGCCCAGATCAGCGCCCAGGTGCAGTATTGCATCGACAATGGCTGGGCCGTCAGCCTGGAATTCACCGACGACCCGCATCCGCGCAACACCTACTGGGACATGTGGGGCCACCCGATGTTCGACAATCCCGACGCGGCGGCGCTGATGCTGGAGCTTCGGGAGTGCCGCAAGGCCTATGGCGACCGCTACATCCGCGTCGTCGCCTTCGACGCCTCGCATGGCTGGGAATCGGTGAAGCTCTCCTTCATCGTCAACCGCCCGGCCGAGGAACCCGGCTACCGGCTGGAGCGGCAGGAAGCCGAAGGCCGCGTCGTGCGCTACACGACCAAGCCTTACGCGGCCGATCGGCCGGCGGGCGCGAGGTATGCGTAAGGGTGCCGGCCGCAGGGACGGAGGTTCCGGTTGCAACGCAAGCGTCGCCCCTCGTTCGCCTGCCGGCACCTTCTCTCCGTAAGCGGGGAGAAGGTGGATAGCGGAACCGCCTTCGCCAATCGCCGGCGTCGAACCGGTGAAGACGCAGCGGCAGGCTTCTCTCCCCGTTTACGGGGAGAGATGTCCGCCAGGACAGTGAGGGGCAGCGCCGAACGATAATCGTAGCGCGCTCCAACTCTTTCAGCAGGAGTCCGATATGTCACAGCAGGCTATAGCCGACACCGAAACGGTTCCCGCACCCACCTCCGTCGACCTCCGCGCCGAGTTCGAGCGCTCGGGTGTGAAGGAGGTACTGGCCGAACTCGACCGCGACCTGATCGGTCTGGCGCCGGTCAAGAAGCGCATCCGCGAGACGGCGGCGCTCCTGCTGGTCGAGCGGGCGCGGCGCAACATGGGGCTGGCCCACGAAGTCCCTACCCTTCACATGAGCTTCACCGGCAACCCCGGCACCGGCAAGACCACGGTCGCGCTCCGCATGGCCGACCTGCTGCACCGGCTGGGCTATATCCGCAAGGGTCATCTGGTTTCCGTCACCCGCGACGACCTGGTCGGCCAGTACATCGGCCACACGGCGCCGAAGACGAAGGAAATCCTGAAGCGGGCGATGGGCGGCGTGCTGTTCATCGACGAGGCCTACTATCTCTACCGGCCGGAGAACGAGCGCGACTACGGCCAGGAGGCCATCGAGATCCTGTTGCAGGTGATGGAGAACCAGCGCGACGACCTCGTCGTGATCCTGGCCGGCTACGCGCAGCGCATGGACCGCTTCTTCGAAAGCAATCCCGGCTTCCGCTCGCGCATTGCGCATCACATCGACTTCCCCGACTATACGGACGAGGAACTGCTTCGGATCGCCGAAAACATGCTCGACCAGCAAAGCTACCTGTTCGACAAACAGGCCCGGAAGGCGATGGCCGGTTATATCGCGCGCCGCCGTGCCCAGCCGCATTTCGCCAATGCGCGCTCGATCCGCAACGCGCTCGACCGGGCACGGCTCAGGCAGGCCAACCGGCTGTTCGAGACCGCCGAAGGACCACTCGACGCGGCAGCGCTTTCGACGATATCGGCAGAGGACATCACGGCCAGCCGCGTGTTTTCCATGGGTGCGGGCAAAGCCAATGGAGAGGCCAAATGACCGCCGGAACAATCATAGCCCCTTCCGTCCTTTCAGCCGATTTCTCGCGGCTCGGCGACGAGGTCGAGGCGGTCGTCGAGGCGGGCGCCGACTGGATCCATCTCGACGTCATGGACGGGCATTTCGTGCCCAACATCACCTTCGGCCCGCCGGTCATCAAGACGATCCGCAACCGAACGGACAGGGTCTTCGACTGCCATCTGATGATCGCGCCGGCCGATCCCTATCTCGCGGCCTTCGCCGAGGTCGGCTGCGACATCATCACGGTGCACGCCGAGGCCGGACCGCATCTCGACCGTTCGCTGCAGGCGATCAGGAATCTGGGAAAGAAGGCCGGCGTTTCGCTGAACCCTTCGACGCCGGAAAGCGTGATCGAATACGTGCTCGACCGGCTCGACCTGGTGCTGCTGATGACGGTCAATCCCGGCTTCGGCGGCCAGGCCTTCATCCCGGCGGTGGTCGACAAGGTCAAGCGGGTGAAGGCGCTGATCGGCTCGCGGCCGATCGACATCGAGATCGACGGCGGCGTCACGCCCGAAACCGCGCCGCTGGTCACGGCCGCCGGCGCCAATGTGCTGGTTGCCGGCTCGGCCATCTTCAAGGGCGGCACGGAAGCGGCCTATCGCGACAACATCGCCGCCATCCGCCGCGCCGGCGACGGCGCGATCCGCAAGGCGGCGTGAGTTGGGCTGGAAGCGCTAATGCTACGACTGTTTACCCCCACCCCTGACCCCTCCCCGCAAGGGGGAGGGGGACTCGCCTTCACCGCCGCTCTGCGGCAAGCCTTGACGGTCTTGGATGAAACAGGCGCGAGATCGTCCCCCTCCCCCTTGCGGGGAGGGGACAGGGGTGGGGGTCCGACTCCCGAAAGCGAGCATTGAACAATGGCGGCAGTTCCTCCCGTTTGCGATTTCGGCTGGCCGGCGGTGGACGCCACGCTGCCCGGTACAGACGGCACAACCCATTCCATCTTCGAGCAGGCCGGTTCGAACGGGCTGGTCGTCGCCTTCATCTGCAACCACTGCCCCTATGTGAAGGCGGTGATCTCGCGCATCGTGCGCGATGCCAACGACCTGAAGGCCGAGGGCGTCGGCTTCGTCGCCATCAACTCGAACGACGCCGCGACCTACCCCGACGACTCGTTCGAGAACATGAAATCCTTCGCCGAGGCGCATGGCTTTTCCTTTCCCTACCTTCATGACGAGGATCAAAGCGTCGCGCGCGCCTACAATGCCGCCTGCACGCCGGATTTCTTCGGCTTCAACAGCGACCTGGCCTTGCAGTATCGCGGCCGGCTCGACGCCTCGCAGCGCGAGGCAGGCGCACCGGACCTCCGGCGCGATCTCTATCAGGCGATGCGCCAGGTCGCCCGCACCGGCGACGGTCCGCGCGATCAGATCGCCTCGATCGGCTGCTCGATCAAATGGAAGGAGATTGCATGAACGTCGGCATGGATAAGCCGTTTCGGCCGCTGAAGGCGATCCTTTTCGATCTCGACGGCACGCTGATCGATTCGGCTCCCGACATAACGGCCGCCGTCAACGAATTGCTGGCAAGCCGCGACCTGCCGCCCCTGCGCCTCGACAAGGTCACGACCATGATCGGCGGCGGTGTCGGCAAACTGGTCGAGCGGGCCTTCGCGGCGTCCGGGGCGCCGCTTTCCGGCAGCGCGCTGGAAGAGGCCAGGCACGACATGACGCCGATCTACCGCAGGCACCTGACCCGCCTGACCAGGCTGATGCCCGGCGTGCGGGAAGTTCTGACGCATTTCCACCTGAACGGGATCGCCATGGGCGTGGCGACCAACAAGTCCCAACTGGCGACCCGCGAGATCCTGCTGCATTTCGGGCTGACCGACTGGCTCGGCGCAATCATCGGCGGGGACGCGGTGACCCACCTGAAGCCCGCGCCGGACGCCCTGCTGCTGGCGCTTGACCGGCTCCGGACGGACCCTCGCGACGCACTGATGGTGGGAGACAGCATCGCCGATGTGGGCGCCGCCCGCGCCGCCGGCATGCCCGTCGTCCTCCTGCGTGGCGGCTATACGCCGGTTCCGGTCGAGGAGCTCGGCGCCGACCTGGTCTGCGACAGTATGGCGGACCTGCCGCTTGCGTTGCGGAGCCCGCAGGACGCCGCATGATCGCGCCCTGTCTCCCTGCGGGCGGGGTGGCCCCGAAGCGGCCGGGAGGGCCGCCTGAACCGCCGAAGCTCCTGAAGGGCGACCCCTCTCCGTCGCCGCACCCCTAACCTTGCCGGGGCGAGCCACGGGTCTCGCCCCTCCTTTGGACCCCCACAAGGGGAGGGGGACTTTGCGGCAGCGCTACAGCCCGCCAACTGCGATAATTTCTGGCAGAGCGGCGATGTCGGCGTCTCCCTCCCCCTTGTGGGGAGGGGACAGGGGTGGGGGTGCTGGACGGTCGAAAATTCCATATGCGCTTGCCGTGCCCTGCCGAAAGGTAGAGCCGCCGCGCCCGTCAGCCTGTGGACAACTTCAAAACTGCTCAAACAAACTTCCATAGTCTTTTCAGTTGGTTAAGGCCATCAGTCCGTTTTCTGCGCCGAAAACTATCAACACCCACCGCGCCTCCCTCATACTGTGTCCGCCCGAAATGGAGACCGGAATGGAAGACTGGGAAGGACAAGCGAACTGGAACTGCGATGTGCTGGAGCGCATCGTGGCGCTGCTGTTCGCGCTCGCCAGCCTGGCCGACCTTGCCGCCGGCGCTCCCTACCTTCGCCGCCGTCGGGTGCTCGGCATTCTAATCCACGGCGAGGTGGAGGCGCGGGCGTTCCTCTTCGGTGGCGCGCCGATCCCATCGGATGCGCTGGAAGAGGCTGGCGACGCGGCACGCCTCGCGGCCCGTTTCCGCTCGCTGGCGCTGGTGCTGTGCGCGCTGATGGCGCAGGCCGCGCGGTTCGCGCTTCCCGGCGCGCCCGGTCCGCAAGCCGGCCGGCCGTCGCACCGGATTTCCGGGCCGGCGGCCCGCCGGCCGGTCGCCCCGAAGCCGCGCGCGCCCGACACCTCGTAAGGTGTCGGCCCGGCGTTTCGCCGGCTCGCTAAATTGTTGAAATCGCTATCATCCGCAAAGGAGAGATAGGATCGGCGCTTACTGGGATTCCTGTTTCAGGTAGGCGATGACATTTGCTATGTCCTCATCCTTCTTGAGACCGGCGAATGCCATCTTCGTGCCTTTGACCATCGCCTTGGGATCGTGCAGGTATTTGGTCAGGTTCGCTTCGTCCCAGACCACGCCGGACTTTCCGGCCTCGACCATGGCAGGCGAATATCTGAAGCCTTCATGGGTGCCGGCCGTGCGGCCGATGACGCCGTGCAGCGAAGGGCCGATCTTGTTCTTGTCTTCATTGGCAACATGGCAGGCCTTGCACTTGGCGAAGACCTTTTCGCCTGCCGCCGCGTCCTGCGCCTGGGCTTGGCCACCGGCCAGGGTTGCAACGGATAAGGCAGCGAAAAGTGCGATTGCGCGCATGATATTTCCTCATTGATCGTCTGGGTGCCCTGGACGATTTCGCACCTCGGCGTCTTATGCGCCGGATGCGCGTTTGCGGGGCTCGACGGGCCTGCACGGCTAGAAGCTAGCCGCCGGAGGGGGGAAGTCAACCGTACAAAGGTTCAGGGTCCAGCTCGGCAACGGCTCTTGCCCGCCCCTGCCCGTTCGTCTTTGTTGACGGCCATCGGGCGAACGCGTAGCCTTGGGCGGCTCCGGTTTCCATTGGGCACCTCGGGAAATCCGGCGATCGAAAGACTTGTCGGCCGGCAGGATGGCCGGCCTTGTCAGGGCGAGCGTCTCGAAAGAGCGTTACGAGAGGTGCCTCATGAATATGGTCGATCTCATACTGACGGTGTGCCTCAGCACGAACCCGAGCGCCTGTCGCGACGAGCATCTCTATTTCGAGAGCCATGGCTCCCTGATGCAATGTATGTTCCTGGCTCCCTCCGAGATCGCGAAATGGTCGCAGGAGCATCCGTCCGTAAAGGTCAGGCGCTGGAAATGCGCGTTCCCCAGCAAGGAACGATCGATCTGAGCGATATCTCCGGCTCGTAAGGCTGTTCCCGAGAGGAGTGTCATGATGATTTCAAGGCGCGACATGCTTCGGACGGCGGCTCTCGGAACGGCCGCGGCCCTCGTTTCAACGCCCCGAACTGTTCTCGCCGCCGGCAAGGTGCGCGTCGGCGTGCTGAAATTCGGCACCGTGAGTTGGGAACTCGACACGCTGAAGCAGCACCAGTTCGATACGGCGAACGGGGTCGAGGTGGAGATCATCGACTTCGCCGGCGAGGATGCGACCAATGTGGCGATGCTGGCCGGCGCGCTCGACGTGATCGTTTCCGACTGGCTGTGGGTTTCGCGCCAGCGTTCCGAGGGCGTCGATCTCACGCTGGCGCCGTATTCGACCGCGGTCGGCGCCATCATGGTGAAGGAGGCCTCCCCGATCCGGGGGATTCCCGACCTCAAGGGCAGGAAGATCGGCGTCACCGGCGGCCCGCTGGACAAGAGCTGGCTGCTGATCCAGGCGCTGGCGCGGCGCGATCACGGCATCGACCTGACGACGGCCTGCGACGTCGCCTACGGCGCGCCGCCGCTGATTTCGGAGAAGGCGATCGAAGGCGAACTCGATGCCGCACTGAATTTCTGGCATTTCTGTGCCCGGCTGGAAGCCAATGGCTTTCGCCGGCTGATCGGGGCCAACGACGCCGCCAAGGCGCTGGGCGCCGCCGGCCCGGTGTCGGCGCTCGGCTATGTCTTTCACGACAATTGGGCGAACGAGAACCTGGATGCCGCCAAGGGCTTCATCAAGGCGTCCGCGCAGGCGAAGGACCTGCTGGCGAAATCCGACGAGGAATGGCTACGGCTGGCGCCGATGGTACGCGCCGAAGGCAAGGAGCTTGAAAAGCTGCGCGATCGATATCGCGAGGGCATTCCCCGGCGGCCGGTCGCCGAGGAGGCGGAAGATGCCGCCAGGCTCTATCGCGTTCTGGCCGAGATCGGCGGCGAGAAGCTGGTCGGCAAGGCGCCGGAAATGGCACCCGGCACCTACTGGCCGGAACTCATGAAATGACGGCACCCGAGGCCACCGACGGCGAAGCGACCGTCACGGCGGCAAATGCCGGCCTGATGAGGGCATCCATCCCTGCCCTGACGGTGGCGATCTCGCTGGTCGTCCTTGGCCTGCTCTGGAGCCTGGCGGCCACCGCATGGCCCAGCCGCGCCTTCCCGCCTCCGGGGGAAGTCTGGAGGACCCTGCTTGGAGAGGCGGCGAGCGGCGATCTCGCCTACCATCTCGGCGCCACGCTTGCGCGGGTCGCCGCGGCCTACGTCATCGCCATGACCATCGGCACGATGATCGGCGTTTTCCTCGGCAGCCATCGGCGCGCCGACCGCTTCTTCAATCCGTGGGTGGTCCTGTTCATCAACGTTCCGGCCCTGGTGGTCATCGTGCTCGCCTATATCTGGTTCGGGCTCAACGAGGCGGCGGCGATCGGCGCGGTTGCGGTGAACAAGGTTCCCAACGTCGTGGTGACCATGCGCGAAGGCGCCCGCGCGCTCGATCCCAGCTACGCCGAAATGGGGACCGTCTATCGCTTCAGCGCCTTCGACCGCATCCGCCATATCCTGCTGCCGCAACTGCAGCCCTACTTCGCCGCGGCCTCGCGGTCCGGCATCGCCCTGATCTGGAAGATCGTGCTGGTCGTCGAACTGCTCGGCCGGTCGAGCGGCGTCGGCTTCCAGATCTATCTTTATTTCCAGCTCTTCGATGTCGCCGCCATCCTGGCCTACACGCTCGCCTTCGTGGCGGTCATGCTCGCAATCGAACTTCTTCTGGTGCAGCCTCTTGAACGACATGCAAGCCGTTGGCGCCGCCACCCCGCTTAGGGTCGATATCGCCAGGAAAACCTTCAGATCCGCGCAGGGGGTTTCGGTAACCGCGCTGCAGGACCTTTCGTTCGAAGTCCGGCAAGGCGAGTTCGCCTGCCTGCTCGGACCGTCCGGCTGCGGCAAGACCACGACCTTGCGCATCCTGCTCGGCCTGGACAGGGACTTCACGGGTTCCTTCCAGTTGCCCGAAGGCGGTTCCAGCCGCATCGCCGCCGTCTTCCAGGAGCCGACCCTGCTGCCCTGGCGCACGGTGGAGCAGAACGTCAGGTTATCGCTGCTGAAGAACCGGCGCGCCGTGGACCTCGACTGGCTGTTCGGCGATCTCGGCCTCGCCGGCATGCGTTCGCTCTATCCGTCGGAACTGTCGCTCGGCCTTGCGCGAAGGGTGGCGCTGGCCAGGGCGTTTGCCAACGAGCCCGCCACGCTTTTCCTGGACGAGCCGTTCGTCTCGCTGGACGAGCGGACCGCCGACCGGCTTCGCCACCTGCTTTTGTCGGTCTGGTCGGCGCGGCCGACGACGGCCCTGATGGTCACGCACAATTTGCGCGAAGCGCTGATGCTGTCGGACCGCATCATCGTCCTGTCGCCGCGGCCGGCGCATGTGGAAGGCGTGTTCGACGTCCGCCTGCCGCGGCAGTTCCGCAACCCGCAGGTGATGAGCGACCTCCTGCGGTCGTTCCGCCTGAAATTTCCGACCCATGCCTGAAGGGAGGGCCATGTCGATCGATCCGCTCAGGCGCAAGGTTTTAGGCGGCTTCGCCTGTGTCGGCGCCGGTGCCGTGTTGTTGCCGTGCTGCTTCGGACGGATGGCATTGGCCGCTGCGGATGATCTTGAGATCGCACTGAAGCAGATCGCCGGCGGCGTCTTCGCTTTTCGTGGCGTCGATCAACTGATGACCGAGGGCAATGAGGGCGCCATCTCGAACCTGGGGGTCGTCGTCGGCAACGATGCCGCTGCCGTCATCGACAGCGGCGGCAGCATGATCGAGGCGCGGGCCTTCGTCGCCGCGATCGAAAAGGTGACCGACAAGCCGGTCCGCTATCTGATCAACACCCACATGCACCCCGACCATATTTTCGGCAATGCGGCATTCCGGGAAATCGGCGCGACCATCGTCGGCCATCGCAACCTGCCGCGCGCCCTCGAGACACGCGGGGCATTCTACCTGCAAAGTTTTCGCGAGCAGATCGGCGACGCGCTCATGAAGAGCGTGGAGATCGTGCCGCCGACCACGCTGGTCGACGATCGCCTGGAACTGGACCTCGGCGGGCGCATGCTCGAATTGCAGGCATGGAAGCCGGCCCACACCGACAACGACCTGACCGTGCTCGATCGTGCGACCCGCACGCTGTTCGCCGGCGACCTGGTCTTCATGGCTTCCCTGCCGACGCTCGACGGATCGCTGCTCGGCTGGCTGCGCCAGATGGAAGAACTCGCTGCGATCGAGGCCGCGCGCGTCGTGCCGGGCCATGGGCCGGTGCCAGCCGACTGGCCGGCCGCGCTCGAACCCGAGCGGCGCTATTTCGAGGTGCTGGCGCGTGACCTCCGCAAGGCGATCGCAGACGGCGTGCCGCTTGCCGAGGCGGTCAAGACTGCCGGGCTCAGCGAACGGAGCGAATGGGCGCTGTTCGACGACTACAACGAGCGGAACGCGACGGCGGCCTTTGCCGAACTCGAATGGGAATAGTTGTGGCCGAAACGAATTCTCACGCAGAACTTTGCCAACGGCCGGGCGACGGCGTATGATTCACACCTGCCTGGGCACCACCTCGCTGACATTGGTGGAGGCATAAGATGCAAGAATTTAATTTCCGGACCTGGCGGTTCGCGTTGCCGCTCGCCTCCGCTCTGGCTGTGGCGGCCATGGCCGGCGGCATGGTCGGCGGCTTTTCCGGTCCGGCCGCCGCACAGCAGACGCAGGCGTCGTCCGACCGCATCTGGGAGGATCTGAAGGGCGACGTCTTCGGCGACCGGGCGATCCTGCACGATACCGGACTTGTCCGGATCGAGGCGCCGAAGCGCGCGCAGGACGCTGCCCTGGTTCCGATCGACATCTATCTCGATCCGGCCAAGGCGCCGGACGGCGTCAAGTCGCTCACGCTGATCATCGACGTGAACCCCTCGCCCGTGGCGGCTACCTTCCAGATCGGCAAGGATGCCGGCATCACGCACCTGTCGACGCGGGTACGCGTCAACGACTACTCCTATCTGCGCGCCATCGCGGAAACGCCCGACGGCGCGCTGCACATGAACAAGGTTTTCGTCAAGGCATCCGGCGGCTGCTCCGCACCGGCGGTCAAGAACATGGACGAGGCGCTCAAGACGATGGGGCAGATGAAATTGCGCGAGTTTGCCGCGGAAGGCGCCAACGAACCGGAACTGCAACTGATGATCCGGCATCCGAACAATTCAGGCCTGCAGCGCGATCCCCTCACCCAGTATTTCATTCCGGCGCACTTCATCCAGAACCTGACCATCACCCAGGGCGATCAGACGCTCCTGTCGATGGAGGGCGGAATATCGATCTCGGAAGATCCGAATTTCCGGTTCGATTTCAAGGCGCATGGCGATGGCGAGATCCGCGCCGAGGCGACCGATACCGAAGGCAAGGTGTTCAGCGGCCACTGGCCGCTGCAAACCGCGGGATTATAGGACGCCGGGATCGGCGTCCCTTCCCCGATCTAGAAGCATCTTACGTCGGCTTCCGCCTGCGCGCGCTTCAGCTCGGTGCGGGCTTCCTTGGCGGGCTTGCTCTCGCGGAACAGGCCGGCATTCTCGCCCGTCGTCAGCGACATGCTCTTGAACGTCTCGGCCCGTTCATAATGGTCGTAGGGAAGGATCGAGGCGATGACGTCGATCGAGCAGGAACAGCTCTCCAGCGCCTGTCGCGTCCGACCGTTCGTCTGCATGCAGCCGAGCACGTAATCGGCAATCGTCGCCGTCGGATAATCTCCCGCGGCGCCCGCCGGGTTCGCGAAGGCTGGAGCCGATGCCAACAACAGCGACAGGCTCAAAATCCCAACACACCTGGTCATAAGAAATCCTCCGACTGGCCCGGACGCCCGGACAGGATCGTCGCTTAAGTTGGTCCGGCATGGTGAGGCCAGTCAAGTTCCGGCGACCGTGGTATAGGACCAAAGGCCAATACGTCTCCGACGGGCATAGGGACTTCCCGGTGCTACCGCCACTCGCCCCGAAGCCCCGCGTCGGCCTTCATTTCCAGCTTCCCTTACTATCGGCATATCCTGCGGTATAAACATATTGGGCACCTCGCTTCACGGAAAGATTTTTCGAGTACAACGATATATATATAAGCCATCAAATACATAAGTCTGTCTATTTTATAGAGCGCAAGAGTTAATTTTAGTCGAATTGAAATCTTGTGACGAAATTTTCCATCATATATTTTATCATATTGCATTGCGCTATTTAAGATATTGCAGTGCAACATCAACTGAAGTGATTTTGCTTGCCATCCGTTTCGGAATGACATAGCCTCCCACTGTTTCCGGCTTCAAGGGCGTCACCGTCATTAGGGAGCGGCGACAGTCTTTCGTAGGCCAAGTGAGGTGGGCAGTAACGGTGCCCTCTGCTCATCTGGCTTAGGTCGTGACACGCTGCCGGAAATACTTCCCCCACATGAATCGCTTGGGCAACCCCCTCGTGGGCCCGCGAGTTGATTCATCGTTGCGAACCCGGGAGGATATTGATGCGTGTACTTACGAAAGCTACCTACGTTCTGACGACCGCGACGTTCCTGTCTTTCGGCGCGGCCTACTACGCTTCGGCCAACGACGATCTGATCAAGATGGCCGAGAATCCCAAAGACTGGGTCATGCAGACGGGTGACTATGCCAATACCCGTTATTCCAAGCTCGATCAGATCACCGCGGACAATGTGAAGAATCTGCAGGTCAAGTGGACGTTTTCCACTGGTGTGCTACGCGGCCACGAAGGCGGCCCGCTGATCATCGGCGACGTCATGTACGTCCATACGCCGTTCCCGAACAACGTGTTTGCCCTCGACCTCAAGAACGACGGCAAGATTCTCTGGAAATACGAGCCCAAACAGGACCCGAACGTCATCCCGATCATGTGCTGCGACACGGTCAACCGTGGCGTCGCCTATGCGCCTGAAGCGGCTGACCACCCGGCGCTGATCCTGCTCAACCAGGCCGACACCAATGTCGTGGCGATCGACGCCAAGACCGGCAAGGAAGTCTGGAAGGTCAAGAATGGCGACATGACCGACGGCGGCAAGGGCGAATCCGGCACGGCCGCGCCTGTCGTGGTCAAGGACAAGGTGCTTATCGGCATCTCCGGCGCCGAATTCGGCGTGCGGGGTTCGCTCGCGGCCTTCAACCTGAAGGACGGCTCGCTGGCCTGGAGAGCCTATTCCACCGGTCCGGACGCCGAAATGCTGGTCGATCCGGAAAAGACCACCGCGCTCGGAAAGCCGATCGGCGCCGATTCCAGCCTCAAGTCCTGGGAAGGCGAGCAGTGGAAGACCGGCGGCGGCACGACGTGGGGGTGGTATTCCTACGATCCGAAGCTCAATCTGGTCTACTACGGTACCGGCAACCCCTCGACCTGGAACCCGGTGCAGCGCCCCGGCGACAATAAGTACTCCATGACCATTTTCGCGCGTGACGCCGACACTGGCATGGCGAAGTGGGTCTACCAGATGACGCCGCACGACGAATGGGACTACGACGGCATCAACGAGATGATCCTCGTCGACGACATGGACGTCAACGGCGCAAAGCACGACGTCCTGGTCCACTTCGACCGCAACGGCTTCGCCTATACGCTCGATCGCGCGACCGGCGAACTTCTCGTCGCCGAGAAGTACGATCCGGTGGTGAACTGGGCGACCAAGGTCGACATGGACCCGAACAGCGATACCTATGGCCGGCCGCTGGTCGATCCGAAATACTCGACCGACCAGAACGGCGAAGACACCAACTCGACCGGCATCTGCCCGGCCGCGCTTGGTACCAAGGACCAGCAGCCGGCGACCTATTCGCCGAAGACCGGCCTGTTCTACGTGCCGACCAACCATGTCTGCATGGATTACGAGCCCTACAAGGTGAGCTACACCGCCGGCCAGCCCTATGTGGGTGCCACCGTGTCGATGTATCCGCCGGAAGGCAGCGACAACATGGGCAACTTCATTGCCTGGGATGCCGCCAAGGGCGAGATCGTCTGGTCGAAGCCGGAGCAGTTCTCGGTCTGGTCCGGTGCGCTCGCCACCGCCGGCGGCGTGATCTTCTACGGAACGCTGGAAGGCTATATCAAGGCGGTCGATGAGAAGGGCAACGAACTCTACAAGTTCAAGACCCCCTCCGGCATCATCGGCAACATCACGCCCTTCGAGCATGACGGCAAGCAGTACATCGCCGTCCTGTCCGGCGTCGGCGGCTGGGCCGGCATCGGCCTCGCCGGCGGCCTGCTTTCGCCGGACAACGCCGCCGCCTGGCATGGCGCCGTCGACCAGGGCCGCGCCCAGGGCGACGAGGCCCAGGTGGTGGGGACAGCCGGTCTGGGCGCCGTCGGCGGCTATGCCGCGCTTGCCGACTACACGACGCTGGGCGGTCAGCTCACCGTCTTCGGCCTCCCGGACTGATATTTGCGGGAACCACAGTTGCGGCTTCCACCTTGTAGAAGGTGGAAGCCGCACATGAGAAACGAGAGCCGGGCTGGAGCAATTCCAATCGGCTCCCGATTTTGCCACGCAAGCTACAAAGCGCCGGTTCTCAAATCACGGCAGCCGCCCGATAACGCCATGGCGAGATAGAGGAAAAGCCTGAATGTCCGTTCGTATTGCACTTTCGATCCTTGCCCTGACTCTCCTGCCGGTTACGAGTTCCGGCCAGGCATGGGCAGACGACAGCGCTGAAAAGGCCAAGGCGGTGACAAACGAAGGCGGCAAATATTTCGACGCGGATGGGACGCCGACCTACAAGATCGAAAACGGCATGGTCGATTGGTACACATTCAGCGGCTATCGCCGCTACCACTCTGACTGCCATGTCTGCCACGGGCAGGACGGCATGGGATCCAGCTACGCGCCGGCGCTGGTCAACAGCCTGAAGAAAATGGACTACGGCACTTTCCTCTCGATTGTAGCCGAAGGCCGCAAGAATCTCGGCGGCGGCAAGGAAAATGTGATGCCGGCATTCGGCGACAACAAGAATGTCTATTGCTACATGGACGACATCTACATCTATCTGCGTGCCCGCGCCGATGGCGCCGCGCCCCGCGGCAGGCCGCCGAAGCATGAGGACAAGTCGCAAGAGGCAAAGGACGCCGAAGCGTCATGCATGGGCGGATGAGATGAGCGGTCGCGACGCATCCAGACTGCGCGTCGTCCTGCCGTTCCTCGGCGCGCTCGTCCTGTTGCCGTCGAACGCCCAGGCGCAAAGCGCCGGCCTCGGCGCTGCTGGAGAGTTGGTCGATCCGGATATCCTGCGCGTCTGCGCCGACCCCTCGAACATGCCGTTCACCGACAAAAGCGGCGAAGGTTTCGAGAACAAGCTGGCCGAACTGGTCGCCGAGAAAACCGGGCGGAAATCGGTGTCCTACACCTGGTTCCCGACCGTGATGGGCTTCGTGCGCAACACGCTGGGGGCTCACCGGTGCGACATCATCATGGGCTACGCGCAGGGCGACGAACTGGTGCAGAACACCAACGCCTACTATCGCTCCTCCTACGTGTTGGTTCACCCCAAGGGCGGCGACATGGACGGGATCGTGACGATCGAGGATCCGAAACTCACCGGCAAACGGATCGGCGTCGTCGAACGCACGCCGCCGACCGCCAATATGGCCGCAAATAAGCTGCTGCGGACGGCCAAGATCTATCCGCTGGCGGTCGATACGCGCGTCACCGAATCGATGGCGGAAAGAATGCTGAGGGACATGAAGGCCGGCGAGATCGACGCGGCTATCCTATGGGGACCGATGGCGGGATACTACGCCAAGCAGATGAAGGTCGATGTTGCGATCGTGCCGTTGGTCAAGGAAAAGAAAGGCCAGCGCATGTCCTATCGCATCACCATGGGCGTGCGGCCGTCCGATCAGGAATGGAAGCGCACGCTCAACAAGGTCATCAGGGAAAACCAGAAGGAGATCAACAAGATACTTCTCGACTACAATGTGCCCTTGATCGACGAGCACGACAAGCCGATCACACAGTGAAGCGTGATGGGCAATGGTGCGATCGGGGCTCGAGCGACGTGGACGAAAAAGCGTAGGGAGACGATCTTGCTGCTTGTTGCGGGTCTTCTGGGTCTGACCGAACCCTTGTGGGCTGGCGATGTCGCGGAACCCGCGGGCTACCGGATGGATGAATACCGTGCGCCGGTGCCGGAGACGCTGCAGGGCGCAAGGGTGGTCACCACGGCGGAAGCAGAGGCATTGTGGCGCGAGAAGAACGCCGTGTTCTTCGATGTCATGCCGCGGGCACCCAAGCCGGCCAATCTGCCGGCCGGAACGATATGGAGGGACCCGGTCAGGAAGGATATTCCAGGGAGCACATGGCTGGCCAATGTCGGCTACGGCGCGCTCTCCGAGGAGGCCGCCAGTTATTTTCGGCAGGGCCTCGCGGCCAGGGCCGGCGCCGACAAGTCGCAAGCCATTCTGTTCTACTGCATGACCGATTGCTGGATGTCGTGGAACGCCGCCAAACGGGCCGTGGAATGGGGCTACAGTTCGGTGATCTGGTATCCGCTCGGTGCCGATGGATGGGAAGCCGCCAAGCTTCCCCTGGAGGAGAAGAAACCTTTCGAAGTCAAGAATTAAGCAGGATTACCTTGTTCTTTTTGGTCGATTGTTTTTGCCTTTTGAGTACCTACCGTTTCATTTGTCCATTTGGAGACGCGATGGACGGGCCATTGGCGCAAAGCCATGGCTGACTGTGGCAAGGGATCGGCCTTCGAGCCGGTAGAAGAGGAGAAATGCGATGAAGAAAAGCTGGACGAAGCCCACCATGTGCCAAGTGGCTGCGGGTTTCGAAATTTCGCGCTATCTGCCTGCTGAAGTCACTCCCAAGAAGTAGGCCGTAAGATGCGTGTCCCTGGCGACGGGGACACGCATCGCTTGTTGCGCGATCCGAAACGCTTTGACGCACGCGCTGTAAGCGCGGGGGTTTTTGTGATTCTAGATTTCCTGCTGCTCGGCCCCAACATGAAGCGGGCGTTGCCATGCGCTTGAAGATCATCGGATCGGCTGCTGGCGGCGGTTTTCCGCAATGGAACTGCAACTATCGCCTGAGCCGCGCGGCGCGCATAGGAACAGTCGGCGTGCGTTCGCGGACCCAGTCGAGTGTCGCCGCGTCGGCGGACGGGACCGGCTGGGTGCTCTTCAACGCCTCGCCCGACATTCGCCAGCAGATCGCTCAGACGCCCGAACTCCAGCCCGCGGCGGACGCCCCGTTGCGCTCGACGCCCATCCGCGCCGTGGTCCTGACCAATGCCGACGTCGATCATATCGCCGGTCTGCTCAGCCTGCGCGAGCGGCAGCCTTTCGCCATCTATGCAACGGCGCAAGTGCTGGCGACGCTTGAGGCGAATTCGATTTTCAACGTGCTTGATCCGGCTATCGTGCCGCGGCGCGTCCTGCCGCCGGCAGAAGAATTTCCGATCCAAGACGCGGAAGGCCGCAAGACCGGCGTGACGGTCGAAAGTTTCGCGGTAGCCGGAAAGGTGGCGCTCTATCTGGAGGACCGGGACAATCCGGAAGCCGATTTCGGCTCCGACGCCGGCGACACGGTGGGCGTGCGCATCGGTGGCGCGAACGGTCGCTCCCTCTTCTATATCCCTGGCTGTGCACGTATCGACGCCTCATTGGTTGCGCGTCTTGCCGATGCTGCCTGCCTTCTGTTCGATGGCACCGTCTATACGGACGACGAGATGGTTGCCGCCGGTGTCGGGCACAAGACCGGCGGCCGCATGGGGCATCTGGCGATGTCGGGAGAAGCGGGGTCCATCGCCGGCCTGGCCGGAGCCAAGATCGGCCGTCGAATCTTCGTTCACATCAACAACACCAACCCGGTTCTCGACGAGAAATCCGCAGAGCGCGCCGCTGTCAGGGCAGCAGGCTGGGAAGTCGCCCGTGACGGGCTGGAGATAGAATTTTGAGTGACTTCCACGATGCGGCCAAGGGGGGCCTTTCCACCACCGAACTCGAAGCCGTGCTGCGGCAGGTCGGCGCCGAGCGCTATCACAACCGCCACCCCTATCACCACAGGATGATCAGCGGCGCGCTGTCCAGGACCGAGCTGCAGGCCTGGGCACTGAATCGCTATTGCTATCAGGCCGTCATTCCGCGCAAGGACGCCACCATTCTGGCCCGAGCCGAGGACCCGGCCTTCCGCGCCGCCTGGCGCAAGCGCATCGAGGACCACGACGGCGAGGATGGCTGGAGCGGCGGTATCGCGCGCTGGCTGCATCTGGCGACCTCCCTCGGTCTCGACGCCGACGCCGTGAAGAGCGAAAGGCTGGCGCTGCCTGCGACGCGCTTCGCGGTCGGCGCATACGTCTCCTTCTGCGCCAACCGGACGCTGCTCGAAGCGGTCGCCTCGTCGCTGACCGAGATGTTTTCACCGGTCATCATCGGCGAGCGTGTGCCGGCGATGCTGGCCAAATACGACTATGTCACCGAAGACACACTGGCCTATTTCACGCGCCGGCCCGAACAGGCGGCGCGCGATGCGGATTTCGCGCTCGCCTACGTGCTGCGGAATGCCGGCACGGCGGAGCGCCAGCAGCAGGCGATCGATGCGCTGGTGTTCAAATGCGATATCCTGTGGGCCATGCTGGATGCACTTCAGCATGCCTATGGCGAAGGAGAAAACATACCGCCCGGCGCCTTCCGCCCGGAGATGGCGCGATGACGGCGCTGCGCGAAAGATCCCTGGTGTCGGCAGGCTCTGTGCCCTCGCTGCCGAAGCATGTGCGCATCCAATACGACCCCATGCGGCAGGCGTTTGCGGTGCTTTCGCCCGAAAAAGTGTTCTGGCCGAACGACATCAGCCTCGACATATTGCGCCGTTGCGACGGCCATTCGACGGTCGGCCATATCATCGCCGATCTTGCCGCCGACTATGACGCAGAAGCGAAAGCCGTGGCGGTCGACGTCATCGCCTTCCTGCAGGAATGGTCGGACAAGCTTCTGGTGAAGCTATGAGCGAAGCCCTGCTTCCCCCCATCGGCATGCTGGCGGAGCTGACGCATCGCTGCCCGCTGCAATGTCCCTATTGCTCCAACCCAGTGGAGCTGCTGAAGGCCAATCGCGAACTCGATACGCAGACCTGGCTCGACCTGTTTTCGCAGGCCGCCGATCTGGGTATTCTCCAGGTGCATCTGTCAGGCGGGGAGCCGACACTGCGTCGTGACCTCGAGCAACTGATCGCGGGGCTTTCGGCGCGCGGTGTCTACACCAACCTCATCACCGCCGGCGTCGGCATCGCCGATGGCCGCATCGAGGCGTTTGCCAAAGCCGGGCTCGACCATTTGCAACTGAGTTTCCAGGGTGCGAGGCCAGAGACCACCGAGCGCATCGGCAACCACAAGGGCAGCCACGAAAAGAAGCTGGAGACGGCGCGGCGCGCCCGCGCGGCCGGTCTGCCGCTCACCATCAACGCCCCGATCCATCGACACAACATCGAGGAGGTGCTCGAGTTCATAGAGCTTGCTTTGTCGCTGGGCGCCGAACGGCTGGAGATCGCCAATGTGCAGTATGGCGGATGGGCACTGACCAATCGTGATGCCCTGATGCCTTCCCGCGACGCCGTCGAGCGGCAGGCGGAGATCGTGGCGGCCGCACGCGAGCGGCTCATCGGCATCATGAACATCGATTTCGTGACGCCTGACTATTTCGCCACCTATCCCAAGCCGTGCATGGGGGGCTGGGCACGTGATGCCTTCATGGTGGCGCCGGACGGCAGCGTGCTGCCGTGCCACGCCGCGCAGACCATTCACTCGCTCAGTTTCGAGCGGTTCGGCGATCGCTCGCTGGCCGAAATCTGGACCAGTTCACCGGCGTTCAACGCTTTCCGCGGCACCGATTGGATGCAGGAGCCCTGCCGAAGCTGCGACCGGCGCGAGATCGACTGGGGCGGCTGCCGCTGCCAGGCCATGGCCATCGCCGGCGATGCCGCAGCAACCGACCCGGCTTGCGCGAAGTCACCGATCCACGCGCGCATGGCCATGCTGATAGACGAAGCCCAACGCAGTGCTGCCGGCGCGCCACGGGACGTTTCTTTCGTCTACAGGCGTATCGGCGTCGTGACCGAACCTGCCTGACGGATCCTCAGCTCGGCGCTTGCTCGCACTCAATCACTGCGTCCGCGAAAGCCAGCGCGTCGCGATTGACCGCGACATTGTGCACGCGAAAGATCGAGGCTCCCCTCAGCCGCAGAATGACGCTTGCCGCCGCCGTGCCGACATCGCGTGCCCCGTCGGTCTCGCCGACAAGGTGGCGGGCGAGACGTTTGCGCGACGTACCGACGAGAAGTGGAAACCCGAGCGGTAGCAACTCGCCGAAACGGGCCATGAGTTCGAGGTTCTCCGCGCCGCCCTTGGCGAAGGCGAAGCCGGGGTCGAGCACGATATGGTCGTCCGCAATGCCGGCGGCGCGTGCGATCTCCAGCGATCTCTTCAGGAACAGGAACTGGTCGGCGATGACGTCGGCCAGTTTTTCGCGATCGCGTCCGGTGTGCATGATGACCAGGCCGGCACCCGTCTCCGCCGCCACATAAGCGATATCCGGTTCGCGCTGCAGGCCATGCACGTCATTGACTATATGCGCGCCGGCGGCGACCGCCAGCCGCGCCGTTCCGGCGCGGTAGGTATCGACCGAAATCAGCGCCCTGCCCTCGGATGCAAGCTGTTCGATCACGGGAAGGATGCGCACCTGCTCCTCGCGCGGTGAAACCGGATCGGCGCCCGGACGGGTCGATTCACCGCCGACGTCAATGATCGCCGCGCCCTCGCCTATCATGCGCCGGGCCTGTTCGATCGCCCGCTCAGGCGATCCGAACTCTCCACCGTCGGAAAAACTGTCCGGCGTGACATTCAAGATGCCCATCAGAACCGACTTCGCGTCGAGATCGAGATACCGCCCATGACCGACCTGCCAGCGTGCCTTGATCGCGCTTGCCATGCTCATTCGCTTTCCGATGCCCGCCGCGTTCCTCACGCTCGCCCTTCACTGCAAGGTCGTTTTCGAGCGTACCGCAAGGCGTGTCCAGGATGAAAGGCTTCGGCGGTGCAACCGTTCAATCGCCGTCCAGGGTTTACATCGGTGGCTCGGCACCTAGTTTTAGGCTTTCGCGCCGTGCGCCTTGGCGCGCGGATGATCGAAAAAGCGGGCCGCGAGCTCTGGCCGGCCCCTCAAAAATCCTAAAGGACGATTGTCATGACACAGGCCAAGAATGGCGACACCGTGCGCATCCACTATACCGGGCGTCTGACCGACGGCACGCAATTCGATTCCTCGGGCGGCGAACCGCTGCAATTCACGCTCGGCGAAGGGCAAGTGATCCCCGGCCTTGAGACCCAGGTCGAGGGGATGGAGGTCGGTGCGAAGGATACCGTTACCATTCCCGCGGACGCCGCCTACGGTCCACACCGCCCCGAAGCGGTCGTGACCATCGACCGGGCCAGAGTGCCCGACAACGTCAACCTCGATATCGGCACCCGATTGCAGGCGAGAACCCGCGAGGGGCGTCCCATGCCGGTAACGGTCGTGGGCGTGGACGACGCCAGCGTCAGGCTCGACGGCAACCATCCGTTGGCCGGGAAGGATCTGGTGTTCGACGTGGAACTGGTCGAGATCGTTCAGGCTGCATAGACATTCAGGTCGCTAGCCGTGGCGGCCACGACCGGGACGTAGATATCGTCAGACGGCTGAGCGGCCCGCGCCCAGCCTTTCGAGCGGTGATTTTTGCCGTCAACCGCATGCGCCAACCGGAGGGCCATATCTCGCCGATTGGCGTGAACAGGCATTGCTTGTCGGTCGGTGCCATGTGTGTTTACCTGCCTCAGGGGCGCCAGAACGAGGAAGCGAGCATTGAAGCTTGTTCTCGCCGCCGCGTTGACCTCCATCGCATCCGCTCAGATGCGCACCGCTTACCGCCTTAAGGTCGAGGAAGGCTGCTGCGCTCGCCCGTAACGCCTTGTGTCTTGATGCCAGGAGCGTGTCATGGACTATCGAACAGCCACCTCACTCGACCTTGCAGCGATCTTTCGGGACCTGTCCCTGAGGATTACCGACCAATATTCGGCCGCCGGGCTGAACATCGAGGACGCGAAAGACGAATTCCTCATGAGCCTGAAGGAAGGCCGGGCTCACACCCTGCTCGATGACGGGAAACCTGTCGCCATCATCGCCTGGCGGGAGGTCGGGGATACGGCACAAACCGCTTTCGCGGCGCACGAGACTTTCTTTTCCCGCTCGACGGTCCGTTTCTGCAAGCACCATATCAGGCGCATCCAGGCCTTGTGCGGAAACCTGCCGATCGATTCCTACAGTTGGTCGAACCGACCCGAAGTCGCGAAATGGTTTCGCGTGCTGGGTTTTCGCGAGCGGGAGCGCAGCAACGGCTTCACCATCTTCGAACTCGACCCGGAATGATCGTCTCGCAATGTGCGAGACGATCTCGGCCGAACGCGGCGGGCTTCGAGCTTTCCGACACAGACCCGACTCGTGATTGTACCAGATCATTTTTCTTTGAACCGCGCGACGTTGACGCTCCGCCACAGCCAGCCGTACCTTCCTTCGCGTCCATCGTGCAGCGCACGACCACCCAGCGGCATCGCTCCCAATATGCCGCAAGGCAGGGAAGATTCCGATGTCCATAACCCTCAACGTCAACGGCCATGACCATTCGGTCGAGGCTGATCCCGACAGTATGCTGCTTTACGCCTTGCGGGATGATCTCAAACTGCACGGGCCGAAATTCGGCTGCGGCCTGTCGCAATGCGGCGCCTGTACCGTCATCATCGACGGCGCCGCCACCCGCTCCTGTGTTACGCCGCTGTCCAGCCTGGACAAGGGCAGCAAGATCACCACGCTGGAGGGGCTGGGCACGCCGGAAAAGCCGCACCCCCTGCAGCAGGCATTCATCGACGAGCAGGCGCTGCAATGCGGCTATTGCATCAACGGCATGATCATGACCGCCAAGGCTTTCCTCGACGAGAACCCGCACCCCAGCCGCGACGACATCAAGGAAGCGCTCAACGACAATCTCTGCCGCTGCGGCACCCACATGCGCATCGTTCGCGCGGTCGAACGCGCCGCCAGCCAGGCCAAGGGAGGTTGACCATGAACACGCGTCCCGAAGAGCTGCACCGCAAAGGCGCCCTTCCACTCGATCGCCGCGCTTTCCTGAAAGGCTCGGCCGGCCTCGTCGTCGCCTTCGCCATCGTCGATCCGGTCGCCGTCATGGCAGCCGAGGAAGCGACAACGGACTCGGTCGCCTCGCCCGATTCCGGCAAGCTCTATGCCTGGCTCGCCATCAATCCCGACAACACGGCGACCCTTTTCACCGGCAAGGTCGAGACCGGCACCGGAGTCGAGACGGCGCTCGCCCAGATCGCGGCGGAGGAGCTGGAATTCCCCGTCGACAGACTCGACGTGGTGATGGGCACCACGTCGCAGACCGTCGACCAGGGCCCGACCTATGGCAGCATGAGCGTGCGCTATGCCGGGCCGCAGATCCGCCATGCGGCCGCGGCGGCGCGCAAGGCGCTGCTGGATCTTGGCGCAACCCGCTTCAAGCTGCCGGCGCAGCAGCTTTCCGCCAAGGACGGCGCGATCTCGGTGATCGGCGCGCCGGGCAAGTCCGTCACCTTCGGCGAACTCGTCGCCGGCAAGCGCCTCGACATCGACATCGAGGCGAGCGGAACCGGCTTCGGCCTGAAGCTCGCGCCGGACGCGCCGGTGAAGGATGCTTCCACCTATACGGTCGTCGGCCAGTCGGTGCGGCGCAAGGACATTCCCGGCAAGGTGACGGGCCAGTTCACCTACATCCAGGACGTCAAGGTCGACGGCATGCTGCACGGCCGCGTCGTGCGGCCCTACGGCGTCGGCGCGACCCTGGAAAGCGTCGACGAAACCGGGCTGAAGGACATTCAGGGCTTCGTCCAGGTCGTGCGCAAGGGCAATTTTCTCGGTGTCGTGGCCGAGACCGAATGGGCCGCGATCCAGGCCGCCGACAAGCTCGGCTCGGGGCTTGACCCGGATGGTCCAGCTTCCGGCCAGGCCAAATGGTCCGACTGGCGGGGCCTGCCGGAGCAGGACGCGGTGTGGGATACGCTGCGCAAGACAGCCGGCACCAACACCTCCGTCGCCGCCAAGGGCTCGGTCGATCTCGCCCTACCCTTTGCGGAAAAGACAATCCAGGCCACCTACCAGACGCCGTTTCAGATGCACGGCAGCATCGGTCCCTCCTGTGCCATCGCCGATGTGCACGAGGACAAGGCGACCTTCTGGGCCGGCACGCAGATGCCGCACCAGATGCGCGCCGACATGGCTCAGATGCTCGGCATTCCCGAGGATCGCATCGACGTCAAATGGTTCGAGGCGTCCGGCGCCTACGGCCGCAACGGGCTGGAGCACGTCATTCCCGACGCGGCACTCATGTCGCAGGCGGTCGGCCGCCCGGTGCGCGTGCAATGGATGCGCTGGGACGAGCACGGCTGGGAGCCGAAGGGTCCGCCCATCGTGCAGGACCTGACCGGCGCGCTCGACAAGGACGGCAACGTCGTCGCCTGGCGCCACCACATGTGGGTGCCGACCACGGGCGATACGCGCCTGATCGCGGTCGAGCTCGCCGGCCTGCCGCAGATCGGCAGCGAGGGCTCGGGTGACGCGGCGATCAACTACGCCTACACCTTCGACAACGCCGACGTCGCCAATCACGGCATGGGCCGCGTAGGGCTGTTGACGGCTTGGCTGCGCTCGCCGGCGCAGTTCGAGACAACCTACGCCATGGAAGCCTTCATCGACGAGATGGCGGCGGCGGCCGGCCAGGACCCGCTGTCGTTCCGCCTGAAATATCTCGTCGACAAGCGTGCCATCGACGTGCTGCGCGCCGCGGCCGACGCCTATGGCTGGGAAAGCCGGCCTTCGCCGGCGCCGCAGCAGGACGGCAAGCTCGCCAACGGCCGCGGCATCGCCTGGGTCAACCGCGACGACGTGCGCGTCGCCACCATCGCCGACGTCACGGTGGACCGCGACAGCGGCGCGATCAGCGTCAAGCGCGTCGTGGTGGCGCATGATTGTGGCCTGGTGGTCAATCCCGACGGATTGCACAATCAGATCGAGGGCAACGTCATCCAGTCGCTCAGCCGCACCCTGCACGAGGAAGTGGCCTTCGACAAAGCGCATGTGACCAGCCGCGATTGGGAGGGCTATCCGATCCTGCGCTTCAACGAGATACCGGATACGATCGACATCGTGCTGGTCAACAACCGGCCCGAATACCCGTCCTACGGCGGCGGCGAGCCGTCGACCTGTCCGACGGCGGCGGTGATCTCCAACGCCGTCTACGACGCCATCGGCGTGCGGCTGAGGCAGACGCCGTTCAAACCGGAACGGGTCAAGACAGCGATGAGCCGCACCGGCTGAACAGGCGGCTTTCGAAGATCAGATGATCCCACCGTTGCTGCCGGCAACCGTCAGTTCCACCCGATCGGCGGCAAAGCGGGTGACTGAATGCTGAACGGGTCGTCCTGACAGACCGCAGTTGACGGCCCAGGTTACGATGGTGCGGGGCGCCAGTTGTAGTGCGCTCAGACCCGCGCTTCGCGGCAAATCGGGTTCGATAGGCCGTCAAAATCGTGCCGCGCCGGGCGCATATCCTGTCACGCGCTTGAAGGCGCGGGAGAAGGCCGCCTGGGAACTGTAGCCGAGGCGTTGCGCGGCTGTTTCGATCGCTAACCGTTCACGGCCGATCCATTGCGCCGCAAGCCGCATCCTGAGTTCGGTGAGATAGCGCACCGGCGTCATGCCGGTCGCGTCAACGAAGCGCTCGGCAAACACCGAGCGCGAGCTGCCCATTTCAGCCGCCAGATCGGCCACGGTCCAGTTCCTGCCAGGGTTGCGATGGAGCGCCGCAATGGCTCGACCGAGGCGAGGATCGCGCAGCGCCGCGACCCAGCCTTTCGCGTCTCCGCAACCGCATTCCACCCATGCCCTGACGATAAAGGCCGAGACAACGTCGGCGAGCCTAGCCAGGATGCCGGCGAAACCGGCGCGCTCGCCGCGCGCCTCGCGTTCCATCGCCTCCAGCATCGGCAGGATCTCAGGATACCGCTCAAGCAATGTGCCGACGTGCATCGTCTCGGGCATCAAAGTGACGAGCGGATGCATGCTGCCGAGGTCAAACTCCATGCATCCGCTGAAGATGAGAGCCTTTTGCAACGAGGGATCGTCCGAACAGGACCGGATGGCCGTAACGCTCCCGCACAAGGGGGTCATGTCATAGGCGGCAACATCGCGGCCCGGGAGATCGGGGCGTGACACCAGGTCGTGAACGCCACCGCGCGGCAGGAACACGGCGTCACCGGTTTCCATTGCATGAACCGCCTCGCCGGTGCGCAGGAAGACCGGTCCGCGGGCGATGAAATAAAATTGCGCTCGCCCTTCCTCCGCGCCGAAACGCAAGCCGAATGGCGGCGTGATCTCGATGCGGCGATAGTTCAGACCGACGAGACGCATGCTCATGAGCAGTTCGCTGACAAGATCGGCGCTGCTGCCGGATTCTCGCCGCGCTGCACCATTTCCGGACGTATAATCAAGCATTTCGGATTTGATGGCATAGAACGTCCGGAAGGTCCAGCTTAACTCTTTCGCACCGCAGAAATACCTGCCTGTTGAAAGGGCCAAACGATGAGCAAATCCGCGACTTTGGAATATAGCAGCCGGTCGCAAGAAAGGTCCGACTGGAGCGCAGTGGTCTCGATGGCGCTCGGCGTCTTCGGTCTGGTGACGGCCGAATTCCTGCCGGCCAGTCTGCTTACGCCGATGGCGACCGATCTTGGCATTACGGAAGGGTTGGCCGGACAAGCGGTTACGACGACCGCGGCGGTCGCGTTCGTGATAAGCCTGCTGATCTCCGCCGCCACGCAACGCATCGACCGACGGCTTGTGCTTCTGGGCTTCTCCCTGCTGCTGGTTGCCTCAAACCTCGTAGTCGCCTTCGCCCCCAGTTTCCCGCTCCTTCTTGCCGGGCGTGTCCTTCTCGGTATCGCGCTCGGCGGCTTCTGGTCGATGTCGGCGGCCATTGCCATGCGATTGGTGCCGGAAGCATCGGTTCCGAGAGCTCTGTCGATCATCTTCACCGGCGTTTCCGCCGCCACCATCCTGGCCGCCCCCGTCGGCAGCTATCTCGGCGCCCTCGCCGGCTGGCGCAGCGTCTTTCTCGTCGCGGCGGGTATTGCCGCCTTGGCGCTGGCGGCGCAGGCAACGACGCTTCCCCGAATGCCCTCGGATGGTGCCACCGGAATGCGCACGCTTGCCGAGGTTCTGAGACGGCCCGGCATGGGCCTGGGCATGCTTGCGGTGATGCTCGTCTTCACCGGACACTTTGCGTTCTTCACCTATATCCGCCCGTTCCTGGAGACCGTCACCGACGTCGGCATTCAAGCGGTATCGTCGATACTGCTCGGGTTCGGCATCGCGAATTTCCTTGGGACGTTGCTCGCCGGTCCGGTCATCGAACGCAACCTGCGGCTGACTCTGTCGTTCATGCCGCTGCTGATGGGCGGGCTTGGCCTTGCGCTGATCGCGCTGGGTAGCGAGCCGACAGTAGCCGCACTCATGATAGCGCTGTGGGGCCTGGCCTTTGGCGCGGTGCCGGTCGCCTGGTCAACCTGGCTGACCCGCACGGTTCCCGACCAGGCGGAAAGCGCGGGGGGGCTGTTGGTCGCGGCGATCCAACTCGCCATCTCCATCGGCGCTGCCGCGGGCGGGGCTGTCTTCGACCTCAGCGGTGCGAGCGGCGTGTTCGGATCAGCCGGCCTCGTCCTCCTGATGGCAGCGGCGATCATCCTGTGCGGCATCCGTACCCGACCGGTGCCGGCGAGAGCGTAATCCCTTCCATTCCGATTTCTTCCTTTTCCAGGAGACCGATATGCCTCAATCCGCCACGACCAATCGACGCATCGTGCTCGCCAGCCGGCCGAAGGGAGCGCCGACACCGCGCGACTTCCGGCTCGAAGAGACGCCGATGCCGTCCCCGGAAGACGGCCAGATCCTGCTGCGTACCCTTTATCTGTCGCTCGACCCGTATATGCGGGGCCGGATGAGCGAAGGGCCGTCCTACGCGCCGCCGCTCGGACTCGGCGAAACGATGGTCGGTGGCACGGTGAACCGCGTTGTTGCCTCTCGCAATCCGCGGTTTACCGAGGGCGACCTGGTTCTCGGCGCTGCGGGATGGCAGGACTATGCCCTCTCCGACGGCAGCGACCTGACGCCCCTCGAAAAGATGGAGCAGCCGTCGCAGGCGCTCGGGGTGCTGGGCATGCCGGCATTCACCGCCTGGCATGGGCTGCTAAAGATCGGCGAACCGAAGCCCGGCGAAACCGTTGTGGTGGCCGCAGCGAGCGGGCCGGTCGGCTCGTTGGTCGGGCAAATCGCCAAACTCAAGGGCGCCCGCGTGGTCGGTATCGCCGGTGGCACCGAAAAGTGCCGCTACGTAGTCGAAGAGACCGGTTTCGACGCCTGTATCGACCGCCGCGACTCGCGATTCGCGGCGGCACTGGCGTCGGCCTGCCCAAATGGCATCGACATCTATTTCGAGAACGTCGGCGGAGAGGTCCTTCAGGCCGTGCTGCCGCTGCTCAACATCGGTGCCCGGATACCGGTGTGTGGCTTCGTCGCCCATTACAATGATGAGGGACAGCCGCAAGGGCCGAACCGACTGCCGTCCTTTCTGTCTACGATTCTGGCCAAACGCGCCAGGGTCCAGGGGCTCATCATTCTCGACCACTATGCGGACGAGTTGGCGCTCTTCACCGCCGACATGAAAACCTGGCTGGCCGAGAAAAAGGTGAAGCTACGCGAGGACGTCGTCGACGGGCTGGAGAATGCTCCCGATGCGCTCATCGGGCTGCTGGAAGGCAGGAATTTCGGTAAACCTGTCGTGCGCCTAGCGGAATAAGCAAAGAGGCATGAGCGATCCGCGCATGGTCGAGACGCCGTCAGCAATCTCAGTCGCCGGCCTTGGCTGTGGTCTGTTCGTAGAGTGTGGCGCCGCTTTCCGCATCCACCCCCACCAGGCTGACGTCGTAGCCCCAGAGCGCGCGGATATGGCGCAGCGTCGCGTCGCGGCCGGCTTCCTCCAGCAGCATGCCGTCCTTGACCTTGTGCTGCAGGCGCAATTGCCGGTCGCCGAGCAGATCGACGTCCACCACCTGGATATCCGGCCGGTTCGCACCGATGTCGTAGCTGTCGGCCAGGGTCGCCCGTATCTTCTCGTAGCCGCGTTCATTGTGGATCGACGCGACTTCGTAGTGCGGCTCGCCGGCGGTATCGGCAAGAACGAAAAGGCGCCACTTCCGGATCAGGGCCGGGCTGAGATACTGGCGGATGAAGGATTCGTCGCGGTGGTTGGCCCATGCGTCGAGCAGGGTTTCGCGCCATTTGCCGCTGCCGGCGATTTCGGGAAACCAGTCGCGATCCTCGGCGGTGGGCTCCGTCGCGATGCGTTGGATGTCCTGCATCATGTCGAGGCCCAGCGCATAGGGATTGATGCCGGAAAAGCGTGGATCGTCGAAGTCCGGCTGGAAGACCACGTTCGAATGGTTCTTCAGGATTTCCAGCATGGAGCCTTCGTCGATCATGCCCCGGTCGAACAGCGTATTCATCAAGGTGTAGTGCACGAAGGTGGCGCAGCCCTCGTTCATCACCTGCGTCTGGCGCTGCGGGTAGAAATACTGCGCGATGACCCGCACGATCCTGAGGATTTCGCGCTGCCAGGGTTCGAGGACCAGGCTGTTCTTTTCCAGGAAATAGAGCAGGTTCTCCTCCGGAAGATTCAGCGATACCTTCCGCTCCGCCGCATTGTCAGCCGCTTCGCTCTTGTCGCCCTTGCCGTCCTTCGGCACGGGCAGCGTGCGCCACAGGTCGTTGTAGGAGCGCTCCTCATATTCGAGGCGCTCGCGAACGCCCTCTCTCTGCTTTTCCGAGGAAAGCTTCGGCGGGCGGCGATAGCGGAACACGCCCTGCTCCATCAGGGCATGGGCCGCGTCAAGGACGGCCTCGACGGCGGCCAGACCGTGTCGTTCCTCGCAGCGGGTTATGTAGCCCTTGGCGAAATCCAGATAGCTCAGGATCGAACCGGCGTCGGTCCATTGCCGGAACAGATGGTTGTTCTTGAAGAAGTGGTTGTGGCCGAGCGCGGCGTGGGCCGTCACCAGGGCCTGCAGCGCCATCGTGTTTTCTTCCATCAGATAGACGATGCAGGGATCGGAATTGATGACGAGCTCATAGGCCAGCCCGCGCCCGCCCTTGCGATAGAGCAGTTCCTGGTAGAGGAAATGCTTGCCGAACGACCAGTGGCGATACATCAGCGGCATTCCGACGGAAGAATAGGCGTCGAGCATCTGCTCGGAGGAAATGACCTCCATCTGGACCGGGTAGACGTCGAGGTGAAGGTCTTCGATCGCAATCGCCTCGATCGCGTCATAGGCGTGCGACAACAACCGGAAATCCCAGTCGGAACCCGAAAACAGCAATTCGGGCCTGGCAGCAGGCCTTGTCATGAGCGCCCTTCCTTCAGCCGCTCTCCGGCTGCCTGGTGAACAACTGGCGAAACACCGGATAGATGTCCGCCGCCCGGGCGATGCGGCTCATCTGGAAGTTCGGCCATCGGCCATTGACCGCGTCATAGGCGTGCCAGAGCGACGTTCCGTTGTCGGTCGAGCCGAAGATATGGCTTTCCCGTTCGTCGATGATCTCGACATAGGCGAAATATTGGCAGAGCCGCATGATCTCGCCGTCCAGCAGCGCTATGCAGCGCTCGGAATCGGTGGCGAAATTGTCGCCGTCCGAGGCCTGTGCCGCGTAGATGTTCCATTCGCTGCTGGGATAGCGCTCTTCGATGACACGGCGCATTTCCTCAAGCGCGGTGGATACGACCGTGCCGCCGCTTTGCGTGCTGTAGAAGAAGGTTTCCTCGTCCACCTCCTGCGCTTCGTGGGTGTGGCGGATGAAGACGATCTCGGTGGCGTCGTAGCGGCGTTTCAGGAAAAGATGCAGCAGCACGAAGAAGCGCTTGGCCAGATCCTTCTCGCGTTCGCCCATCGAGCCGGACACATCCATGAGGCAGAACATGACGGCGTTGGCATTGGGCACCGGCTGGGCATCGAAGCGATTGTAACGCATGTCGACGGGGTCGACATAGGCGATCAGCCGGCGTCGGCGTTCCAGCCGTTCCAGTTCCGCGCGAAGGACAGCGATCCGTTGACTCGCCGCCGAGCCTGGCGGTCCCGCTTCCAGTTCCGCTATTTCCCGGAGGATTGCCTCGACCTCTTCCCGCCTGGGGCGCTTGAGCGCGATGCGGCGCCCATGGCTGTTGCGCATGGTGCGTCCGACATTGATGCTGGTCGGCGAACCGGTCGCGGTGTAGCCGGCCCGGCGCGGCTTGAAGACAAGGATCTCCTTCAGGTTGACCTTGACCATATCGGGCAGTTCCAGATCCTCGAAGAAGAGGTCCAGCACCTCCTCGCGCGACAGCACGAAGCGGAAGTCGTCTTCCGATTCCTTCAGCCCCGGACCGCTTCCGCCGGTTCCCTGACCCGGCTTGGGAACACGGTCGCCCGGCGTGAAATGCTTGTTGCCCGGCAGCACATGCCGTCGCCGGCCGCTGTCCTTGGCGTCGCCGAAGTTCGGCTCGCTCGTGCCAGCAGCAGGTATCGAAACGGTGTGCTCACCATCGACGTCGGCTATCCTGCCGGTGCGGATCCGATCGCGGATGCTACGCTTGAGTTCGTCTCGCGCGCGCCGGATAAAGCGCTGGCGATTGCCGAGGCTCTTGTCCTTCGGGTTCAGGCGGCGATCGATGAAGATTGGCATGACGAGCCCCCGACCGGCTTCAGCCCGCCTTGTTTACCCGCATGTACCAGTCCACCAGCCGGCGGACCTGGCGCTCGGTGTAGCCGCGGCCGACCATACGCTGGACGAATTCGGTGTGCCGCTTTTCGGTCACGCTGTCCTGCTTGGAACCGAAGCTGATCACCGGAAGCAGGTCCTCGACCTGGCCGAACATCCGCTTCTCGATGACTTCGCGCAGCTTCTCGTAGCTCGTCCAGGACGGGTTGCGGCCGTTGTTCCTGGCTCGCGCCCTGAGCGTGAACTTCACCACCTCGTTGCGGAAATCCTTCGGGTTGGCGATACCGGCCGGCTTCTCGATCTGCGACAGCTCGTTGTCCAGCACTTCCCGGTTGAGTATCTGGCCGGTGTCGGGATCCTTGTAGTCCTGGTCCTCGATCCAGGCGTCGGCATAGGCGATATAGCGGTCGAACAGGTTCTGGCCGTACTCGCTGTAGGATTCCAGATAGGCTTTCTGGATCTCGTGGCCGATGAATTCCGCATAGCGCACCGCGAGTTCCGACTTGATGAAGTCGAGATAGGCCGCCTCCGCTTCCTTCGGAAACTGCTCGCGTTTGATCGCCTGCTCGAGGATATACATCAGGTGGACCGGATCGGCCGCCACTTCCTTGGTGTCGTAGTTGAATGTCTGCGACAGGATCTTGAAGGCAAACCGCGTGCTGACCCCTGTCATGCCTTCGTCGACGCCGGCGGCGTCACGGTATTCCTGAACCGATTTCGCCTTGGGGTCGATTTCCTTGAGGTTTTCGCCGTCGTAGACGCGCATCTTCGTATAGAGCGGCGAATTGTCATGCTCGGCCAGCCGGGTCGAAACCGTGAACCGGCTGAGGATGTCGAGCACTTCCGGTGCACAGGGGCTGCCGGCCAACTCGCTTTCGCGCAGCAGCTTTTCGTAGATCTGCCGCTCTTCGGCGACTCGCAGGCAATAAGGCACCTTGACCACCAGGATGCGGTCGAGAAACGCTTCGTTGTTCCTGTTGTTCTTGAATTGCAGCCATTCCGACTCGTTGGAATGGGCCACGACAATGCCTTGGTACGGAAACGCGCCGAAGTTCTCGGTGCCGTTGTAGCTGCCTTCCTGGGTCGCGGTCAGCAAGGGGTGCAGCACCTTGATCGGCGCCTTGAACATCTCGACGAATTCGAGCAAACCCTGCGTCGTGCGGTTCAAGCCGCCGCTATAGGAATAGGCATCCGGATCGGATTGGCTGAAATTCTCCAGTTGACGGATGTCGACCTTGCCGACGAGCGCCGAAACGTCCTGGTTGTTTTCGTCGCCGGGTTCGGTCTTGGCGATGGCGATCTGGCGAAGGCGTGACGGCATAAGCTTGACCACGCTGAATTTGGAGATGTCGCCTGCCAGTTCGTCCAGGCGTTTCGCCGCCCATGGCGAAATCAGACCGTTCAGCCGCCGCCGCGCTATGCCGTATTTGTCTTCCAGAAGGTCGGCCATGCGGTCGGGATGGAAAAGGCCGAGCGGCGATTCGAAAACCGGGCTGACGGCATTGCCGACTTTCAGCGTATAGATCGGCCGCTCTTCCATCAGCTTCTTCAACCGCTCCGCCAGCGACGACTTGCCGCCGCCGACCGGGCCGAGCAGGTAGAGAATCTGCTTGCGCTCCTCGAGCCCCTGCGAGGCATAGCGGAAATAGCCGGCGATGCGTTCGACGGTATCTTCCATGCCGTAGAAATCGGCAAAGGACGGGTAGATCTTGATCGTCCGGTTGGCGAAGATCCGGCCCAACCGCTCGTCCTTGCTGGTGTCGATGAGGGTCGGCTCGCCGATCGCCTCGACCATCCGCTCGGGTGCCGAGGCGTACAGCGATTTGTCTTCGCGGCAGGCCAGGAGATATTGCTGGAGGCTCATCTCCTCCTCAGCCGCGCTCGCATAAATCTCCGAGAAAAGATCGAAGACGTCGGAATTTTTCTCGATCATGGCAGCCTCGCGTCGGGGCCAGTCGGGTTGCCGGTGACCCCATTCTATCAACCGCCGGGCACGCTCGTGGTTCCCTTCACAAGACCGAGATCGTTATCCGTAGTGTCGATAGTGACAGCCTACTGACGGTCTGGCGGCGGAAGCGATCAAGTCAGCCGGCACGACGAGGATGCAATTCCCGATAGCGTGTCACCGGCTGTCTAGATACGAGGAGTCGAATTCGGCAGTCCGAATGAGCGCGGGCATGTCATGCAATGTGACGATATGATCGTTAAATGACAGCAATTCCTGGCGATGCAGTTGATGCAAAATCCCCAGGGCGTCCGCCATATCCTTTTGCGTCAGTGGGCATTCATACTGGTCTGGTGCCGCATATCCGACTTGATTGGGACGGCAACCGATCTCGATAAGGAAGTGGACGGCCCGCTCGCCGGCAAACCCGTCTCAATTCCCTGCGCCAATGGCACTGCCCATCGCGCCCGCGCCGATCAGCGCTATCCTTTTGGTCATGATGGAATTTCCTTCAACTTCGCGACGATCTCGTCAGCCAGGGCGTCAAGCGGCCTGTCGATGTCGACGGCAATGGCGTGTTCGTCAAACTCGGGCGGTTCGAGGGCGGCGAACTGGCTGTCGAGGAGGCTGGCCGGCATGAAATGCCCGGTGCGGGCATCCATGCGGGCGGCGATAAGTTCCTTGCTGCCGGATAGGTGAACGAAGGTGACGGGACCCTGCGCCTCCTTGCGGATCAGGTCGCGGTAGCGCCGCTTCAGCGCCGAGCAACCGACAATCACGATACCTTCCGGTTCGGCGAGCTTCCGGCCGACCAGGGTGAGCCAGGGCCAGCGGTCCTGATCGGTCAGTGGCTCGCCGCGGCTCATCTTGGCGATGTTTTCCGGCGGATGCAGATCGTCGCCGTCGACATAGGTGGCGCCGAGCCGTTCGGCGAGCGCCGCCCCGACCGCGGATTTACCTGACCCGGCGACGCCCATCAGGACGATGCGCCGGGGCGTTTCAGAGCGAAGCCGTGATGCCGCCGTCGACATAGAGCACGTGTCCATTCACGAAGGAGGATGCCTCGGAGGAGAGGAAGATGCAGGCGCCGACCAGTTCCTCCACCCTGCCCCAGCGACCGGCCGGCGTGCGCTTTTCCAGCCACGCGGAAAAGGCCGGGTCGGCGACAAGTGCGGCGTTGAGCGGCGTGTCGAAATAGCCGGGCGCGATGGCGTTGCATTGCAGACCGTATTTCGCCCAGTCGGCTGCCATGCCCTTGGTGAGGTTACCGACCGCGCCCTTGGTGGCGGTGTAGGGCGCGATACCGGGACGGGCAAGCGCGGTCTGCACGCTGGCGATGTTGATGATCTTGCCCGCGCCGCGCTCGATCATATGGCGGGCGACGGCCTGGCCGACATTGAAGACGGTGGAGACGTTCGTCTTCAGAATGCGTTCGAAGGCGTCGGCCGGAAATTCCTCCAACGGCGCGCGATGCTGCATGCCGGCATTGTTGACGAGGATGTCGATGGCGCCCACTTCCGCCTCGAAGGCGTCGATCGCCTCGCCCACCGCCTCATGATCCGTGGCATCGAAGGCGAGCGTGTGCCTGGCACCGAGACTTGTCGCTGCCGCCTTTAGCTTGGCCTCATCGCGGCCGTTGAGGACGATCTCGGCGCCTGCTTCGGCAAGCCCTTTGGCGAGCGCAAGGCCGATGCCCTGCGAGGAGCCGGTAAGGAGGGCCCGCTTGCCCGTCAGGTCGAAGAGTCGCGTGCTCATGATTTCTCCAGAAGCGATTCCGCCTCGATCCTAGCAGAAGGCGATTTGTGTCTTCATCGACTGGCCTCGTCCGAGCCGACCTCGAAGGCTCGCTCCCTTAAGTTGACAGTTTTCATCATCTTCATTAGCAAGCCGATCCAGGCAGCTTGCCCGCAGCGTCGGGCGCGGCAACCCAGCGAATACCACTTGGTTATCAAAGGGGCTGCCGTGCGTTCGTCGTTTTTCCGTTCTTTCACCGTCACGCTGCTCGCGGCCAGTGCGCTGTCATGGCCGGTACTGAAGGCTTCGGCTCAGGACACGACGACCGTTCTTGATCGCATCGAGCTTCAGTCCGAAAGCAACGACATCCTGATCCAGGATGGCTATGTCGCCAAGCAGGACCGTATCGGCACCAAGGTCGATACGCCGATCTCGGAAATTCCGCAGGCGATTTCGGTGGTCGCCCAAGACCAGATCGAGGATCAGAAACCCCGCACTCTCAACGAGACGCTTTCCTATACGGCAAGCGCCAACCCCAACGGTTTCGGCTTCGACAGCCGCTACGACGCATTCACGCTGCGCGGGTTCCCCGCCTACTACAACGGCATCTTCCGCGACGGCTTGCGTCAGTATAACGGCCCGTCCGCCTGGTTCAAAACGGAGCCTTACGGCATGGAAGGCCTGACGGTGCTGAAGGGACCTGCATCCTCGCTCTACGGGATCAGCGGGCCCGGCGGCATGGTCAACCTGGTGACCAAGCGTCCAAAGGACGAGCGTTTCCGCGAAGTCGAGATGCTGTCGGGCGGCGACGACCGCATCCAGAGTGCATTCGACTTGTCCGGCCCGGCGAACGACGACGGCACCCTGCTCTATCGCATGACCGGCCTTGCGCGGAAGTCCAACACCGAACTGCCCGGCTACCCGGACGACAAGCTTTATCTTGCGCCGGCTTTCACCTGGAAGCCGGACGAAGACACCAAGCTGACCGTGCTCGGCGAGATTTCGCGCGCCGTCACCGGCGGCACCGCGTTCTTCTACAACCCGGCCTATGGCCAGGTATCCGATCTCTACGAAGGCGACCCGGCCTGGAACGATTTCGCGGGCGTGCAGGGGCGCATCGGCTACGAGTTCGAGCATCGTTTCAACGACTGGCTGACGGTTCGCCAGAACCTGCGCTTCAGCGGGGTGGATGCCGATCTCCAATATAGCGGGCATTACCCGGCCGACCCGACCGACCCCGAAACGCTTGCACGCTACTGGGGGCACTACAAGGAAGACATGCGGACCTTCGTGGTCGACAACATGGCGCAGTTCGAGTTCGACACCGGCCCCGTAAGCCACGTCGCTGTCGCCGGCATCGACTATGGCTGGACGGACTATGACGCCCGCAACGCGACTTCCTACGTCTCGGTCGACGACATCTCGACGATGCCGTTGTCCTTCTCCGGCAGCCAGACCATGCATCAGGTCGGCACCTACCTGCACGATCAGATGCGATGGGAGAATTTCACGCTTTTCGCCAGCGGCCGTTACGACTGGGTCGACACCAGCAGCGTGGATTATCTCCTCAGGGAAACCGACCAGACCGATCGGGCGTTTTCGGGTCGCCTCGGGCTTTCCTATCGCACCGAGTGGGGCATCGTTCCCTACGTGAACTATTCGACCTCGTTCTCGCCCAATATCGGCTTCGTTTATGACGGCGTGACCAATGAGCGCCAGGTCGCGAAGCCGACCAAGGGCAAACAGATTGAAATTGGCGTAAAATACGAGATCCCGGACTATAATGCGGTCGTCAACGCGGCGGTGTTCAACATCGACCAGACGGATGGCGTCGTCTACGATGGCACCTTCGACGATGCCGGTAACCAGCGGCAGCGCCAGCTCGATCTGAATTCGCGCGGCGTGGAACTCGAGGCAGCCGCGTCGCTCGACAACGGCGTGAGTTTCGTCGCCTCCTATACCTACATGCGCATGAAGATCGAAAAGGGTGCGGCCGGCACCGAGGGCAAGGAACTCTCCTCCACGCCCAACCACATCGTTTCGCTCTGGGGTCACTACAAGTTCCAGGACGACGTGTTCGCCGGCCTGGGTATCGGCGCCGGCCTGCGCTATGTCGGCAAGAGCTTCGGCGATGATCTCAATTCATTCGAGAACGACGATCGGGTGTTTGTCGACGCCGCGCTCTCCTACGATTTCGGCGCGCGAAATCCGAAGCTTGAGGGTGTGACGCTGCAGGTCAACGCCAAGAACCTGCTCGATGAGCGCAAACCGGTCTGCACGGCGGGCAATTGTTACTGGGATGAAGGTCGTTCCGTCTACGGCAGCCTGCGCTACCGGTTCTGAAAATGGCGTCCGCGACCTCCCGTTCGTCTCCCGCCGCCGTCGTCCTGGCGGTTGGCGGCCTCTACGTGGCGCAAAGCGTCATTGGCGGCATCACATGGGCCGGGCTGCCAGCCGTCCTGCGTGACAGGGGACTTGCGCTCGATAATGTGGGTCTCTTGTCGCTGATCGCATTGCCGTGGGCGCTCAAGTTCCTTTGGGCGCCGATGGTCGAGCGCTTCAGGCTTCCACCGGTGGGCAAGAACCGATCGGGCGTCGTTGTCGCCATCGGTGGCATCATCTCGATCGTCGGACTCGCCGTTGTGGGTTTGCTCGGGCCAAGCCCTCTCGCTCCCGTCCTCGCCTGCTTGACGATTGTCGCGCTCGCAGCCGCCACCGTCGACATCGCCTGCGACGGGTATGCGGTGGAATGCCTGCCTCGTGCGCAGCACGGCTGGACCAATGCAGCGCAGGTCGGCGGCGCCTATCTGGGCTCCGCCATCGGCGGCGGGCTCTTTCTCGTGCTGGTCGCCAGCCATGGCTGGGCTTATGCGGTCTGGGCCATGGCTGCGCTCCTCGCGATACTGGGCGGGCCGTTCCTTCAGCGTTGGCGGTCGGAGAGAACCAGCGAGCAGCGATCCCATGTGCCTTCCCTGGCTTCCGCGCTGCGCCGGCGGGAAATCCGCCGCGGCCTTCTCGCCGCCGCGCTTTATGTGCTGGCGCAGAAACTGGCGCTGATGATGCTGGGGCCGTTTCTTATCGACGCCGGCCTCGACCTCGCTACGATTGGGGTTCTGAACGGCGTCGGCAGCATGTTCATCGGGCTCGCCGCGGCGCTTTTCGGGGGCTGGCTGGTGCGCGTGCTGGGTGCGCGCCTCGTGCTGATCCTGGCGCTACTGCTCCAGGTGGCTGCGCTTGGCATATTCGCGGCCGACGGTCTTTTCGGAGATCTGCCGAAGGCCCTGCTGATCGTGGTCGCCATCGCCAGTTCGTCCGGCATCATGGCTCTCGGCTTCGTCGCGCTTTATGCCCAGTTCATGCACTGGTCGGACCCCCGCCAGGGCGGTATCGACTTCACGCTGTTCCAGTCGATGGATGCGCTCGTCAGCATGGCCGGCGGTGTGGCGGCCGGCTATGCCGCCGAGTATTTCGGCTACGGCGTCTTCTTTGCCGGAGCAGGCCTGATCGCGCTGGCCACGGTGCCGGCGATCGCGCTGGTCACGCGCCAGCCTCCATCGCGCGCCGGCGCCCCGGCTTCGCTTCGGCCGGTTGGAGAAAATTTGTGAGCAGCGCACTTCCATGTCGTGCCGAAACGACCATCGCCATGGCCTCGCCGCTGGAAGTCATGGCGAAGCTGCGCGACCACTTTGTCGAGCACGGCGCGGTTTCCGGCGACGAAGCGCGCTGGAGCGTCGAGTTCAGCATCGGAACGGTGGACGCGATCGTCGCCAAAGATGCGATGCGTTTTCGCGTCTTCGCCGCTGACGAGACCTCGCTCGCCTTCCTGCAATGGGGCGTCACGGAGCATGTCGGAGAATTTTCGACCGGCCCGATACCCGAGATCGTCTGGCAGGGCGGCACCCAAGCGGGTGCGCCGCTGCCCTATTTTCGCGAGATGCGCGTGCTGCGCGCCGTCCAGATCACGCCGCGCATGCGCCGCCTCACCTTTGGCGGCGACGACCTGCTGCGCTTCAGCCATGACGGCCTGCATGTCCGTCTGTTGCTGCCACCGGAAAGGAATGTCATACCGGTCTGGCCCGTCATGGCCGCCGACGGCCGTCAGGCCTGGCCGGAGGGGCCGAGGCCGGTCAGCCGCGTCTACACGATCCGCCGGATCGACGTGTCGGCAGGCGAGATCGACATCGACTTCGTGCTTCATGAGGGGGACGAACCCCCGGGCGCGAGTTTCGCGCGAAATGCCTGCAGGGGCGATCTGCTGGGCATGACCGGCCCTGGCGGCGGCACGTTGCGGGACGCCGACTGGTATCTGCTGGCGGGTGATGAGACCGCCCTTCCCGCGATCGGGCGGATGCTGGAGGACATGCCGGCGGGCAAGCGCGTCGTGGCGCTGATCGAGATCGCCGACGACAGCGAGCGTCAGCAACTGCACACGAAAGCGGATCTCGACCTTCGGTGGCTGTCGCGCAATGGCCGTCCGGCAGGAACCACGGCGCTGCTTGCCGACGCGGTCAGAGAGCTCGATTTCCCTGACGACGGCACTGCCGCCTTTGTCTGGGGAGGATGCGAGCATGCCGCTGCCCGCGAGATCCGCACCTATTTCCGCAAGGAACGTGGCCTGTCCCGCTCAAGCAGCCTCGTCGCGGCCTACTGGCGACGCGGGACAAGCGGCGAGGTCGAGGAAGAGGCCTGAGCCTCGGCCAAGAAGTAAGCAGGCTGGTAGCGTCCTCCTTGCCTGGTCACTGAACGGAAGCGCATGGCGCCACTGAGGGCGGCCCGGCGGCATCTCACCCCCACTCGAAACGGAAATGTCGGCGCTGTTTCGAGCGGGGTAGACAACACGCAGCGTGGAAGCGCGCACCGCGGAGATCGAGGCACGTTGACGATGAAACCTTTCGACTTCTTCAGCGCCGGCGTCGCCGCTCGCGACATGAGGAAAACGCCGTCCAGATTGGTTTCCATGACCCAACACCGTCTGGCGAAACTCTCCGCCTCGATGGTGCCGGAATCGGCGACGCCCGCATTATTGACCAGCGCATCGATGCTGTCCCAAGCCCCTGCGCGCCGCGCTGGTTGCAAGCGCTGTCTTCCGAGTCATGCCAAAGCCTCCACTATGAGCAATTTGCATGCAGCATTTTCTCGAAAATGATTCGGATGGGCGCCGGCGTGTACCGAGAGAAGAAAGACCGCCGGGCTGAGACCCGGCGGTTCCTCATGTTTTTCAAAGGCCGTTGTCCTTCAGCACCTGGGCAGCGTTTTCCTTGGTGATCTTCTGCGTCGGGAGGGTGATGGTCTTCTCGACCTTCTCGCCGTTGAGGAACTTGATCGCCTGGCGCAGGCCCTCGGCACCGGGTGTGACATAGGTGAAGGTCGCGGTCAGCTCACCTTTGTTGACCATCTGCACGCCTTCATTGGGCAGCCCGTCGATACCGATAAACTTCATCTCCTTTTCGCGGCCGGCGTCCTTGGCGGCGAGATAGGCGCCATAGGCCATCGGATCGTTGTGGCCGTAGACCAGATCGATCTTCTCGTTGGCCTTCAGCGCGTTGGCCATGATGTTGTATGCCTGGTCCTGCTTCCAGTCGCCGGATTGCTGGTCGAGCAGGTACTTGATGCCCGCCTCCTTGTCGGTGAACTCGTGGAAGCCGTCGTGGCGGTCGTGCGCCGGCTGCGTGCCCATGCCGCCCCATATCTCGACGACGTTGCCGGCTGCCTTGCCAGGTCCGCCGAGCAGTTCCACCGCATATTCGCCCGCCGCGCGGCCGATCAGCTTGTTGTCGCCGCCGACGAACTGCGTGTACTGGTCGGTCTCGACGTTGCGGTCGAGCACGAAGACCGGAATCTTGGCGTCGATCGCCTTCTGCACGACGCCGGTGAGGCCAGCCGATTCCTTCGGCGAGACGAGGAGCGCATCGACCTCCTGACGGATCAGGTTCTCGACGTCCGCAACCTGCTTCTCGGTCTTGTCCTCGCCGTCGGTGATGATGAGGTTGACCTCCGGATGCTTGGCGGCTTCGGCCAGAATGTCCTTGTTGAACTGGGCGCGCCAGGGTTCGATGGTGGTCACCTGGCTAAAGCCGATGGTCCATTTCTTGTCCTGGGCGACGGCGTTGCCGGTCAGGGCCGTCGTGGTCACGAAGGCGGCGGCAAGTGTGGCGAGTGCAAGCATGTCACGGCGTTTCATTGGCGTTTCCTCCGAGGTTTCGATTTCCTTGCGACGGCCGCTCGGCAGCGGCCGTTTCTTTTTGCACCGGCCGCGTCGTGCCGAGGCGCAAAAATCCCAGCAGATCGCCGGCATTGCGCTCCTGCACGAGCACGGTGCCGACGATGATGACGCCCTTCAGCACGAGTTGAAGGTTGGAATTGATGTTGTGGAGCTGCAGGATATTGGAGAGCAGGCCGAAGATCAGCACGCCGCAGAACGTGCCGGCGAGGCTGCCGCGGCCGCCCATCAGGCTGGTGCCGCCGATGACGACGGCGGCGATGGCGTCGAGTTCGAGACCGGCGCCGGCGTCGGGCTTGCCCTGACGGTACTGTGCCACATAGAGCACCGCGGCGATGCCCGCCAGCAGGCCGGAGACCGCATAGGTGGCGATCTTGACCCTGCCCGACGCGATGCCTGACAGGCGCGCCGCCTCCTCGTTGCCGCCGATGGCGTAGACATAGCGGCCGAAGGGTGTGAAGCGCAGCACCGCGCCATAGAGAAGGATGGCGCCGAGGAAGAACAGGCCGGGCATCGGCACCACGCCGAACACCAGCGAGCGCAGCACCTCGAAATCCTCCGTGGCGTTGGTGCCGGTGTAGACCGGCAACACCGCGTTGTTCTGCCCGGCGGTGAGGCGCGCGATGCCCAATGCCGTCACCATCATGGCCAGCGTCACGATGAAGGGTTGCAGCCGGCCGGCGACGATGATGACGCCGTTCAGCGCGCCGAACAGCATGCACACGCAAGGCACGACGATCAGCACGCCGACCACGCCGAACTTGCCATCCACCTGCGGCAGCAGATACCAGAGCGCCAGCCCGGCAAGCATCACGCCGACGACCGCCGGGACGATCCAGCCGCGCATCGGATCAAGCTGGATATGGCGGTGCGCGCCCTCGCCCGCGGCGATCTTCGCCTGGTTCGCGAAGACGAAGCGTGTCGCCAGGACGCCGACGGCGAGCGCGGTCAGGCCCACCGCCGGGATACCCATCAGCGAGGCCGGCGTGTCGCCGGGGATGGTCAGCAGCATGGCGCAGACGACCGAACCGATCGCCATCAGCGAGCCAACCGAAAGATCGATGCCGGCGGTGATGATGACGGCGGTCATGCCGGTGGCGATCAGGCCGGTGGTCGACACCTGCCGCAGCACGTCGAGCAGATTGCCCGACGATAGAAAGATGTTGTTGCCCTTCGAGCTTATCGGCGAGCCCAGCACGCCGATCAGGAAGATGGCGATCAAGCCCCAATAGAGCTTGGTGCGGGAGACGACCTTCAGCGCGCTCATGCCGCCGCCCTTGCGCGGCGCGGCGTCGCAAGCTGCATGACGGCCTCCTCGCTGGCCTCGGTGCGGCCCAGCATGCCGGTCTGGCGGCCTTCCGCCATCACCAGGATGCGGTCCGAGAGGTGCAGCAGTTCCGGCATCTCGGAGCTGACGACGACGATCGCCAGACCCTCGCGCGCCAGCCGGAAGATCAGGTCGTATATCTCGCGCTTGGCGCCGACATCGATGCCGCGAGTCGGCTCGTCGAGCAGCAGCACGCGCGGGCGCGTCGCCAGCCATTTGCCGATCACCACCTTCTGCTGGTTGCCGCCCGACAGCGTACCGGCGGCCTGCCCGACGGTTTCGCAACGAACGCCCAGCGCCTTGACGGCGTCGTGCGCCAGCGCCGCCTCGCCGGCCAGCGAGCGCAGGCCGAAGCGGGACAGCGCGCCGACCAGCGGCAGCGCGACGTTGTCGGTGATCGAGGCGTCGAGATGCAGGCCTTGCGCCTTGCGATCCTCGGTGACCAGCGCGATCCCGAGGCGGCGGGCCGCCAGCGGTGAGCCGATCTCGACCGGCCGGCCGGCCACCCTGATCTCGCCGCCTGTGCGGCCGCGCGTCGAGCCGAAAATGGTTTCGAGGATTTCCGTCCTGCCCGAACCGAGTAAACCTCCAATGCCGAGGATTTCGCCTGCCGCAAGGTCGAAGCTGGCGCCATGCAGCACTGGCCGCCAGCCGCCGCGGTCGGACTGCGCAAGCGTCAGGTCGCGGACAGACAGAACAACCTCGCAGAGAGGGCCGCGCTTGCCCTGAGAGGACGAGAGCAAGTCGCGGCCGACCATCGCCGAGATGATGGCGCTTTCGTCGAGACCGGCCATTGTACGAGTCATGACGTGGCGGCCGTCGCGCAGCACGGTAACGCGGTCGGCAAGGTGCATGACTTCGTCAATGCGGTGGGAGATGTAGACGATGGCCACGCCGCTCGCGGCAAGCTGGCGGATGATCTTGAACAGCCGCTCGCATTCGACCGGCGACAGCGCCGAGGTCGGCTCGTCCATGATGAGGATGCTGGCCGACATCGACAGCGCCTTGGCGATCTCGACCAGTTGCTGTTCGCCCACGCGCAGCGTGCTGATGCGTGCCTGCGGATCGAGGTCGATGCCGAGGCGCTTGAGCAGGTCCGACGCGGCTCTGGTACTGGCGCGACGGTCGACGATCAGGCCGACGATCAGCTTTTCGCGGCCAAGGAGAATATTGTCCGCGACGCTGAGCTCGGGAACGAGGTTGAGCTCCTGGTGGATGATGGCGATGCCAGCATTCTCAGCGTCGCGCACGCCGGTGAAATGAACCGGCGCGCCTTCGACGCTGACAGTGCCTTCATAACCGGTGTGGACGCCGGACAGAATCTTCATCAGCGTCGACTTGCCGGCACCGTTCTCGCCCATCAAGGCATGTATCTCGCCACGCCGCAGGTCGAAGCCGACATTGCGCAGCGCGGCGATGCCGCCGAATGATTTGGAGATGTCGACGGCGCTGAGCACCGTCTTCGCATCCGGTGGCGCACTCACGCCATTTGTCGGAACGCCGTCCCGCATGACAATGGCGGCCTCCCTTCCGTGCTTGTCACCAGCTTGAAGCGTAATCTAAACGTTTCGAAAGAGTCAAGCAGCGTCTCCACAGAGTTCGCCAAAAGAATTCAATTCTTGCATAAAATGGCGATATTCCGTAGATTTTTGACAGGTCAGTCTATCGAAACGTTTCAATAATGGCCGATTCAGGCAGCAAGACCCCGCGAAAATCGAGCGCTCCCACCATGCTGCACGTCGCCAAGGCGGCGCATGTCTCGGTGGCGACCGTTTCGGCCCTGATCAACGGCACGGCCACGGTCAGCCCGGAACTGACCGCTCGCATCGAACAGGCGATCCGCGACATCGGCTATAAGCGCAACGCCATCGCGCGCAGCCTGAAGATGGGCACGACGCACACGATCGGGCTCACCGTGCCGCACATCACCAACCCGTTCTTCACCGCCGTCGTCTCGGTCATCCAGCAGGCTTTCGACCGCGCCGGCTATGCGGTGATGCTGTGCTGCACCGACGAGGACCTGAGTAACCAGGACGAGCAGATCAGGCTGCTGCTCGACCGCATGGTGGATGGGCTGATCGTTGCCCGCGTCGGCGATGGCGCTTACGTCAGCGAGGTGCTGCGTACCAGCCGCACGCCGATCGTCATGCTGGATCGCCTTTGCGAGGGCGTCGACACCGATTCGGTGGTGCTCGACAATCGGCAGGCGGTGATCGATGCCATCACCTATCTGACGAGCCTCGGTCATCGCCGCATCGGCTATATCTGCGGCTCGTTCGCCATCTCGCCGATGCGTGAGCGCATGGTCGGCTATCGCGAGGCGCTGCGAGCGGCAGGCCTGCCCTTCGACCAGGAACTGGTGCGCTTCGCCGACCTGCACGAGGCAGACGGCTACAACGCCACCATGCAATTGCTCTCGCTGCACGAGCGGCCGACCGCGATCTTCTCGGCAAACAATCCGATGGTGATCGGCGCGATGAAGGCGATCCGCGACATCGGGCTATCCTGCCCCGAGGACGTCTCGGTCGCCTGCTTCGACGATTTCCCCTGGTCGGACGTGTTCAGCCCACAGATCACCACCATCGCCCAGCCGGTGCAGGCGATCGGAGAGCAGGCGGCCAAGCTGCTGCTCGACCGGCTGACCGGGAGCCGTGACGCGCCGCCGCGCAACCTCGTGCTCAAGGGCCGGCTGATGGTACGCAACTCATGCCAGCCGTTGGGCATGTCGGCACAGCGGGCAGCCGTCTGAAACGCAACCCCAGTCGCCTCATATGTTTTGATTTTGGTCCGCGTGCAGGTCGCGCGAAATCGCCGGACCCACGGCAAAATCGGCAAAGCTGGCTTCGAAACCGGCCCGCTGTGGCGAGCAGGCCATCATGCCGACTTGCGCGTTCGCTGCGCCGAAAGGGCAGAGCCTTGCCATCTGCCACGACGAGCCGGCGACCGAGAACTGCACCCTGATAGCGTCCGCATGGCGGGTTAGCCGCACCTTCACGTCGTCCGATGGCTTCGCGTCCGGCAACGGGATGACCGACCAATCGGATACCCCGCGCGTTACCACGACGGAAAAATGCATCAGCCCGTCGGTGTATTCGATGCCGGCCTTGATCCAGTTTTCCGCGTCGATCCGCAGCATCAGCCCGGCCTGGTCGTAGAGCATCTCGTAGGCGCCGCGCACGGTGACCGCCGCGGTGAAATCGCCGGACACCGGGCGCAGCCTGGCGTGGCCGCTGTCGCGGGTGAAGCCGTAGAAGGTCTCGCGCCAGAAATCGGTCTCCGGTCCGGTGCGCAGCCGCAGCCCGCTCTCCAAATCCCAGACGGGAGGTTCGTTCAACCATGAAAAAGTCTCGGAAGACATCGCTGGCCACCTTTTTGGACCCGCACGGTAAACGGCAAGCCGTCGCGTGGGCTTTCCCCTGCCCCGGGCTGACTTATTGCGGCGCGCGGCGCGCGATTCGTATCTGACGGAAACGACGCAACCGGAGGTTCCCGCTTGCCAGCCCTGAAGATTCCTCGGCGACTCGCCGCTCCGCATCCTGATTGTTGTTCGTGGCACGGTGTGAAATGGATCAACCCATTCCAAGGCGATATTAGGTTTCTACTCAGGAGTCATCATATCCAACGTCGTGCGGTGGATTCTGATGAGATGCTTGTCCATTGCGCCGACGGCCGCCGCGGCGTCGCGCAATTTCGGCTCCGGCGATTTTTTCCTGCGTAGCTATGACTGGATATGATCTCATCCCACTCCAGTCACAGGCTCTACCTTTTTGTGACAGAGACCTTCAGAGAGCCGTCACCCTACATTTCCAACCCTGCTTTTCGGCTTTCAAGGGCAGAGACGACGTGGAAGCCGATCGAGCGGAACGGTTCGGGTGCGATCCAACTCGCGCGCCCCATGCTTTGCGCCATCGTGTCATGGGCGCCGCCGCGGTCCAGCATCAGTTCGGCCAGGTGGCGGCCGAGCATAGTCCCCTTTGCGATGCCGCTGCCGTTGCAGCCGCCCGAGGCGTAGAGGCCTTCGTCAAGCTGGCCCCACCACGGCGCGCCGTTCATGGTAAAAGCGGTCGTGCCGCTCCAGAGGTATTCGAACCGGATGTCGGTCAGGTTGGGCCAACGCCGTTTGAAGCGCGAGAGCAGGGCGGCGGTGGCTTCGCGCTGGTCGAGTTCTGCTTCATGCGCGTAGAGACTGCGAACCATCACCCGGTTGCGGCCGATCCGGCGCAGCGTCGTTCCGAGCCGATGCGACGGCAGCAGGCCCCAGGCTTCGGATTCGCCGATCTCACCCAGCCGGGCTTCCGGGATCTCCTCGGTCACGGCGGCGTAGGTGTAGATCGTCGCCATACGCGATTTCAGATATCCGAACTTGGGAATGAAGCCATTGGTGGCCAGCGCGAGCCGCTTGCATTTCACCACGCCGCCGGCCGTCTCCAGCACCCAGCCGTCCTGCTTGCGGATCGCCGTCACCGGGGTGTTTTCGAACAGTGAGATGGACGGCGGCAACGCGTCGGCAAGCCCGCGGATCAGCGCCGCCGGTTGCAGCAGGATCGTATCCTTCATGTAGATGCCGAAACGGTAGTAGGGCGACCCTATGCGGCGATGGATGTCGTCGCGTGACAGGATCGAATGCGCGATATTGTTGACGCGCGCCACCTCCAGCACCTTGCGCAGCGACGCCTCGCCCGGTTCGGTCGCTGCAGCACGAATGGAGCCCGCATGCTGGATGTCGCATTCGATGCCGTTATCGCGGACTATTCTCATCAGCCAGTCGAAGGCTTCGGCGTAGAACCGGCCCTGCAGGCGGGCTTTTTCGGCCATTTCGATGGTGGCGTTGCGCGGCAGCACATGCCCGCCGGAAAAGCCCGAATTGCGCGCCGACGAGCCCTCGCCCACGGTCGTCGCCTCAATCACCGCGATCCGCGCCTGCGGATCGAGTTCCTGAAGACGGCGCGCAACCGCGAAGCCGGTGTAGCCGGCGCCGACGACGGCGACGTCGACCGTCAGGTCGCCGGCAAGCGCCGGACGCGGCTGGCGCGCCGGCAGCATGCCGTTCCAGCCGCAGATATTGGTGTATTGGGGATAGGTAAGCTTGGCCATTTTCCGATGCTCGGGTGAATCCGGGGCCGCATCGCGCGGCGCGGCCCCGGACGATGCAGATCAGTCCGTGAAGTGGGTCTGCTCGGTCAGCAACGGCCCGAGCGACATCGAACCCTTGAGTTCGAAGCCCCAATCGAGCTTCTCGGTGCGTGCCCAGACCTGTGCCGTCTCGGTCACCGGGATGCCGCAGACGTCTGTCACGATCAGCTTCTGGGCTTCCTGCCAAAGCGCGATCTGCTTCTTGGGGTCGACCTCGGTGCGGGCGGCCTCGATCTGCTTGTCGGCGACGCTGCAATGGCTGAAATTCGTTACCTGGGCCGGCTGCCCGATCGCGCTCTTGGAGTCGAAGAACTGCGTGAGGTAGGTGTCGGCGACCGGAAAACGCGCCGCGCCGTAGTCGACCAGCGGGCTGAGGTCCTTGCGGATCATCTGGTGCCAGGTGGCATGCTCCACCGGCTGGAGGTCGAGCTTGATGCCGGCCTTCGCCAGTTGCGCCTGCAGAATCTGGTCGGTCGTCGCATAGCTCGGCATCTGGCTGGAGATCATCTTGATCGTGATGCCGTTCGGGTATCCGGCTTCCGCCAGCAGGGCCTTCGCCTTTTCCACGTCGTAGGGCAGCAGGCCCGGCTCCAGGTTGAGGCCCAGATTGTTCGACGGAATGACCGATTTCGCGACGCGCGTGAACTCCGGTCCCCGGAATTGCGCGATCTCGGCTGCATTCACCGCATGGGCCACCGCCTGTCGCACCCTGATGTCGTCGAACGGCTTCTGCGTCCGGTTCACGTGCAGCACGGTGAGCTCGGAAGGATCGAAGATATCGATCTTGACGCCGGGAGCCGCCTTCACCCGTTGTAGCCAACGCTGGTCGGCGGTGCCGGCCTCGACGTCGATCTCGCCCGCGGTGAAGGCGAGGTCGCGGCCGGCGGCGGCGTTCAGGAACCGGTAGGTGACCTTCTCGATCTTCGGTTTGCCGCGAAAATAGGCCTCGTGCGCCGTGTAGTGGACGGCGACGCCCGGCTCCATGGATTCGAACTGGAAGGGACCGAAGCCGACCGGGTTGCGGGTGAAGCCGTCGCCACGTTCTTCGAAGGCCTTCTTGCAGATGATGAAGCCGCCCGAATAGTTGGTCACCAGTCCGAGCAGGCTCGGTACCTGGTTGGAGAGCGTGATCTTCACGGTATAGGGATCGACGGCCTCTACGCTCTTGAATGCCGTGTAGTCGGAGGCGAAGGCCGAGCGCTTGGGGTCCGCCGCCTTCTTGAGGCTGAACACCACGTCTTCGGCGGTGACCTCGCCAAAGCCGTGCTGCCACTGCACGCCGTGGCGCAGCTTGAAGGTCCAGACCAGATTATCGTCGCTCGCCTGCCAGCTTTCCGCGAGATCCGGCTCGATCGTGGCCGGGTCGGTGGAGCCAGGCGCGAAGCGCACCAGCGCGCCGAAGATCCATGCGACCTGGGTGCGGTCAGACGTGCTGGAGGCGAAGTGCGGATCGAGGTTGCCGACATCCGCGGCCGCGGCCCCGACCCTGAGTTCGGTCTGCGCCGCATGGGCCGGCAACAGGGCCAAGCCGGTGGATGCCAAGAGAACGGCGAGCGCTCCCGAAAATAGATGTCTGCTCAATGTCATTGTCTTCTCCTCCATATTGTCAGTTGGCTGCTTCCGAAACGTCGAGCGCCGCCAGCAGCGGAGCGAACCCGACGGCATGAAGGTCGCCGACCGCAGCGATGATGCCCCGCCGGCTGCCGTCGCTCAGGCTGACCCTGCCGATATTCGTGAACTTGTGCGTCACCTGGTCCCAGTTCATCGGGTTGGCGACGTCGCCGAGGGGATGATCGATGACCAGTTCCTGGATGCCGTCGCCCTGGTCCATCAGGACGCGGGCCGGGGTGCGGAGCGGGAACGACGCCGCGAAATCCGACGACGTCTCCAATTCGATCCGGCCGGCGAGCCCGAGCACGTCCGGGTCGTTCAGGCTGCTCAGGCCGACCGGTTGCAAGGCTTCGCTGCCGCGCAGCGCGGCCAGGGCGCAACTGAAATAGAAGCTGTACTGACCGCCCTCCAGCGAGCTCGGCGCCCTCTCATTGGCAAGGCGCAATGCCTGGGGGAAAGTCTCGATGCGCAGCCGCCTGATGTCGCGACCCTGCTGTCGGAGCGAGAGGATGGCGTCGATGGCGGCGTGCATGTATCGGCAGCACGCATAGGGTTTGAGATAGCATTTCTGGAGTTCCCATATCCCTCCGAGGTCGCTCAGAAGGATTGCGCGGTCGTAGCGCTCCTCGTTGTCGAGCAAGTCCACCGGCCCGGTGGCTCCGGCACGTGCGCGGTAGGCGGCGGTCACCCCGGCCACGACGGCCGGCGGGATGCCCTCCTTGACCGTGCTGCCCTGGAATTTCGACGTTCCGGTGGGGAACACGATTGGCCCCTCGCCGCCGGCTATGGCCAGCGCATGGGCCATCCTGCGGGCGTCGAGGCCGAGCAGGCGACCGACGGCAGCCGCCGCCCCGTAGCCGACCCATCGGCCGCTGGCATAGGTCTCGATAGTGGGAGTGGGGCGGCACGAAGCCACGCGCAGGGCCACGTCGTAACCGAGGGCGATGGCGTCGAGAATGTCGGCGTCCGACGCGGCCATCGCCTGCCCGACGGCGAGAGCCGCGGGAATGACGCCGGCGCCAGCATGGCCGGCGGCGCCGCGATGGCCGTCGTCGATGTCCAAAGCGCTCGCAGCGGCACTGTTGGCCATCGCCGCGCCGGCGACGCTCAGGCGCATGCGGGTCAACCAGACCTGGGCATCACCTTTCCCGTAGACGTCCGATGCGGCCTGGCGCGCGGCCGACGCCAGCGGCGAGTGCAGGCCGGCGGCGGTGGCGCCGAACAGGTCAAGGAGCAACAGCGAGATCACCTCGCGCGTCTTGGCGGGAAGCGAACCGGCCGGATGGCCGCTCACGAATTCGGCGAGTTGCGCCAGGACGTGCATGGTGAAGGAACTCCGTTGGTCAGATGGTCTGGCGGATGAAATGGCCGTCGGCGGCCCGGCCCCAATGCGCGGCGGGGGCGGCATATCCCACGGGCTTGATCGGGCTGCGCGGCGGGCTCGTATCGGCGATGCGGCGGGGCCGGCTCCCGCGCATGTCCGGATGCGTGATGGGGATCGCGGACAGCAGACGCTGCGTATAGGGGTGGCCCGGCCGGCCGATCACCTCGTCGCGCGGACCGATCTCCACGATCTCGCCGAAATACATGACCGCGACGCGATCGCAGATGCGTTCGACGGCCGCCATGTCGTGGCTGATGAAAAGGTAGGAGACGTCGAACTCCTTCTGCAGATCGATCATCAATTCGATGATCTGCCCTTTGATCGCGACATCGAGCGCCGACACGGCCTCGTCGGCGATGATAAGCTTCGGCGCCATGGCAAGCGCGCGGGCAATGCAGATGCGCTGCCGCTGGCCGCCCGAGAATTCGTGAGGCAGGCTGTTCGCGCGGCCGGGGTCCAGCCCGACCCGTTCCATCAGCCATTCCATCTTCTGCCGTGCCGTCTGGCCGGTCTCGATGCCGTGGACCTGCATCGGCTCCATGATCGCCGATCCAATCGTCTGGCGCGCGTCGAGGGAGCCAAATGGATCCTGGAAGATCATCTGGATCTGCCGGCGCATCCGCGCCAGGCTGCGAGGATCGCCGTAGTCCACCGCCTCGCCGCAGACCTTGATCGCGCCGCCATGAACCGGAGCGAGATTGATGATCGCCTTGCCGATGGTGGATTTGCCCGAACCGGATTCCCCAACCAGCCCGAGGGTCTCGCCCTTGCCGATGGAAAAGGAGACGTCCTCCACGGCATGGACCGCGCCTTTCAGGCGCTGGAACAGGCCGCCATGCACCGGGAAGCGGACAGCGAGCTTGTGAACCTCCAGCACCGGCTCGCCGCCCGTCAGGGTCGGCAATTCGCCGACCGGCAGGGCCGCCACCATATCGATCTGCAATTTGCCGGCGAGGCTTGGCACCGCCGCGATGAGGCTGCGCGTATAGGGGTCTTTCGGATGGCTGAAGACCTCATGGACGCTGCCCTGCTCGATCACGCGGCCATGGCGCATGACCAGGACGTCATCCGCCATTTCGGCGACCACGCCCATGTCATGCGTGATGAACAGCACGGCGGTGCCAGTCTCGCGCTGCAATTCCTTCAGCAGTTCCAGCGTCTGCGCCTGCACGGTCACGTCGAGCGCCGTCGTCGGCTCGTCGGCGATGATCATCGCGGGGTTGCAGGCCAGTGCCATCGCGATCATGACGCGCTGGCGCATGCCACCGGAGAACGTGTGCGGGTATTGCCTGATACGCTCTTCCGGGTCCGGAATGCGCACCTTGCGCAGCATTTCCAGGACAGCCTCGCGCAGCTTCGCACCCTTCAGGCCGCGATGGATGCGCACTACCTCCGCCAGTTGGTCCCCAATGGTCTGCACGGGGTTCAGCGAGGTCATCGGCTCCTGAAAAATCATGCTGATGCGGCCGCCGCGCACCCGGTGCATCTCGACTTCGGTCAATTGCAGCAGGTCGCGCCCGTCCAGTCTGATCGAACCTTCGACCGAAGCGATCCTTTCTTGCAGCAGCCGCATGATCGCCAGCGAGGTGACACTCTTGCCGGAGCCCGATTCGCCGACGAGGGCAAGCGTTTTGCCCGGCCTGATCTGGAAACTCACGCCCTGGACGACGGGTTTCTTCGCGAAGGAGACTCTAAGGTCCTCGACTTCGACAACTGGCCGGTCGGTCATCAGCTTGCGTCCTTCAGCCGGGGGTCGATCGCGTCGCGCAGGCCGTCGCCGATGAGGTTCAGGGCAAGCACCAGCAGCAGGATCGCGAGGCTCGGGTAGAGCGCGAGATGGAAGGAACTGAGGATGTTGTCGAAGCCTTCCCGCACCATGCCGCCCCATGTCGGCGTCGGCGGCGCCAGGCCAAGCCCGATGAAGGCGAGCGAGGCTTCAGTGCGCACCGCGGTCGCCATCCACAGCGACGCCATCACCATGATTTCCGGCACGATCGCCGGCAGGATGTGGCGCAACAGGATGCGAGAATTGGAAAAGCCCATGGCGCGGCAGGCCTGCACATATTCGCGATCGCGTTGGGCTATTACGCCGGCGCGCGCGATTCGGGCGAAGGCCGGTATGGCGGTGAACGCGATGGCGATGACGATGTTGGTGAGTGTCGCGCCCATCAGCGCGACAAGCGCCAGACCGAGGATCAGCGAGGGGAAGGCGAGCACGACATCCATGATCTGCATCAGGACGATGTCGGTCTTGTTGCCGACATAGCCCGCGATCATTCCCAGCAGCGAACCGATGACCAGGGCGACCATGATGGCCAGAAAACCGATCGTGAGCGAATAGCGAGCGCCGTAGAGCAGGCGCGAGAGCACGTCGCGCCCGAACTGATCGGTGCCGAGCAGGTTCTGGGCGCTCGGCGGCAACAGATAGAGGATGACGTTCTGCTCGTTGGGATCGTAGGGCGCGAGCAACGGCGCGAAGATCGCGCACAGGATCAGCGCCGCGACGATGACCACGCCAAGCCAGGTCGTCAGATTGAGCCGCTTCAGGAATTGCCAGCGGGCCTGCGGGCGCGCCGCCACGACCGTCGCGAGTGGAGACGCGTCGCTCATTTGTACTGCACCCGCGGATCGAGGAACCCGTAGGTGAGATCGGTGATCAGATTCACCACCACGACCATGAGCGTGTAGATGACGATCATGCCTTGCAGCAGCGTGTAGTCGCGCTGGGTCAGGGCATTGAGGATCAGCTTGCCCAGCCCCGGCCGCGAGAAGACGATTTCCGTCAGAACGGAATTGCCGATCAGTATGCCGAGATAGAGGCCAACTACCGTGGTGATCGGGATCATGCAGTTGCCGAGCGCATGACGCCAGATGACCGCATACTGCGACGCTCCCTTGGCGCGGGCGGTGCGCACGAAATCCTGATTAAGCACCTCCAGCATCGCCGAGCGGGTGACGCGGGTAATGTATGCCATCATGATCAAGGCCAGCGAGATCGTCGGCAGCGCCATCTGCCTCAGACGTTCGACAAGGCCGCCGTCGCCGCCCGAACTGATGACGGGAAACCAGCGCAGGTCGATGGCGAAGATCATCAGAAGAATGATGGAGGCGACGAAGGCCGGCAGCGACAGTCCGAGCAATGAGACCAGACGCAGGACGAAATCGGCCGGACGGTTGCGCCTTACGGCAGCCCAGACGCCTGCCGGAACGCCCAGGAGGACGCCGAGGACCAACGCAGCGACGGTAAGCTCAAGCGTGTAGGGCAGGACGTTGGCGATCTCGGATGTAATCGACCGGCCGGTGATCATCGAGGTGCCGAGATTGCCCTGCACGACCCTGAGCATGAAGGTCAGGTACTGGACCAGAAGCGGTTTATCGAGGCCGAGCTTGTGATGCAGGGCAGCCACGCTTTCAGTGCTGGCCTGGTCGCCCAGGATGACCAAGGCCGGATCGCCCGGCAGGATTCGCACGATCAGAAACACCAGCGTCAGGACGCTGAACAGCGTCAGCACCGCGAAGCCCAGCCGCTTGATCAAGAACGATACCATCCGGTTGTCCTTGCCGCTCGCATCGGGAGAAGCAAGGGAACCGATGCCTTGACTCCAGCGGGAACCGGGAAGCCCTCACATCGCGGACTTCGAACGTTCTCCCCTCGTCCGAAACCACATCTCGTGGGGCGAATGTCAGCGGAAACCGTGCATCGAGTCAACAAATTCTTTTTATCGAAATGATTTTCATATAATGTTCTGATTATTAGAATATTAGAGGATGTAGCATGTCGAACACCTCGACCAATGCGGTTCGCGCGCTCGACATTCTTCTCGTGCTCGGAGATGGCGGCGCCGAAGGCGTGTCGCTGGCGGATATCGCCGCAGGGGTGGGCCATCCGAAGCCTGCGGTTCACCGCAGCCTTGTCTCGCTGCTGCAAAAGGGTTTCGTGGAGCCGGCAGGCAGGCACGGCCGCTACCGGCTTGGTCCGACCATCCCGATGCTGGCGCGGCAACAGGCGCGCCTGGAGCCGCTTGTCCTCAAGTTCAGACCTGGCATGACCGAATTCGCCCGTCGGACCGGGCATTCAGTCTATATGATGGTCCAGGCCGGCGTTGACGCCGTCTGCGCCGAACTGGTGACGCGTTCGCCGCGACGGCAGTTTTCCATGGGTCTGGGCGGACGCGTGCCGATGGGCGTCGCCGCGGGAAGCGTCGCCTTGATGTCGATCATGAGCGAGGCCGAGCGCCTGCAACTGCTGGAAGCCAACGCCGAGCGCTATCTCAGCCACCCCTCGGTACAACATGTCGACCGGACCGTCGTGGAGGCACAGATCCGCGATGCCCAACGCCTGGGCTACGCCGTGAACATGGCCTTCTACCTGCCCGGCGAAGGAGGGCTTGGCCTGCCTGTTCCAGGTTCGAGCCTTTATGAGGTCAACATCGCCATTTCATTCACGGCGCCGCTGGAGATGATGACCGAGAAGTGGATTCCCGAAATCATCGAAGAGCTGAAGGACTGCCTGGGCGCAGCCATCCGTCCACCGTCGCAGTCGAAAAAATAAGAAAAGCTGCACAGAAAACCAAACTCCACGCGGACGGCGTGTTATCTCCGAACAGGCGGAAGCACGCGCATGGACATCAAAAATACGAGTGAACGCGCGGATTGAATGGTGGGCGATGACGGGCTCGAACCGCCGACATCTTCGGTGTAAACGAAGCGCTCTACCAACTGAGCTAATCGCCCGCTTCGGTCGGACCTTTAAGCGGTCGGCCCTCGCTTCGCAAGACCGAACGTGCCGGAAGGAAAGAGCGGGCCGGGGCATCCGGGAGCGAGCGGCGACCGGCACGGCAGGCGGCCGCGCTTTGGAAAAATGGTGCCGTTACGTCGCCCCGAAAAAAACCCGCGAAGCTTTTTCGCAATGCTCGCGCGGCCCGCTTGACACCTGCCGGTGAACCCCGTATCCACCGCGCAACGACGCGGGCGGCTGGTTCGCAAGCGCCGTAAGCGCGGGTGTAGCTCAGTCGGTTAGAGTGCCGGCCTGTCACGCCGGAGGTCGCGGGTTCGAGCCCCGTCACTCGCGCCATTCTCTCACAGATATCCCGGTTTCCTGACTCTACGGCTGCCTGCGCGCTCCTTCGGCAAGCCGTCACAATTCAACCCTCTTCAGGGCCGATCCTGCCGCCCATGAACCGGTACGAATGCCCTTATGTCTGCGACGGTATGGAACATACCGCGGTGATATGGGCGTCTTCGGAGGCGGAAGCCGACGAGAAGATGCGGGCCCTGCCCTGGCAGCCCGGCAACGGACCGCTGCTGCGCGCCCGCTACGACGTGCGCGAGGTCCGGCAAGGCGCGGCGCTGCTGCTGTTTCTGGCGCTGCTGGCCGGCACCACCGCAATGACCTTCCGGCACGCCGACATCGAGCTGAAACAGATGGCCACGGCGATGCATTTCAAGCATTTCACGCATCCGTCCGGGCAGGACAAGGCGATCCACCGGGCCTAAGCCGAAGCCAATCCACCCCGCAAAAGAAAAGCCGGGACGAGCCCGGCTTTTCGCATCCCTGGAAAAGGGAAAGAAGTTTAGTTGACCGCGTCCTTGAGGCCCTTGCCGGCCGAGAACTTCGGCACGGTCCGGGCCGGAATCTTCACTTCCGCGCCGGTCTGCGGATTGCGGCCGGTCGAGGCGGCGCGCTTCGAGACACTGAAATTGCCAAATCCGACCAGCCGGACATCGCCTCCCTTCTTCAACTCGCCGGTGATCACGGAAAACACCGCATCGACCGCCGACTGCGCATCACCCTTGGAAAGCTTGGCCGCGTCGGCGACAGCGGACACCAGTTCGTTCTTGTTCATCAATATTTCCCTTCCATGAGAAAACCGGAACTCTTCGACTCATCCGGCAGGGATCGGACTTTAGGGAGAAGCGTGGCCGCAACCAAGCCGAAATCGCCGCCGAAGGTCGCAAAAACCGCAGAATTGCGGGGTTTTCCAAGAAAAAAGCCGAACACGAGGCCCGGCTTTCCCATTGTGCGTTGCACAGCCGTCAAAATGCTCAATGCGCGAGCGACTTTCCGGCGTCGTCTGCTGTACCGGCCGGCGCCGGCGGCGACGCCGGTTCGACCCACTCGATCGGCTCCGGCATGCGCACCAGCGCGTGCTGAAGCACCTCGCCGATACGGCTGACCGGGACGATCTCCATGCCGTTCTTCACATTGTCCGGAATCTCCGCCAGGTCCTTGGCGTTGTCTTCCGGGATCAGCACCTTCTTGATGCCGCCGCGAAGGGCCGCGAGCAGCTTCTCCTTCAGGCCGCCGATCGGCAGGATGCGGCCGCGCAGGGTGATCTCGCCGGTCATCGCTATATCGGCCCGGACCGGAATACCGGTCAGGATCGAAACGATGGCGGTGGCCATGGCAGCGCCCGCGGACGGACCGTCCTTCGGCGTGGCGCCCTCCGGCAAGTGCACGTGGATGTCGCGCTTGTCGAACAGCGGCGGCTCGATGCCGAAGTCGATGGCCCGCGAGCGGACGTAGGACGCCGCCGCCGAGATCGATTCCTTCATCACGTCGCGAAGGTTGCCGGTGACGGTCATCTTGCCCTTGCCGGGCATCATGACACCCTCGACCGTCAGCAGTTCGCCGCCCACCTCGGTCCAGGCAAGGCCCGTGACCACGCCGACCTGGTCGTCGGTCTCGGCCATGCCGAAGCGGAAGCGCGGAACGCCAAGGTAATCGTCGAGATTGTCCTTGGTGATCTTCACCGCCTTCTTCTTCGTCTTCAGGATCTCGGTCACCGCCTTGCGGCCGAGCTTCATCAGCTCACGCTCGAGCGAACGGACGCCCGCTTCGCGCGTATAGGTCTGGATGATGCCGCGGATGGCGTCCTCGGAAACCGAGAACTCCTTCGGCTGCAGCGCGTGATCGCGGATCACCTTCGGCATCAGGTGCTTCTTGGCGATCTCGACCTTCTCGTCCTCGGTGTAGCCGGCGATGCGGATCAACTCCATGCGATCCATCAGGGGCGCGGGAATATTGAGCGTGTTCGCCGTCGTCACGAACATGACGGAGGACAGGTCGTACTCGACCTCGAGATAGTGGTCCATGAACGTCGAGTTCTGTTCCGGATCGAGCACCTCCAGCAGCGCCGACGACGGATCGCCGCGGAAATCCATGCCCATCTTGTCGATCTCGTCGAGCAGGAAGAGCGGGTTGGACTTCTTCGCCTTCTTCATCGACTGGATGACCTTGCCGGGCATCGAGCCGATATAGGTGCGGCGGTGACCGCGGATCTCGGCCTCGTCGCGCACGCCGCCGAG